>NZ_JBHZGL010000008.1:0-173402 GCF_051900415.1 Frateuria sp. GZRR35
CCCGCTTGCGGGCGATGCTTCCGGTCCGGTGTCACGCAGAGCATCGCCCGCAAGCGGGCGCCCACAGGGTTCGGAGAACATGCGGGTCATGCGTGTTCCAGCGGCAGCCACAGGGTGAACGTGGTGGCGCCCGGCGTGCCGGCGTGGCGCAGCTCGCCGCCATGTTCATGCGCGATCTCGCGCGCCATCGCCAGGCCCAGGCCGGTGCCGTCGGCGCGACCGGACACCAGCGGCTCGAACAGCGTGTCGCGCAGGGCAGCGGGGACGCCCGCGCCATCGTCCACCATGTCCAGCCGCAGGGCGGTGCGCAGCACGCGTTCGCCCAGCCGCACCCCATGTTCGGCGCGGGTGCGCAGGATCAGATGGCGCGCGCCGGCTTCGCGCGCGTTGCGCGCCAGGTTGAGCAGCAATTGCTGCAGGCGATCGGCATCGCCTCGCAGCTCCGGCAGGCTGGGGTCGTAGTCCTGGCGGATCGCCAGCGGCGAAGGTTCGGCCTCCAGCAGCGCGACGACCCGCTCCAGCACCGCGTGCAGGTTGATCGCGTCCTGCGGCGACGCGCCGGCCGGACGCAGCAGGCGATCGGCCAGCGCGGCCAGCCGGTCGGCCTCGGCGATGACCATGCCGGCCAGCGCCTTGAGCTCCGCCTCGGCGACGCGCCGCTGCAACAGTTGCGCCGCACCGCGCAGGCCGGCGAGCGGGTTCTTCACCTCGTGCGCGAGGCCGCGCAGGCTGGCCGAGACTGGGGAGCTTTCGGCTGGTGGCGGCGCGAGCACGTGCACTTCCAGCAGCAGGTGTTCGGCATCGAGCGGCTGCAACGACACGTCGAGCCGCCGCTCCGGCGCGCCCAGGCGCAGGTCGCGCCATTGCACGGTGCGTTGTTCGTCGCGCGCCCGCGCCGCCTGGGACGCCACCGCCGGCTCGCCCAGCAGCGACGCCAGCGGCTGGCCAATGGCGCGTCGCGGGCCCAGCTCCAGCGCTTCGGCCAGCGCCGGGTTGAGCCAGGCCAGCTGCAAGCGGGCATCGACCAGGCCAAGCCCGGTCGTCGCCTGTTCCGCCCATGCGCGCCAGTCGGCTTCGTTCATTGCACCATCATGGGCGTTGCGCCCTCTTGGTGCAATGCAGCCGCCGGACTACGGGGTCACGACCTCCCGGTGCATCGGCGCCAGCCTGGCCAGCAGCTTGTTTTGTGCGCGGAACGGGATGCCGTGCTTGTCCATCGCCTTCTGCAGGTCCTCCACCAGCGCATTGAACTGGCTGCGGTGGATGTCCAGCCCGCGGTGCACCTGCGCCATGTTCTTGCCGGTGTAGGTGCAGGGGCCATCGAGGATCACGCAGAACTGGTCGACCAGTTCGGCCTTGACGTGCTCGCGGTCGACCGGCTCGAAGAACGGCCGCGTGCGCGGGTCGGCCATCAGGTTGGCCATGAAATCGTCCATCAGCGCGACCAGCCCGGCCTTGCCGCCGAACTGGTCGAACACCGGCTTGAGCGACGGGTCGCGCGGCGCCGGGTCGGCGGCCGGATGGGTCACCGGCATGGCGCTCTGCGCCTGGGCCGCGCCGACGGCGAGGCCGGCGGCCAGGAACAACGGAAGAAGCGACTGCTTGAGCATGAGGTTGTTCCTTGTCAGAAGCCGAGCTGGACGGAGGCGTAGAGGCCGCGCTGGCGGTCCTTGATCACGATGTTGCCGAGGTCGGCATAGGCAAGGGTCACCGACACGTGCTTGGTCGGTGACCAGGCGACGAAGGCGTCGTACCAGTCGTCCTCCTTCGCGATGCCGAGGTTGTCCGGCTTCATGCGGTACTCGGCGCCGATGGCCCACTGGCGGGTGAGCAGGTAGGCGACCGAGGTTTCCAGTTCCGCCTGGTAACCGTCGTGCCGGTCGCCGCCGAAGCCGAGGATGCCGATCTGGTTGGCCTTGGTGAAACGCACGGTGGCGTTGACCAGCAGGCTCTGGGCGAGGAACAGCTTGGTCGCGTCGATGTAGTAGTCGGTGCCCTGCGAGCGCGTGGCACCGACGAACTTCACGATCGCGTCCTGGTTGTTCTTCTTGTACTGCGCGCCGATGGAAACCTGCGGCAGCCAGCTGTCCTGCTCCAGCACCGCATCGCCGAACAGGCGCACCTTTACGCCGACCACGTCCTGGCGGAAGGTGAAGCCGCGTCCCAGGCCGAGCGCGGCACCGACGTCCTCGGTGTTGAAGCGCTGCTGCGCGTAGGAAAGCTCGACGCGGTTGTAGAAGCCGACCATCACGCCGGCGTCGTCCAGGTGGTAGTCGGGCAGGTTCACCCGCGTGTAGAAGGCGTTCGCACCGATCTGGTCACGCGTGCCGTAGCCGCCGATCACCGCCCACGGCGTAAGCCCGCCACCGGCGGCGCCCTCGACCTGGCTCACGCCGCCGGTGAGCAGCAGCTTGCCGCTGGTGCCGGCATCGTCGGCCATCGCCAGGCCCGGCGCCGTCGCGGCGATGAGAAGCGCGCCGAGCAGCGTTGCCCGGTTTCCCCGTTGCTTGTGCATGGTGTCTCCCTGTCTGGGACGCGCCCCAAGCGCGCCACCGGATGGAGTTACGGATGGATGGCCGGTGCGGATGCAGCCGCGTCGAGCGCCCGATGCCACGTGCCGTTGAGGCCATCGCCACGCGCGTCGCCCGGCGCGGCATCGCCGGCATAGCGGTAGAGCGGGCGCCCTTGCCAGGCCCACTGGCGGCGGCCGTCGGCGCGCACGATCCGGCCGAACCCCTGCGGTGCGGACGCCGCGGCCGGCGCCTCCAGCGGTGGCCAGACCGCGGCACACGGGCCCGTGCAGGCACTTTGCCCGGGCACGGCATCGGCGTCGTAGACGTACAACGCGCGCCCCTGACCGTCGACCAGCCGGCCCTGCCCGTCATGGGTCGGGATCGTCTGGGCGGCCACGACCGTCGCTACCGCGAGCATGCCTGCCATCCACCACCATCGCTTTTGCCTGTTCATCCAACGTCCCCCTCGCGGCCCGTCGCCGCCCCTGCGAGGTACGCGACGACCGACCGCGCGGATGCATGCCGAGCTGCGACGGCGACGACGGTTCGGCCACCACCGCGCGCGTAGGGTCGGCCCTGGGCAACCGGGGAGGACACCGCCATGAGCCAACTGATCGTCTGCTGCGACGGCACCTGGAACACCCTGGAGCACACCGACCAGGGTCTGCCGGCGCCCACCAACGTGGCCAAGCTCTACAACGCCGCGGTGAAGGACGAGCAGCAGCAGGTCTACTACCACCCCGGCGTGGGCACCAACGGCGGCTGGCTGGACCGGGTGGTCGGCGGCGGCACCGGCGCCGGGCTGGAGCGCAACATCATGAGCGCCTACCAGTGGCTGGCCGTGCGTTACCAGCCGGGCGACCGGATTTTCCTGTTCGGCTTCAGCCGCGGTGCCTACACCGTGCGCAGCCTGGGCGGGATGCTCGCGCACAGCGGCCTGCTCGACCTGTCGGACGCGGCGCTGGCACCGGCCGAGGTGTGGTCGCGCGTGCAGCAGGTGTTCGAGGCCTACCGGTCCGGCAAGCCGTTCGCCAACGCCAATGGCTGGGCCTTCCACGGCGTGCCGCCCGGGCAACCCACGGAGGGCACCATCGGCGTGCACTTCATGGGCGTGTGGGACACGGTCGGTGCACTGGGCATTCCGCTGGAGTTGTCGGTATTGCGCTTCATCGGCGACCCTCGCCGCTACCAGTTCCACGATACGAAGATCAGCCTGATGATCGCCAACGCCCGCCATGCGGTGGCGATGGACGAGCGCCGTGCGGACTTCATGCCGACGCTGTGGACGAACATCCGTCGTCCCGACCGGGTGCACCAGGTGTGGTTTCCGGGCGTGCACGGCGACGTCGGCGGCGGTTACGCACAGGCGGGGCTGTCCGACATCGCGCTGGCCTGGATGCTCGACGAAGCCGCGACCTGCGGCCTGCGGCTGCGCGAGAACACGCGCGCGCAGTTGCGTCCCGATCCGCAAGGCGTACTGCACGACTCGCGGCAGGGCCTGTTCAAACTCGGCCGCAACCAGCCGCGCGCGGTGGCGCAGGTGGCCAGGGCCAGCGTGCTCGCCGGACTGGTGCACCCGAGCGCGCTGGCGCGGCAGGTCGATCCGCCGCTCGCGCAGGGCGACTACTGGCCCACCCGCGTGCTCGCGGGCGGCGAGCGGACGGCGCTGGACGTGTTCGCCTCGACCCACTGGAACATCACCGGGCTGTACCTGGAGGCCGGCGTCACCTACCGCTTCGGCGCCTCGGGCGAATGGCTCGACGCGGGCGCCAAGTTCTCCCCCGCCGGCGGTGAGCTCGATGGCCACCACGCCTCCGACATCGCGCGCCTGGCGGCCACCGCCCTGGGCTCGGTGGAACACGTGTTCAACGCCGCCAGCCACGGCGACAGCGATTTCTGGTTCACCCGGCGCGTGGAGTCGGCGCCCTGGTGCGCACTGATCGGCTTTGTCGCCAATGGCGAAGGCGACGACCGCGGCGAGACCTTCGTGATCGGCAACGGCTGTCGCTTCACGCCGGCCGCCAGCGGCTATTTCTACGCCTACGCCAACGACGCCTGGCAGGCCTACGCCAACAACCACGGCAGCGTGGCGCTGGTGGTCGAGCGGCCCTGAGCTCTCCGTAGGAGCCAACTCGTGGGCGATGCTCTTTCGCGCGGGGGACAAAGAGCACCGCCCACAAGTGCGCTGCTACAAAAAAAGACGGGCGCCGAGGCGCCCGTCCCGTCGACCCCTGTCGCTGCGGTCAGATCGCGTAGTACATCTGGAATTCCAGCGGATGCGTGCTGGCACGGTAGGCGGTGACCTCCTTCATCTTCACCTCGATGTAGGCATCGATGAAGTCGTCGGTGAACACGCCGCCGGCCTTGAGGAACTCGCGATCCTTGTCCAGCGCGGTGAGCGCTTCGTCCAGGCTCGCGCACACCTGCGGGATGTTCTTCTCTTCTTCCGGCGGCAGGTCGTACAGGTCCTTGTCCGCCGGCGCACCCGGGTCGATCTTGTTGATGATGCCGTCCAGGCCGGCCATCATCAGCGCGGTGAACACCAGGTAGCCGGAGTTCATCGGATCGGGGAAGCGCACCTCGATGCGGCGGCCCTTCGGGCTGGACACGTACGGGATGCGGCAGCTCGCCGAGCGGTTGCGCGCCGAGTAGGCCAGCATCACCGGCGCCTCGAAGCCCGGCACCAGGCGCTTGTAGCTGTTGGTGGTGGAGTTGGCGAAGGCGTTGATCGCCTTGGCATGCTTGAAGATGCCGCCGATGTACCACAGCGCCATCTGCGACAGGCCGCCGTACAGCTCACCGGCGAACAGGTTCTGCCCGTCCTTGGCCAGCGACTGGTGCACGTGCATGCCCGAGCCGTTGTCGCCGACGATCGGCTTGGGCATGAAGGTCACGGTCTTGCCATTCTGGTGCGCCACGTTGCGGATGACGTACTTCATCGTCATCAGCTCGTCGGCCTTCTTCACCAGCGTGTTGAACTTGACGCCGATCTCGCACTGGCCGGCGTTGGCCACTTCATGGTGGTGCACCTCGACCACCTGGCCGAGCGATTCGAGCACCTTGCACATGTCCGCGCGCAGGTCGCCCAGCGAGTCGACCGGCGAGACCGGGAAATAGCCGCCCTTCACGCCCGGGCGGTGGCCGGTGTTCTGGCCGTCGTACTTGTAGCGCGAGGACCAGGCGGCCTCTTCGGAGCCGATCTCGTAGAACACGCGGCCCATGTCGTTCTGCCAGCGCACCGAGTCGAAGATGAAGAACTCCGGCTCCGGCCCGAAGAAGGCGGTGTCGGCGATCCCGGTGGACTTGAGGAACGCCTCGCCGCGCTTGGCGATCGAGCGCGGGTCGCGGCCGTAGGCCTGCATGGTCGAGGGCTCCAGCACGTCGCAGTGCAGGATCAGCTGGGTGTGCGCGGAGAACGGATCCAGATGCGCGGTGTCCGGATCGGGCAGCAGCACCATGTCCGACTCGTTGATGCCCTTCCAGCCCGGGATCGAGGAGCCGTCGAACATCTTGCCGTCCTCGAAGGTCGACTCGTCGATGGCGTGCGCCGGGAAAGTCACGTGATGGTGCTTGCCGAGCATGTCGGCAAAACGCAGGTCGACGAACTCGACGTCGTGTTCGGCGATCAGGTCGAGCACTTTCTGGGCGGTCATGGGCAAGCCTCGGAGCGGGAAAGGATGCGGGCGTTACTGCAATGCCCGTGCCAGCCCCGATCCCTGTAGGAGCGCCCTTGGGCGCGACCGCCATGGCGCGCACGAAGAGCATTCCGGTCGCGCCCAAGGGCGCTCCTACAAGGGCGACTGCACCGGTTTCGCCCGATCGTTGCACCAAAACGACGCAATCCGGCCTCACGCCGCCGTGCCCGCTTCCCCGTAAGCTATGCCGCTTTACCGAAGTGCCGGAGAGCCCTTAGTGAGCGACCTGATCCGCGTCATCCTGCTCGGCATCATCGAGGGCATCACCGAATTCCTGCCGATCTCCTCGACCGGGCACCTGCTGATCGCCGAACAACTGGGCCTGGGCCAGCGCTCGGACCTGTTCAACATCGGCATCCAGGCCGGCGCGATCCTGGCGGTGACGCTGATCTACTGGAAGCGCCTGTGGCAGCTGCTGACGCAGTGGCGCGACCCGGCCAACCGCGATTACCTGGCCAAGCTCACGGTGGCGTTCCTGATCACCGCGGTGCTTGGCTTTATCGCGGTGAAGTGTGGCTTCACGCTGCCCGACACGGTGACCCCGATCGCCTGGGCGCTGGTCATCGGCGGCTTCTGGATGATCGGCGCCGAAGCGGTCGCGGCGCGCCAGCCGGACCGGCGCGAAGTGACCTGGACGGTGGCGGTGCTGGTGGGTATCGCCCAGATGCTCGCCGGCATCTTCCCGGGCACCTCGCGCTCGGCAGCGACGATTTTCGCCGCGCTGCTGGCCGGCACCAGCAACCGCGCGGCGGCCACCGAGTTTGCCTTCCTGGTCGGCATCCCGACGATGTACGCGGCGACCGGCTACGAACTGCTCAAGGTGATGAAGAACGGCGGCGCGGTGCACGAGGACTGGAGCGCGCTGATCGTCGGTTTCGTGGTCTCGGCGATCGTCGCCTTCGCCGCGGTGAAGTGGTTGCTGGGTTACATCCGCACGCACCGCTTCACGCCGTTCGCGATCTACCGCATCGCACTGGGCGTGGCCTTGCTGCTCTGGCTGCCGGCCGGCGGCTGAAGCCCCGGCCGGGCGATCAACCCGGCGGACCCGCGATCAGCTGGACCGGGCTGTCCAGCGCGACCGTCTCGCCGATCGGACTGACATCGCCGGGTGCCTTGGGCGCGGCGTCCCTGTTTGCCTGCCTGGAAAGCGCCTCGCTGCGGCTGATGCTGTTCAACGCATAGACGAACGGCACCTGGATGCGTGTTGCCACCGGTAGTCCGTCGACCTGCTCCGGCTGTGCCACGGCATGGCGCATCACCGCTTCGGCAGATTGGATGAAGGCACCGGGATTGGGATGGTTGATGCGATGGCTGGCTGCGTGGATGTCGGTCAACGTGCCGTCCGGGTGCACGATCGCTTCCATCACGACCGATCCCTGGCCGCGCTGGCGCAGCTCGTTGCGCGGGTATTCGGGGAGCACCGGAAAGGCGAGACCCGGCCCGTTCGAGCGGTACACCGCACGCAGCCCGTAATTGCCGCCCGTCTGGCGCACGACCTGCAGCGCGAGCCGCACGTAGGTGCGCGCCGTCACCGCGCGGCCGCCGCGCACGGGCGGCTTGAAATGCCAGTGCGCGATGGCCTCCCTTGCCGGCGCGACAAGCGTGGCGGGGACCTCGCCGGAGAGCCCGATCGCGGTGATGCTGCCGTCGGCCCCGATATCCAGCGCCGCCTGGGCGCGGTATTCGCGTGCGACCTGTGCCTCGGCCGTCGCTGCGCGCGCTGGCGCGACGCCCGCTGCGAGCAGCGCGCACAGCGCCCATGCCGACGCCATGCCTGCCCGCCCGGTACGCTGGCCTGTGCCCTTCGCACCCGCGCCAGGCGCGGCGGCGGTGATCCGTGTCATCGGCTTCATCCCTTTTCCCCTGTCGTGGATGGCTCCCGCACGCCCCGCGTGCGCGATGCCAGTTCATTACGTGTCGGCACCGCGCCTCAACCGCGCGGCTCGGCCACCAGCGGTTGCACGGGACTGTCCAGCGCGACGGCTTGCCCGGACAGCTCAGGTGTTTCGCGAGCCTCTGCGCCAGCGTCTTTCGTCCGGTCGGGCCTGGCCCCGGCAACGCCCGCCGAAGCCTGCGTGGTGAAAGTGACCGGGATCTGCACGCGGGTGGCGACCGGTTTGCCATCGACCCGTTCGGGCAGCGCGCGGCTGTGGCGTATCGCCTCTTCCACCGCCAGCGCGCACTGCTTTCGTGCGAGCGGGCTGCTGAACTCGGAAGCGACCAGCCTGATGTCGGTCAGGCTACCGTCCGGTTGCACCACGGCCGCCATCGTCAGTCGACCGTCGACCTGCTCCATCGGCCATCGGGGCGGCCGAAGCGCCAGTGCCGGGCCGTTCTTGATGTAGCGCACGTCTACGCCGTAGTTGCCATCCGGCTGCTTGGCCAGGACCAGGTCGACCGATGCATAGGTACGTGCCGTGACCGCACGGCCATGCCGCATGGGGGGCTTGAAGCGCCAGCGCTTGATCGCTTCCTGGGCGGGTGCGCTCAGCACGGCCGGAATCTCCCTGGGCAATTCGACCCGGGCGACCTGTCCGGCCGTATCGACGTCCAACCCGGCCTGCAGGTGATACGTCTGCACCACCCGTCCGTCGGCCGCGCGTGCGGGCGCTCCGGGCAACACGAGCGCGGCCCACAGTACGACTTCCCTTGCCAGCCCAGCCCCCATCCCTGCGCCCTCCCGGCGTATGCATGCGACGGCAGCCTACACCGTCGGTGGCGCGAGAAACGGAGGCGTGGGCGCGGCATCCCAAGTCGCCGTGCGCGAACGGCCCAGGGTGCCCACGCCCCGCGCACGCCGGATGTGCCTACGATGGCCGCGCGCGCTGGCCGCCCCGGTCCGGCTGCATACGACGGCGTCTTCATGGCAGCAGAGAAACCACCAAGCCTGGTCCGGTCGCGAATCATGCTGGCGGCGGGTTTTGTCTTGTTGACCTCGCTGCTGGCCGGAGCCTACGTGCTGGCGGCGGCGCGCGAGGCGGGGATGGAACAGCAGCAGCATATCCAGGCGGTGCGCGCCTCCCTTCGCAGCACGATGCTGACGATCCAGGGCGCCGAGACCGGGCAGCGCGGGTACCTGCTGACCGGGGAAAAGGCCTATCTGGCACCGTACGTCCGCGCCCGCGCCCGGTTGACGGCGTTGATGCAGACGCTCGACCACCAGATCGAGGACCCGCACCGGCGCCGCGACCTGCCCGAGCTGCGCGCGCTCATCGCGGGCAAGCTGGCCGAGCTGGCGCAGACGCTATCTTACTACGACCGTGGCGAACACGCAGCGGCGGCGAAGCTGGTGCAGTCCAACCTGGGCATGCAACTGATGGAGCGCATCCGCACGCTGGTGGGGTCGATGCTGGTCGATTGCGACCGCAGCATTGCCGCCGAACAGGCGCGCGAGCGCCTGCTCTCGCGCTGGGTACTGACCGGCGCCTCGGCGTCGGCGCTGGCGATCCTGGGACTGGCGATGCTGACGCTGCGCGAGATGTCGCGGCGCCACCGCATGATGATGCGGGTGCGCGACGAGCTGCTGTCCTCGAGCGAGGCGCTGCGGCGAAGTACCGAACGCCAGGCGATGCTGGAAGAAGCCGTGCGCCAGTCGCGCAAGATGGAAGCGCTGGGCGCGCTCACCGGCGGCATGGCGCACGACTTCAACAACATGCTCGCGGTGGTGATGGGCAACCTGGAGCTGCTCAAGGCGCGCCTGGCGCGGGGAAACCACGATGTCGGCCGCTACGTCGGCTACGCACTGGAGGCGACGCGCCGCGCGGGCGAGCTCACCCAGCGGTTGCTGGCCTTTGCGCGCAAGCAGCCGCTGCATGCGGTGCTGGTAGCAACGAACGAGGTGGTGGCCAGCACCACCGAGGTGATCCGTCGCACGCTTGGGGGCATCTACAGCGTGGAGCTGAAACAGCCGCCCGACCTGTGGAAGACCCGGGTGGACGTCAACCAGCTGGAAAGTACGCTGATCAACCTGGCGGTCAATGCGCGCGACGCCATGCCCGAAGGCGGACGGCTGACCGTGGAGACGGCCAACGTGTTCCTCGGCGAGGACTTCGCCAGCGGCCGCCCCGACGTGGCCAGCGGCACCTACGTGATGATCGCGATCACCGACACCGGCCACGGCATGACGGCCGAGGTCCGGCGCAAGGCGTTCGAGCCGTTCTTCACCACCAAGGCGGCCGGCAAGGGCACCGGCCTGGGGCTGAGCCAGGTGTACGGCTTCATCAAGCAGTCCGGCGGACACGTGGACATCGAGAGCGAGGTCGGCAGGGGCACCACCATCCGCCTCTACCTGCCGCGTGCCGACGGCGCGGCCGCGACCGGTCCGGCGCGCTCCGACCGCACGATCGGCGGCCTGCCCCGCGGCAACGGCACCACGCTGATCCTGCTGGTGGACGACGACGTCGGCGTGCGCGTATTCGCGGCGGAGGCACTGACCGAACTGGGTTATCGCGTGCTCACTGCCTCCAGCGGCCATGACGGACTGGCCGTGCTGGACGCCCATCCGCAGATCGACCTGTTGCTCACCGACGTGGAGATGGCGCAGCTCACCGGCTGGGAGCTGGCCGACATCGCCCGGCAGGTGCGACCGGGCCTGAAGATCCTGCTGATGACCGGCTTCACGCGCGAGGTTACCGAGCGCATCGGCGAGCGCATCCCCGGCGCCGGACTGTTGCGCAAACCATTCACGCTGGAGGAGCTGGCCCGCCGCGTGCACGGCTTGATGTCGGACGGCCCGGATCCGCCGCCGACCCAACGCTTCGGGGCCTGACGGCATCGACGCCTGGCCTCGCCACGCGGGGTGGAGTCATCGCGCGAGCGCGGTCATGCGCTCTTCGAGCTGGGTCGCGCGGTCGGCATCCATCTCGACCACGCAGGCAGCCATGCCGATGTCGATCTCTTCCCGCCCGCAGCGGGCATCGCGCCAGCGCAACCAACGCTCCTGTTCGTCGTCCAGCGGCGCCCGCCGGAACTGGCCCATGCGCGTCGCAAGCCGGCGGTAGGCCTGATCCACGCGGCGGTGCTGATACGGGTACTCGGCACGGATGCAGGCGACCGCATCATCCGCGTCGCGCCCGTTCTTCAGGCAGGCCACGTAGGTCGGACGCAGCTTGATCCGCACGAGGGCGGCATCCAGTGCGGCATCGCTGGTCGGCATGGGATAGGCCGGCCAGCGGTCGGCGGCGTGCGCCACACCCCAACCCAGAGCAAGGAGGCACGCGCAAAGCGATGCCCTTTTGGCGACGTGACGCATGGCGTTCTCCCGAAGGCAGTCTGACCCGTGAGGGCGGCCCGGGAGCCTGTCGCAAGGCGGCCTGTGTTGTCTGTCAGCGCTCGCCGCGTACCGCGGTCAGGCAGCCGCGGCGGACACGCTCTGCTTGACCGTCCCAGCCGGTACCGGCGTCCGGAACTGCGGCTCGTTGGTCCGCTCGAAGATTTCGCGTACCCATTCGATGAATGCCTGCACGCGGGCGGAAAGGTGCTTCTTCTGCGGATAGACGATCCACACCGGCTTGCCGGTGGAGCGGGTGTCGGTCATCACCAGTTGCAGTTTTCCCCAGTCGAGCATGCAGGCGACCATCATGTGCGGGGCCTGGGTGATCCCCAGGCCCGCGGCCACCGCCTGGATCACCGACTCGGCGTCGTTGATCAGGAGGTGCCCGTCCACGTCCACGGCGATCGGGCCGTTGGCGCCATCGAACATCCACTGCCGCGGGCGGCCGTTGGGATAGACGTAGTTAATGCAGCGGTGCTGCTTGAGGTCGTCGATGGTCTGCGGCGCGCCATGCCGGGCCAGATAGGCCGGCGAGGCGCACACCACGTTACGCAGGTAGCCGATCTTGCGTGCGATCAGGCTGGAGTCTTCCAGCTCGCCCACGCGGATGGCGCAGTCGATGCCCTCGCCGTTCAAGTCCGCCGGCAAGTCGCTCATCGACAACTCCAGCCGGATGTCCGGATAGCGCTGTTCGAACTCGGCCAGGCGCGGGATCAGCGCCGCGCGCCCCACCGCCAGCGACACCGCCACACGCAACTTGCCGACCGGCTTGCGGTTGGCATAGCCGAGCGCCTCGGTGGCTTCGGCCAGGTCGGCCAGGATGTCCTTGCAGCGCGCATGGAACACCGCGCCATCGTCGGTCAGCCGCAGCGAGCGCGTCGAGCGGAACAGCAGGCGCGCGCCGAGGCGTTCTTCCAGCCGGGACACCGCGCGGCTGACGCCCGAGGGGGTCATGCCCAACTGTGCGGCAGCGGCGGCAAAGGTCTTGGCCTCGACCACGCGGACGAAGGCAGAAATTGCTGCGAAGTCTTCCATCGAGCCCACTCCAGGGTGATTCGTGACTCGGCGGCACTATTGCATTGCACCAAGCCGCGGTTTTCTATACCGGCAAGTGTACCTATTCTCCCGGGCCTCCGCCGGTTCTGTACCGACCGGTGCACTAATTTTAGACCCGGGAGCGCAACATGAAAAAGCGATGGATCCTCTTGAGCCTGGCCGTGGCCGTGGCGGCCGGCAGCTGGGCAGTGCTCGGCAGCCAGGGCGAAAGCCACGCGCAGGAAGCCGGCGCGCCGCCGCCGCCCGCGGTCACCGTGGCGCAGACACTGGTGCGGCCGGTCAGCGATACCGATGCCTTCACCGGACGCCTGCAGGCTGTGGACACGGTGGAAGTGCATCCGCGCGTCAGCGGCTACGTCACCGCCGTGCATTTCAAGGAAGGCGCGCAGGTGCGCAAGGGCGAACTGCTGTTCACCATCGACCCGCGGCCCTACCAGGCCGAGGTCGACCGGCTCGCCGCCACGCTCGAGCAGGCCCGCGCCGAGCAGAAGCTGGCCGCCTCTAACGCCGAGCGCGCGACCAAGCTGCTGGCACAGCATGCCATTTCCACCCAGGAAGCCGACCGCCTCGCCACCGCCGCGGCCAGCGCCAGGGCGCAGGCCGCGGCCACCGGCGCGGCGCTGGAGGCGGCCCAGCTGGACCGCAGCTTCACCGAGGTGCGCGCGCCGATCGACGGTCGCGTCAGCAACGCGCGGATCACGGCCGGCAACCTGGTGACGCCCGCCGACGTGTTGACCCGCGTGGTCAGCATCGATCCGGTGTATGCCTACTTCACCATCGACGAGCACGCGTATCTGAAGCTCGACCAGCTGCGCCGCGAGCGTGGCGTCGCGCCTCAGGTGGCGATGGGACTGGTGGATGAAGCGGGCTACCCGCACGCCGGCCGCATCGACTTCGTCGACAACCAGCTCGACGCCGACAGCGGCACGATGCGCCTGCGCGCGGTGTTCGACAACGACGATGGCCGCTACACGCCGGGCCTGTACGTGCGCCTGGAACTGCGCACGCCGAGCAAGAAGCCGCGCGCGCTGATCGACGAGCGTGCCGTCGGCACGGACCTGGGCAACAAGTTCGTCTACGTGCTGGAGCCGGACCACAAGGTGGCCTATCGCAAGGTGACGCTGGGGCCGCTGGCCGACGGCTTGCGCGTGGTCACCGCCGGCCTCACCGCCAAGGACGTGGTGGTGGTCAACGGCCTGCAGCATGTGCGGCCCGGCATGGAAGTCAGCCCCACGTTGGTCGCGATGGAAAGCCGCAGCCTCGATGCCGACAGCCAGTTGGCTGGCGCCGGCAACGGCAACGGCAAGGTCGCTTCGCGCAATTGATGACCCCTGTAGGAGTGCCCTTGGGCGCGACCGGGATGCATGGCGGTCGCGCCCAAGGGCGCTCCTACAAACGACAGATCCAGGAATCGTCATGAAACTCGCCCAATATTTCGTGGAGCGGCCGATCCTCGCCGGCGTGCTGTCGGTGCTGATCGTGATCGCCGGTGCGATCTCGCTGTTCAAGCTGCCGATCGGCGAATACCCGGAAGTGGTGCCGCCGACCGTGGTCGTGCGCGCGACCTATCCCGGCGCCAACCCCAAGGTGATCGCCGCCACCGTCGCCACGCCGCTGGAGGAACAGATCAACGGCGTCGAAGGCATGCTCTACACCGCCTCGCAGGCCACCAGCGACGGCGCGATGACGCTGACGGTGACCTTCGCGCTCGGCACGGACCTGGACAACGCCCAGGTGCAGGTGCAGAACCGCGTGGCGCAGGCGCTGCCGCGGCTTCCGGAGGAGGTGCAGCGGCTCGGCGTGACCACGCAGAAGAGCTCGCCGGATCTGACCATGGTCGTGCACCTGATCTCGCCCGACCAGCGCTACGACATGCTGTACCTGTCCAACTACGCGCGGCTGCACATCAAGGATCAGCTCGCGCGCCTGGACGGCATCGGCGATGTGCAGCTGTTCGGCGCCGGCGAGTACTCGATGCGGGTGTGGCTGAATCCGGAGAAGCTCGCCATGCGCGGGCTGACCACCGGTGACGTGGTCAACGCGATCCGCGAGCAGAACGTGGACGTGGCCGCCGGCTCGCTCAACGCGCCGCCGGCGCCCAACGGCGCGGCCTTCCAGCTCAACATCAACACCCGCGGCCGCCTGGTCAGCGAGGACGACTTCGCCAACATCGTGCTGCGCATGACGAAGGACGGCGCGGTCACGCACCTGCGCGACGTGGCACGCGTCGAACTGGGTTCGAACAATTACGCGCTGCGCAGCCTGCTCGACAACAAGCCGGCGGTGGCGATGCCGATCTTCGCCCGTCCCGGTTCCAACGCGATCCAGATCTCCGACGAAGTGCGCGCCACCATGGCGCAGCTGAAGGCCGACTTCCCGCAGGGCGTGGACTACAAGATCGTCTATGACCCGACCGTGTTCGTGCGCGGTTCGATCGAGGCGGTGGTGCACACGCTGTTCGAGGCAATCGCGCTGGTCGTGCTGGTGGTGATCCTGTTCCTGCAGACCTGGCGCGCCTCGATCATCCCGCTGGTGGCGGTGCCGGTGTCGCTGGTGGGCACCTTCGCGGTCATGTACCTGGCCGGCTTCTCGCTCAACGCCTTGAGCCTTTTCGGCCTGGTGCTGGCGATCGGCATCGTGGTCGATGACGCGATCGTGGTGGTGGAGAACGTCGAGCGCCATATCGAGCATGGCCTCAAGCCGAAGGAAGCCACGCGACGCGCGATGACCGAAGTGACCGGGCCGATCGTGGCCACGGCGCTGGTGCTGTGCGCGGTGTTCATCCCGGCGGCCTTCATCAGCGGCCTGACCGGCGAGTTCTACCGCCAGTTCGCGCTGACCATCGCCATCTCCACGGTGATCTCGGCATTCAACTCGCTGACCCTGAGCCCGGCGCTCTCGGCGCTGCTGCTGAAGGAACGCGGCGCGCCGAAGGACCGCTTCAGCCTCCTGCTCGAGCGCGGTTTCGGCTGGCTGTTCCGCCCGTTCAACCGGATGTTCGTCAGCGGCGCGGACCGCTACGTCGGCGGCGTGCGCCGCGTGCTCGGTAAGGGCGCGCCGGCGCTGGTGATCTACGGCGCGCTGGTGGCGCTGGGCGTGTTCGGCTTCATCCACGTGCCGGCCGGCTTCGTGCCCTCGCAGGACAAGCAGTACTTGGTGTCGTTCGCGCAGTTGCCGGATGCCGCCTCGCTTGATCGCTCCGAGGATGTGATCCGCCGCATGAGCGATATCGCGCTGAAGCAGCCGGGCGTGGAAAGCGCGGTGGCGTTCCCGGGCCTGTCGATCAACGGGTTCACCAACTCGCCGAACTCGGGAATCGTGTTCGTGACCCTGAAGCCGTTCGAGGAGCGCACCGACCCATCGCTCTCGGCCGGCGCGATCGCCGGCGCGCTCAACCAGAAGTACGCCGCGATCCAGGACGCCTACATCGCGGTATTCCCGCCGCCGCCGGTGATGGGCCTGGGCACGATCGGCGGTTTCCGCATCCAGATCGAAGACCGCTCCGACCAAGGCTTCGAGGAGCTGTTCAAGCAGACCCAGAACCTGATCGCGCAGAGCCAGAAGACGCCGGCG
Source organism: Frateuria sp. GZRR35 (assembly GCF_051900415.1). Lineage (NCBI taxonomy): Bacteria > Pseudomonadati > Pseudomonadota > Gammaproteobacteria > Lysobacterales > Rhodanobacteraceae > Frateuria > Frateuria sp. GZRR35. The sequence goes on from NZ_JBHZGL010000008.1 coordinate 16,110, forward strand.
CTGGCCGGGCTGTTCTCCAGCTACCAGGTGAGCGTGCCGCAGATCGACGCCGAGGTGGACCGCGAGAAGGCCAAGGCCGAGGGCGTGAACCTGGCGGACGTCTACCAGACCATGCAGGCCTACATGGGCTCGCTGTACGTCAACGACTTCAACCGCTTCGGTCGCACCTACCAGGTCAACGTCTCGGCCGAGCCGGGCTTCCGTCGCGAGCCGGAGGACATCCTGCGGCTGAAGACGCGCAATGCCGCGGGCGAAGCGGTGCCGCTGGGTTCGTTCGTGCAGGTGCACCAGGGCGTCGGCCCGGACCGCGTGCAGCACTACAACGGCTACCCGACCGCCGAGATCAACGGCGGCCCGGCGCCGGGCTACAGCTCGGGCCAGGCGCAGGCAGCGATGGAGAAGCTGGCCCGCGACAACCTGCCCAACGGCATGAGCTTCGAGTGGACCGAGCTCACCTACCAGCAGATCCTCGCCGGCAACACCGCGGTGCTGGTATTCCCGCTGTGCGTGCTCTTGGTGTTCCTGGTGCTGGCCTCGCTGTACGAGAGCCTGACCCTGCCGCTGGCGGTGATCCTGATCGTGCCGATGGTGCTGTTGTCCGCCATCGCCGGCGTGTGGCTGTCCGGTGGCGACAACAACATCTTCACCCAGATCGGCCTGATCGTGCTGGTGGGCCTGGCCTGCAAGAACGCCATCCTGATCGTGGAGTTCGCGCGCGAGGCGCAGATCCACGAAGGGCTGGACCGCTGGCAGGCGGTGCTGGAAGCGGCACGGCTGCGACTGCGCCCGATCCTGATGACCAGCTTCGCTTTCATCATGGGCGTGGTGCCGCTGGTGACCTCGCACGGCGCCGGTGCCGAGATGCGCCACGCGATGGGCGTGGCGGTGTTCTCCGGCATGTTGGGCGTGACCTTCTTCGGCCTGCTGTTCACCCCCCTGTTCTACGTGATCGTGCGCGGCTGGAGCGAGCGTGCGGCGGCCAGGCGTGCCGCCCGCCATGCGGCGCTGCCGGTCGCGATCGAGGAGCATTGATATGTCACACGTTACGAAACACCTGCTCCCTCTCCCCCGGCTGTTGTCAAAAATGGGGGAGAGGGCTGGGGGCCGCTCTAGCGACGGCCCTGCATCAGAGCTGGCTCTGATCAACTCCCCCGCGAGCCCCGCCCCCTCACCCCAACCCTCTCCCCGCAGGGGAGAGGGAGCAAAAACTTCGCTCCGCATTCTGGTTGTGGCCATGGCCGCACTGCTCGCCGGCTGCATCAACGTCGGCCCCGACTACCGCCAGCCGGTCGAGCAGCCGGTCGCACTGCAGGGCGTGGACACCGCGCGCCAGTCGAACGCCGACTTCCAGGCCGACTGGTGGAAGCAGTTCAACGATCCCACGCTCGACAGCCTGATCACCCGCGCCGCCAAGAGCGCACCGGACCTGAAGATCGCACTGGCGCATCTGAACGAAGCGCGGGCGCTGCTCGGCAGCGCGCGTTCCGAGCAATGGCCGGACATCGAAACCGGCGCCAGCTACACGCGCAGCCGTGGCCAGACGCCGGGCTTCAGCGAGCAGCGCACCACCACGACCACCTACCAGGCTGGCTTTGACGCCAGCTGGGAGCTGGACCTGTTCGGCGGTGTGCGCCGCCAGGTCGAGGCCGCGCGCGCCGAGAGCGAGGCCGCGGCGGCCTCGCTGCAGGATGCGCAGGTGACGCTGTTCGCCGAGGTCGCGCGCAACTACTTCGACCTGCGCGGCACTCAGCTACGCATCGAAGTGGCGCAGCGGGACGTCGCCAACCAGCGCGAGGCGCTGGAGCTGATCGAAAGCCGCGCCGCGCTGGGCACCGGTTCCGAGCAGGACGTCGCCAGCGCCCGCGCACGCCTGGCCGGCGTCGAGGCGACACTCCCGGTGCTCACCTCGCGGGCGCAGGCGGACAGCTTCCGCCTTGCCGTGCTGCTGGGCGAAAGGCCCGGCAGTCTGGACGTCGACCTCTCGAGCGCGCACTTCACCCCGATCGATACCACCCTGCCGATCGGCAACGCCGACGACGTGCTCAGGCGGCGCCCGGACATCCGCATCGCCGAGCGCGAACTGGCCGCCGCCAACGCACGCATCGGCGTGGCCAAGGCGGACTGGTTCCCGCACATCCGGCTGGGCGGCTTCCTCGGCTTCCTGGCCGGGCGCAGCAACGACTTCGGCAGCCCGGCCACGCGCGCCTGGTCGATCGCGCCCAGCATCAGCTGGTCGGGCCTGAACGCGCAGCGCGTGCGTTCTGGCGTGAAGGCGAGCGAAGCCCGCGCAGACGGCGCCCTGGCCAACTACCAGCGCACGGTGCTGCGCGCGCTGGAAGACGTCGACAACGCGCTGGTCGGCTACAACCAGCAGCGCGTGCGCGTGCAGCACCTGTTCGAGCAGGCCGACCAGAGCGAGCGTGCCGCGAAGCTGGCGAAGATCCGCTATGACGCCGGTGCCATCGACTACCTGGAACTGCTCGACGCGCAACGCACGCAGCTTGCGGCCGAGGACCAGCTCGCCGAGGCCGAGGCCGGCATCAACCTTGAGGCCATCGCGCTGTACAAGGCGCTCGGCGGCGGCTGGCAGGCCTGCGCCGACGCGCGTTGCACGGCGCTCGCCGCCACGCCCTGACCCGGCCGGCCCCGCCATGACGGCGCACGCCGTCATGGCGGCCTGCCGACAGGCGCGCCCAACGGCAACGCCTTCTCTTCACCGCCCGCCCGCCATGCGAAGCAGGTCTTCAGGCACTGTTGCGCGGGCTGGCGTGCTCAACACACTGCCGCTTCATGGCGCCGCACCGCGCGATGCGCGAGTGACACCCCTGCGGCGCCTTCCCCCCACGAGGAAGACCCATGAACCCGCATCGCTTCGCCTGCGCCATGGCGCTCGCCCTGGCCTGTACCACCGCCGCCGCCGCCGAACTGCTCGCCCCCGGCGTGATTTCCACTGGCCTGCAGGAAACCTCGGCAACGTTCTCGCCCAACGGTGACACGGTCTACTTCATGCGCTCGGACTTCGGCGAGAAGGACGACACCATCCTGGTCTCCCATCGCCAGGGCGGGCACTGGTCGACGCCCGAGGTGGCCAGCTTCTCCGGCCAGTGGCACGACTCCGAGCCGAGCGTCTCGCCCGACGGCAAGCGCCTGTACTTCGTTTCCAACCGCCCGCCGCGGCCGGGCGCCGCGCCGGTGATGGCACAGATGGCCGGGCACACCTTCCCGGGAAGCATCTGTGGTACGTCGAGCGCCAGGCCGATGGCCGCTGGGGTGAACCGGTGCACGTCGAGGGCGCGCTCAACGACGGCGCGATGATCTACAACCCCTCCGTCGCGGCCAATGGGGACGTGTATTTTTCCGCGCACCGCACCGATTCCGGCCGCGCGTACCAGATTTATGTCGCACGCCAGACCGCGCACGGCCTGACGCTACCCGAGCGCGTCGCGCTGGGCGACCCCGCGCGCAACCGCATGGATCCGGCCATCGATCCGCGCCAGCGTTTCATCCTGTTCGCCGGCGACGAGGGCGACGCACTGGGCCGCGCCGACATCTACATCGCCTTCCGCCAGCCGGACGGGCGCTGGGGCAAGCCGGAGCACCTGGGCGGCGAGGTCAACAGCGACAGCCTGGAGAATGCACCTTCGCTGGGCCGCCGCTTCGGCGAGCTGTACGTGTCGAGCAACCGTGCCGACGAGGTGCACTTTCCCAAGGCGCGCGACGACGCGCACTCGCTGCAGCAACGCCTGGAAAGTCCGCTCAACGGCTCGCGCAACGTGTGGCGCGTGGACATCGGCGCGGTGCTGAAGGCGCACGGGATCGATCGCTGACGCTGGCCCACGGTAGGAGCCCGCTTGCGGGCGATGCTCTTGGTTGCCTTGCAGAAAAGCATCGCCCGCAAGCGGGCTCCTGCAAAAGGCCGTTCGCCGCTAGCGCTGCACCATCACCGCGAACCAGCCCCACCCCCGCACGCGCTCGGTGATCAGCTTGGCGCTGGTGAGCATCGGCACCGCCAGCAACGCGCCGGGGATGCCCCACAGCCAGCCCCACACCAGCAGCCAGATCAGGATCGCGATCGGCGACAGCCGCATGCGGTGGCCCTGGATCATCGGCGTGATCAGGTTGCCCTCGATCGCGGTGATGCCGGCGAAGGTGAGCGCCGGCAGCAGCGCCGGCCCGATGTCGTGCGCGTGGATCATGCCGACCAGTGCGAGCACGATGGTGGTGGTGATCGCGCCCACGTAGGGAATGAAGTTGGCGGTCATCGCCACCACGCCCCACAGCAACGGGTCGGGCATGTCGTACAGCCACAGCATCAGCGTGGTCAGCGCACCGAGGGTGGCGTTGATCGCCAGCGCGGTGAGCAGGTAGCGCGAGACTTCGATCTGGATGCTGCGCACGATCTCCACCGCGTGCCGCTTGTAGGCGAAGCCGGGCGAGATCTCCACCAGTCTGCGCAGCAGCGAATCGCCGTAGACCAGGAAGAAGAACACCAGCAGCACCACGGTGAGTACCGCGGCCAGCACCTTGGGCGCGGTGGAGACCACATCCCAGGCCGATATCGCCATGGTCGAGGAGGGCGCCGCAGTGGTGCGCAGCGGTCCGCCGACCAGCGTCTGGGTCGCCCGGTTGGCCGCTTCCAGCGGCTTGGTGACGCTGCGCAGCTTGGGCACGAAGCTGCGGATCGCTGCCGGCGCGCCGTGGAACCAGCCCAGCGCCGGCTGCGCCAATGCGCCGACGCCGGCGCCCAGCCCGGTCAGCAGCGCGAGCACCAGCACGCTGGCGGTCAGCCACCGCGGCAAGCGATGGCGGGCGCCGGAAGCGACGATCGGGTTGAGCGCCAGTCCGATGAAGGCGGCCAGCACCAGCGGAATCAGCAGCACGCGGGCGACCGTGACGGTGTACAGCAATGCCAGCACCAACAGCGCGTTGAGCACCACGCGTACCGCCAGCAGATGGCGGCGCAGGCTGCGCGCGAAGCGCAACTGGGGCGAGCCGGCGATCGGCGGCGGCACGGTCGCCGCCGCGTCGGCCGCAGCCGGCGCGACCACGGAGTCGGGGCCGTTCATGCGTCCTCGGTGACGTTCTGCGCGGCGGTGTGCGCGGCCAGGAAGCTCGCGCCGATAGTCGTGGCCTCGCTCAGCAGTGCCCCGAACAGGTGGTTCATGCCCGGCAGGTGCAGCGGCTTGGCGTGGGAGTGCCCGAGCAGGAAGCCCCCCGCCGCCGCGGTACCCAGAATCACGAACGGATGGCGCTCGCCCCGCGCCAGCAGCGCCGAAGCAGGACGCGTGACCGCGTGGCGCGCCTCGCGCACCCGCCGCTGCGCCGCGAGTACCCTCGCGCGTTCGCCAAAGATGCTCATGCCGCGTCCTCCCCTTCCACCCGGCGGCGGGCCCGGGCCCGCGTTTCGCGCATCATCGCACCCCATTCGGTACGCGTGGCGGGAAGACTCATCCAGTGCATGCAGCGGCGGAAGAACAGGATCGCCGCGAGCATGAAGACCAGCTGCAGCACGGACAGCGCCACCAGCGCCCAGACCCAGGACGCGAACCACTTGGCCAGCAGCACGCCGACCAGCGCCAGCAAGGTGAGGCCCAGCCCGACGCCGGCGACGGTGGCGGCCAGCCCGGCCAGCAACATCCACGAGAGCGCGCTGCGCGCGAGGCCGACTTCGGCCGACAGCAGTTCCAGTTGGGCGCCGAACAGTTCCTTGATCGCACGGCCCAGACCGGTCAGTTCGGCGAGCACGCCCGATGGCGGCGCCGCCTCGGCGGCACCGTCGTCGGTGGTGACTTGTTCGGCCTCTGGCATCCCTGGCACTCGTCGGTCGGAAGCGTCAGCGGCGCAGGATGCGGCCGAGCAGCCAGCCGGCCCCGACCGCGATGGCAATCGACTGCATCGGTTTCTCGCGAACGTACTCTCGGGCCTGTTCCATCCAGAGCTCGGCCTTGTCCATGGTCTCGTCGCGCATCTGGCGGCCACGCTCGCTCAGGTCCGCCGCCTTGTCGCTGGCCCGGTGCGCGGCGCTGGCGGTCTTGTCGGTGGCGCGGTGCACGCCCGCCTCGACCTTGTCGGCCGTGTTGTTGACCGCCTGCTTGGTACGCGCCACCGCATCGGAAGTGGCCTGCTTGACGCGCTCGGCACCCTGGTCGATGCGGTTGTGGGCGCCGGGCATGTCGGTGTCGGACAGATCGGTCGCGTCCGAAGCGGCCATGGCCGGATTCGGCACGGCCGGGTTCAGGCCGGGGTCGCGCGGGGTGGATGAGCTCTGGGTCGGGTTCATGGCGTTCTCCCGGTGGAAGGTGACGGCACCGCCGCTCAACTGGCGCGGCGGAAGAAGGCGATGATCGCCAGGATCAGAAAGATGACGAACAGGATTTTAGCGATGCCCGCGGCCGCGCCGGCGATGCCGCCGAAACCGAGGATCGCAGCGATGATCGCGATGACCAGAAAGACGATGGCGTAATGCAGCATGACGGCTTCCTCATGGGTTAAGAGACGATCCCCTTCCTGGGCCGGCCTGCAAGGCCCGATGGGTCTCATTCATCCACAGGGGTCGCCATCTGCACGTGAAGAGGCGCGTGCCAGTGCGCCCTTCGTTCACTTCGCGTCCGGGTTGATCGCGTAGGTGCCGGTCAGTGCGGCGCTGGCCAGCACGTGGCCGTCCATCGCCTGGCGCAGCTGGTCGCGGCTGAAGCCGGACGAGAGGCCGAGGCTGGGGACGTCCAGCGCGTGCAGTTCGAAGCGGTAGCGGTGCACGCGCGCGTCGTTCCAGGGCGGGCACGGGCCGTCGTAGCCGAGGTAGGTGCCGGCCATCTCGGGGTCGGCGGCAAACCAGCCGCTGTAGTCGTTCTCGCCCTGGTGGCTGCCGGCCGGTCCGGTCGGTGCGCGCTTGCCGTGCGGGGTGACGCCGTCACTGCACGACCCGTTGCCGAATTCACCGCATTCGGCCGGAATGTCGGCGATCAGCCAGTGCACGAAATCGGTGCGCGGCAGGTCGGCGCTCACGCTGCGGCCTTGCTTGTTGACGTCGTCACCGCGGCTGGGGGCGTCGCCATCGATGCACGTGAGCACGAACGAGCGCGTGTCCGGCGGGGCATCGCGCCAGGCCAGGTGCGGGTTGCGGTTGTCGGACAGCGCGATCGGGTCGCCCGGCTTGCCAAAAGCGCACGTGGACGGGATCGGCTGGCCGTCCTGGAAATCGTTGCTGCGTAGTTGCATGGACCTTCTCCTCTGGTCGAAATGCGGCCCCTCTCCCCCCCTGTTCGATCAATGACGGCGGAGAGGGAGCGAGTCAGCGCCCGTACGTCACGCGATACACGGCGCCAGCCGTGTCATCGCTCACCAGCAAACTGCCGTCGGGCAACGGCTGTACATCCACCGGTCGGCCCCAGGCCTGCTCGTCCTTTTCGAAGCCGGTGATGAAGGGCTCGTAGGACGCCACCTTGTCGCCCTCCAGCCGCACCACCATCACGCGATAGCCGGACTTCTTCGTGCGGTTCCACGAGCCGTGTTCGGCGATGAAGAGTGCGCCCCGGTAGCGCGCCGGGAACTGCTTGCCGGTGTAGAACCGAAGACCCAGCGAAGCGACGTGCGCGCCCAGCTTGAGCACCGGCGGCGCGTAGTCCTTGCACGGGTGGCCCTTGCCGAACTCCGGATCGGCGATGTCGCCCTGATGGCAATACGGATAGCCGAAATGCTGGCCCACGTGGTCGACGCGGTTGAGCTCGTCGCTGGGCACATCGTCGCCAAGCAGATCGCGGCCGTTGTCGGTGAACCACAGCTTGCCGGTGGACGGCCGCCAATCGAAACCGACCGTGTTGCGGATGCCGTAGGCGACGTCCGTGAGGCCGGTACCATCGGGATTCATGCGGGTCAGCTTGGCGTAGTTCTTGTCCTTGTCGCACAGGTTGCACGGCGCGCCGATGGGCACGTACAACTTGCCGTCGGGGCCGAAGGCAATGAACTTCCAGCCGTGGTGCGTCTCGGCGGGGAACTTGCCGTAGACCCGTTCGGGCCTGGGTGGATTGTCCAGGTGGTTCTCGATGTCGCGCAGCACCAGGATGCGGCTCACTGCCGAGACGTACAGGTCGCCCTTGTGGAAGGCCACGCCGACCGGCAACTGCAGGCCGCTGGCGATCACCCGCACCTTCTCCGCACGACCGTCGTGGTCGGCGTCGGTCAGTGCGTAGACCTTGCCGGCATCCATCGAACCGACGAACACGGTGCCCCGGGTGCCCAGCGCCAGTTCGCGCGCCTGCGGGACCTGATCGGCATAGACGGCGATGTGGAAACCCTTGGGCAGGGTCAGCCGTTCCAGCGCCGGAGCGGCCCACGCGGGCGCGGCGGACAGGGCCAGCAGCAGCACGGGCAGCAGACGCATGACGGCTCTCCTTGGCAGGCGGAAAGGTCAGCGTAACGCCGGCGCCGTGAAGCGGGGAAGGATGCGGCCGGTCGGGATGGGTGTCCGCCGCGGCCCCTGCTACCGTATCGGCCTCACGAGGGGGATACATGAGCGAACTGGACGACCTGGCCACCCTGGTCCGCGCGGCTACGCCGTTGCTGGTGATCGAGACGGTGGACGAGCAACGCGTGATCGAGTGCTTCCGCCACGTCATCGCGCAGTCGTTGCGGCCGCTCTGGCGCTGGACGCTGACCGATGGACTGCGCCGCCTGGACTTCGCCCAGCCGGCCGGCCAGGAGATCGCGTCGGATGCCGATGCGACACTGGACGCGATCCGCGCCGCCGGGGAGCGCGGCGTCTACCTGCTGTTCGATTTCCATCCGCTGCTGGGCTATGCGATGAGCCTGCGCCAGCTGCGCGAGATCGTGCAGCGACAGCGCAGCGCCGCGCACACCCTCGTGCTGGTCGGGGCGAAGATCGAGCTGCCACCGGCGCTGGAAGCCCTGGCCCTGCGCGTGCCACTGGCGCTGCCGGACATCAAGGAGCTGGCCGGGATATTGCGCGGCGAAGCGGCGGCGTGGCAGCGCGAGCAGGGTCGCCGGCTGGAGGTCGACGGCGATGCCGCGCGCACGCTGGTGCGCAACCTGGTTGGCCTGTCCGGCCCCGACGCGCGGCGCATCGTGCGCAAGCTGATCTACAACGACGGCGCGCTGGGTGCCGCCGACCTGCCGGACCTGATGCGCTCGAAGTTCGACCTGCTCAACCGCTCCGGCCTGCTGCACTACGAATACGCCACCGCGAGCTTCGCCGACGTCGCCGGCGTGTCGCGGCTCAACGCCTGGATCGAGCGGCGCCGCGCGGTGTTCCTCGACCCGCAGCCGGCGCTCGATCCGCCCAAGGGCGTGCTGCTGCTGGGGGTGCAGGGCTGTGGCAAGAGCCTGGCGGCCAAGGCCACCGCCGGCGGTTTCGGCGTACCGCTGGTGCGGCTGGATTTCGGCACGCTGTACGACAAGTACCAGGGCGAAACCGAAAAGAACCTGCGCGAGGCACTGGCCAGCGTGGAGCTGCTCGCGCCCTGCGTGCTGTGGATCGACGAGATCGAGAAGGGGCTGGCCAGCGGCGGCAGCGAAGACGGCGGCGTGTCGCGCCGCGTGCTCGGCTACCTGCTCACCTGGATGGCCGAACGCAAGACCAAGGTATTCGTGGTCGCCACCGCCAACGCCGTCGACCAGTTGCCCGCCGAGCTGCTGCGCAAGGGGCGCTTCGACGAGATCTTCTTCGTCGACCTGCCCTCGCCCGCGGCACGCGCGGCGGTGTTCGCGCTGCACCTGAAGCGGCGCAAGCTCGACCCGGCGGCCTTCGACCTGCCGGCCCTGGCGACCGCGAGCGAAGGTTTCTCCGGTGCCGAGATCGAGCAGGCCATCGTCAGCGCGATGTACGACACCGCCGGCAGCGGTACGGCGCCGGACCAGGCCGCCCTGTGCCGCGCACTGGAGCAGACGCGGCCGTTGTCCGTGCTGATGCGCGAACAGGTGCAGACGTTGCGCGAATGGGCGCGGGAGCGGTGCGTTCCGGCCGACTGATCGCGATCCGCTTCCTTCCTCCCCGATGAGGGGAGAGTGACGCCTCGCCGAACCCCAACGTACACCACGAACCGGCGCCCTCTCCCCGGAGGGAAGAGGGCTTCAGAGCGTGACGCCTAGTCGGGCCCCCACGCACACCGGCAACCCGCTCACTCTCCCCACCGGGGAGAGGGCTGGGGTGAGGCGCCGCTCTAGCGATGAACCAGCTCCAGGGCACGGCTTCAAACGTCCTCCCCGCGAGCCCCGACCCCTCACCCAAACCCCCTCCCCGGAGGGGAGAGGGCTTCAGAGCGTGACGCCTCGTCGGGCCCCCACGCACACCGGCAACCCGCTCACTCTCCCCACCGGGGAGAGGGCTGGGGTGAGGGGCCGCTCTAGCGATGAACCAGCTCCAGGGCATGGCTTCAAACGTCCTCCCCCGCGAGCCCCGACCCCTCACCCAAACCCTCGACCCGGAGGGGAGAGGGCTTCAGAGCGTGACGCCTCGCCCAACCCCACGAACAGCACAAACCCGCTCCCTCTCCGCGGCGAGAGAGAGCCCTCTACGGGACTGCAAATCTTGCAGCCGGACGCAAATCTTGCGCTGCCGCGGGCCGACGGCTCCCGTAACCCGGGTCATGCGCGAGGGCACGGTTCTTGCCGCCCTCCGGGACCCCTCGCGGCCGGTGCTCCGTGCCGGTCGTCTCCCTTTCGCAGACGACAAGGACCCATCATGTTCGCTCACAACAAACGCCTGCAGTACACGGTGCGGGTTTCCGAATGCAATCCGGCGCTCGCCAACCTCATGCTCGAACAGTTCGGCGGCCCGCAGGGCGAGCTCGCCGCGGCGATGCGCTACTTCACCCAGGCCCTGGCCGAGGACGACGCCGGCCGCAAGGACATGCTGCTGGACATCGCCACCGAGGAGCTCAGCCACCTGGAAGTCATCGGCACGATCGTCGGCATGCTCAACAAGGGCGCCAAGGGCAAGCTCGCCGAAGGCGCCGAAGAACAGGCGCAGATGTTCCGCGAGCTGCAGGGCGCCGGCAACGACTCGCACGTCACCCAGGTGCTCTACGGTGGCGGCCCGGCACTGACCAACTCCGGCGGCCAGTTGTGGACGGCCGGTTACATCGACTCGATCGGCGAGCCGACCGCCGACCTGCGCTCGAACATCGCAGCCGAGGCGCGCGCCAAGATCATCTACGAGCGCCTGATCAACGTCACCGCCGACCAGGGCGTGCGTGACGCGCTGGGCTTCCTGATGACCCGCGAGATCGCCCACCAGCAGTCGTTCGAGAAGGCGCTGTACGCGATCCAGCCGAACTTCCCGCCAGGCAAGCTGCCGGGCAAGCCGGAATTCGCCAACGTGTACGTCAACACCTCCCAGGGCGAAGGCGACATGCGCGGGCCGTGGAACAGCGACGACAACTTCCAGTTCGTCAGCGACCGCGAAAAGATGCTGGCGATGGACGGCGGCAGCGGCCTGCCCGAGGTGGCGATGAACGACAAGCAGCGCGAGGTGCTGATGCAGATGGCCCAGCGCACGCGCTCCAATCCGTCGATCAATCCGGAGACCGGTGCCGATCTTGGCCGAAGTGGTGGCCAGTCGCAGGGCACCCGCCATTAGTGGGTACCCCGCAAGACTTCCCCCATCCGCCCTTCGGGCACCTTCCCCCGCGCGCGGGGGAAGGATCTTGCGAGCGTCCAGACCTGAGCCGAAGGGCGGAGGGGGGCGCGCTGGCCTCGTGCGTCAACCGAATGCGGTATCGAGCAGCATCATCAGCACGAACCCCACCATCAGTCCGCCGGTGGCGAAGTGCTCGTGCCCCTGCCGGTGCGATTCGGGAATGATCTCGTGGCTCACCACGAAGAGCATCGCGCCGGCGGCAAAGCCCAGGCCCACCGGCAGCAGCATGGGGTAGTCGATCACCACGCCGGCGCCGACCAGCGCGCCGACCGGTTCGATCAGGCCCGAGGCCATGCCGACTGACACCGCCCAGCGCCGCCCGTAGCCGGCGGCCATCAGCGCGATTGCCACCACCAGCCCTTCGGGCAGGTCCTGGATGGCGATGCCGGTGGCCAGCGCCACGCCGTGCGCCACGCCCGGTCCGAAGCCCACGCCGATCGCCAGGCCCTCGGGCAGGTTGTGCAGGCAGATGGCGAACACGAACAGCCAGGCACGCTTTAGCCGCAGCGAGGGATGCCCTTCGGGCCCCTTGATGAAATGCTCATGCGGCAACACACGCTCGAGCAGCACCAGCGCGGCCGCACCGATCAGGATCGCCACGCCGACCAGCGCGCCCGCGACCCACGGTCCCTGGCCCTGCCGCTCCGCCTCCTGGATGCCCGGCAGCGCCAGCGAAAAGGCGCTGGCCGCCAGCATGACCCCGGCGCCGAAGCCGAACATGGTGTCCTGGGTGCGCTGGTCGATGTTCCTGGCGAACAGCGCCGGCACTGTGCCCAGCGCCGTGGCGGTGGCACCGGCGGCACCGCCCAGGCAGGCGGCGAGGATCGGCGTCATGCCCATGCGGGGATCCTGCGCGTGGGCGGGTGCATCGCGGGCATGCGGTCACCGGGCGGCGGAGCGGGTGACCAGCATGGCGCCTGGCCGACCCCGGCGGCGTGAACGGCGGCATTGCTCGCCGACGTGGCGCCGCCCATGCTGGCGGACCTGCCTTTCGCGAGATCGACCATGGCCGCGCTCCCACCCTTCCACCTCGCCTTTCCGGTCACCTCGCTGGCGAACGCGCGCGCCTTTTACGGCGGCCTGCTCGGCTGCCCGGAAGGGCGTTCCAGCGACGACTGGGTCGACTTCGACTTCCACGGCCACCAGATCGTCGCACCTGGCGCCGGAGGAAGCGCGCGGCGTGGCCGCGCACGACGTCGACGGCGACGCCGTACCGGTAGGCCACTTCGGCCTGGTGCTGCCGATGGACACCTGGCAGGCGCTGGCCGACCGGCTGCGCGCGGCCGGCACCCGCTTCGTGGTCGAGCCGCACATCCGCTTCCGTGGCCAGCCGGGCGAACAGGCCACCATGTTCCTGCTCGATCCGTGCGGCAACGCGCTGGAGTTCAAGGCCTTCGCCGACCCCGCGCGGCTGTTCGCGAAGTAAGCAGGGTGGGCTTCAGCCCACCACGGATGTTTCCCGTAGCGGGGGCGGTGGGCTAAAGCCCACCTACTTGAGCATCGCTTTGAAGCGCGCCGCGATGTACTCGTCGGTGAAGCTCACCATGTCGGCGCCGCGGATGAAGCCGCAGTGCCCGCCGTACTCGGCGATGTCCAGCTCGATGTTCGGCGGCAGTTGCAGCTGCTCGAACGCGCCCACCGGGATCACCGGATCGTCGCGCGCGGTGAGGATCGTGGCCGGGATGCCCAGCCCGGCCAGCGCGTCGCGCGCCACCGAATAGCCGTCCAGATAGGCCTCGAGCGACTTGAAGTCGGTGTGCCTGAGCACCAGCGCCTCGGTCAGCCCGCGCAGGCTCTGTTTCAGCTCGGCCAGCTCGAAATACTGGCGCTGCGGGAACGCCTGCTGCTTGGCCTTCAGCGACTGTCGCCACTTGCGCATGAAGTACGCCTGGTAGAACCAGGGCGCGCTCTTTTCCAGCGAGAACAGGCCTTCGGCGGGATCGATGATCGGGCACACCGCCAGTGCGTAATCCAGCCCGATCCCGGCTTGCGGCGCACGCAGCGCCGCGCGCAGCGCGAAGTTGCCGCCCAGCGAGAACCCGGCCAGCGCGGTCACCGGCCGCGGCCAGCGGCGCACGATGTCGCCCAGCGCGTGCACCACCTCGTCGATGCGGCAGGAGTGGAACAGCGCCTCGTTGAGGTGGTGGCTCGCGCCGTGGTCGCGGAAGTTGAGCCGGAACACGTCCCAGCCGTCGCGCAGCAGGCGGCTGCCGGTCTGCAGCACGTAGGTCGAATCGACGCTGCCTTCCCAGCCGTGGAACAGCACCGCCAGGCCGCGCGACGCGTTGCCCGTGCGCTGCGCGGTGAAGGCGCCAGTCAGCCGCACGCCCTCGCCGCCGTCGACCAGCACCGGCTCGGCGCCCTCGAGCACCTCGCGTGCACTCTGCGGCAACAGCAGGCGGCGGACGCCGCTGGACGAGAGCATGGTCTGGAGATGACCGCTGGTGAGCGGCCAGGGGGGACGGAAATCCTTTCCGCGCGGCAGGTCGCTCATGCGTGGGCGTCTTCCAGGGCGACGCCGATGCGCTCGCGCGAAAGCTCGGCCATGCGTCGGCGCGCGTCGGGCATGGCCGGCACGGGGGTGAGGAAATGCACTTCGGCATCGAGCGGCGCCTCGCCCAGCATGCGCAGCAGGTTGCCCATGAAGTTCTCGCCCTCGCGGAAGCCGGCGTCGACCACCCGCTTGCCATTGCGCGCGAAGCGCAAGGCGACCGGCTGCACCGGCACCTGCGCATCCAGCGCCGCCTGGAAGATGCGCGCGTGGAATACCTTGAGCACGCCGTTGTGGCCGGTGCCGCCCTCGGGGAACACCGCCACCGACCGGCCGCCACGCAGCCGCTCGACCATCGCCTGCATCACCGCCGCCAGCGAATGGTTGCTACCGCGCCGGTGAAAGATGGTGCCGCCGGTCGCCGCCATCCAGCCGACCAGCGGCCAGCGCGCGATCTCGGCCTTGGCCACGAAACAGGCCGCCCGCTGGCTGTGCAGCAGCTCGATGTCGATCCACGAGGTGTGGTTGGCGACGAACAGCACCGGGTCGGGCAGCGGCTTGCCGATGCGCACCGAGCGCAGGCCGAAGATGCGCATCAGCATGGTCGACCACCAGCGGATCATGCGGTGCGCGAACGGCTCGCGGCCGTCAACCATGACCCTGTGCCGGTTCCAGCTCAGGATGCCCGCGCACAGCAGGATGCCCAGCAGGATGTGCAGCAGCAGCAGCGGCACCCGCCACAGGTAGCGCAGTGGGCGCCAGGGGTCGCTGGCGGGAGTCGGTGCGGTATCCATGAGCCGGTTAGTTTAGCGTCACTCGCCACGGGCCAGACACACCCGGGGCCTTCGTGGGGGGATCCGTCCCGCGGTCAGCCTTCCAGCTGTCCGAGCGGCAGCGACGGCGAGCGCTTGACGGTGCGCAGCACGAAGCTCGAATTGGCGTCGGCCACGCCGGCGTCGTTGAGCAGCCGGTCGAGCAGGAAGCGCGAGAAGTGCGGCAGGTCGGCCACGTACACGTGCAGCAGGTAATCCATGTCGCCGGTGAGCGCGTGGCAGGCGACCACTTCCTCCCAGCCCTCCACCTTTTCGACGAAGCGCTCGATAGCGCCCGCCTCGTGCCGCGCCAGCTGCACCCGTACGAACGCCTGCAGGCCCAGCCCGACGGCCTGCGGGTCGATCTGTGCGGCATAGCCGGTGACGATGCCCTCGGCCTCCAGCCGCTGCAGGCGCCGCAGGCAGGCCGAGGGCGACAGGCTCACGCGCTCGGCCAGCTCGGCATTGGTGATGCGTCCCTCCGCCTGCAGTACGGCGAGCACGCGCAGGTCGGTGCGATCGAGCTTGGGCATGGCAGTTTGCTCCGCGTTTTGCGCTTACCGCGCAAGAATACTGCGCACGATTACGGCTGATTCACAACAAACGCAACCTTCGTGCGGAGCACGCAGCGTATTCTTGAGGAACGAAAGCGCAGCGCGCCAGAAACTGCCGGAGTCGCCATGGAAACCGCCACGCCCCGCAAAGTCGAACACCAGCAGACCGACCGCGGCTACGTTCCGGTCTACGCCACCGGCGTGGTCGAGCAGCCCTGGTCGAGCTACAGCCGCACCGACCACGAGGTGTGGGACACGTTGTTCGCGCGCCAGTGCGAGATGTTGCCGGGGCGCGCCTGCCAGGAATTCCTCGATGGCGTGAAGAAGTTCGGCCTCGGTGATGGCGGCATTCCGAAGTTTCCCGACATCAACCAGGTGCTGGCCAAGGCCACCGGCTGGGAGCTGGTCGCGGTCGAAGGGCTGCTGCCGGACGAGGTGTTCTTCGACCATCTGGCCAACCGCCGCTTCCCGGTGAGCTGGTGGATCCGCAAGCCCGAACAGCTCGACTACCTGTCCGAGCCGGATCTGTTCCATGACCTGTTCGGCCACGTGCCGCTGCTGCTCAACCCGGTGTTCGCCGACTACATGCAGGCCTACGGCCGCGGCGGCATGAAGGCGCATGCGATCGGCCCCGAGGCGCTGATGAACCTCACGCGCCTGTACTGGTACACGGTGGAGTTCGGCCTGATCGACACGCGCGAAGGCATGCGCATCTACGGCGCAGGCATCGTCAGCTCCAAGGGCGAGTCGATCTACAGCCTGGACGCGGACGCACCCAACCGCATCGGCTTCGACCTGGAGCGCGTGATGAACACGCGCTACCGCATCGATACCTACCAGCAGAGCTACTTCGTGATCGACAGCTTCGAGCAGCTGTTCGAGGCGACTACGCCGGACTTCACTCCGATCTACGCGCGCCTGCGCGAGAAGACCCCGCACGCGGCCGCCGACGTGCTGGAGGACGCTGACCGCGTGTTCCACTACGGCAGCCACGAAGGATTTGCCACCAACGCCGATACCTGAGCCCGCTTGCAGAGCGCCCTCGGGGGCCGCCGCCATCCTCGCCCGCGACGCAACGCTGGGCATCGCGGTCGCGCCCAAGGGCGCTCCTACAACAGGCCCCGCTTCGCCCGTCCGTCGCACGTCACCGATTCCCTGCAGGAGCACCCTCGGGCGCGACCGCCATCCGCCCGCGACGCAACGCTGGGCATCGCGGTCGCGCCCAAGGGCGCTCCTACGACAGGCCCCGCTTCGACAGCCAGTCGCGCACTACGCCGGTCCACAACGCGTAACCCGCGGCGTTGAGGTGCAGTCCGTCGTCATCGAACCAGCGCGGGTCGGCCTCGCCGTCGGCGCCCAGCATGGGCGTGTGGACGTCCAGGTAATCCACACCGCGCTCTTGCGCGCAAGTGCGGATCAATGCGTTGGCCTGGCGGATCTGCGGCAGCTGCCGGCGCCGCGAGAGATTGGGCTTGATCGAGAGGTAGGCGAACGGCACCTCGCTCGCCCAGCGCCGTGCCTGGGTGACGAACGCGCCGAAGGCATCGCGCACCTGTCCGGGCGACTTGCCGTCGGCCAGGTCGTTGCCGCCGGCGTACATCACGATGGCGCGTGGCCGGTAAGGCTTGATCAGCTGCTCGGCGAAATACACGCTGTCGGCGATTTCCGAACCGCCGAAGCCGCGGTTGATCGTGGGCACGTCCGGAAAGTCTGCAGCCAGCGTGTGCCACAGTCGGATCGAGGAGCTGCCCACGAACAGCACCGCATCGGGCGGCGCGGGATTCAACCGGTCGATGGCAGCAAACGCGGAAATCTCGCTCTGCCATTCGACGAATTCGGCAGCTTCGCCGCCGGACGGGGAACTGCGGGGATCGAACATGCCATTTCCGCGTGCGAACCACCCCGACCCTAGGACAGCGGTGATCAAGGTCGCGTTGGCGGGCTCAAGCTTGCGCGTGCTACGGGCGCTTGAGTTCGCTCACTTCGAGCACCTGCGCGATGCGCGTGCCGTCCCAGCGGTAGATGAAGTGCTGCGCCTGCACGCAGGGCGCGACCACATCCGGGAAGAACGCGGCCACGCACTCGCCCCCCGCGTGGCGCGCGCTGTCGTAGACGATGCCGTCGGAGCCGGCCGCGCGCAGCGTGCGCGCCAACGCCACGCTGGCGGCGTAGTCGCGCGGGTCATGCGCAGCCGGCCAGCCGCCGCGAAGATCGTGCAGCTTGCAGTCGATGCTGGTGCGGTAGCAGCGCATCTCCACCTCGCAGGCCGGCTCGTTGGTGGCGGCCAGGAAGCGCTCGCGGTGGTAGACGGTTTCCTCCACCGCCGTGGCCATGCTGTGCGCGGCGTAGAACACCCCCCAAGTGCCGTCGGAGAAGCGGCTGCCTTCCGGGTTGAGGTGGGTAAAGGCGGCCATCACCGGCGTACTGCCGGGCCCGCTGATGCGCCGGTCGCGCGGCACCAGCTTCAGCGCCCCGGCCTCCTCGCGCAGGCGCGGGTTGGTCATCGCCTCGATCGCGAACAATGCATCCAGGTCGGCCGGGTCAGCGATGCGGTCGAACACGCCCACCGGCGGGAAACGGCTGGGCACGATGCGGTAAGCATGGCTCCAGCGGATGCGCTTGAGGGGCGGCAGGTCGGTGGACATCATCGGCTCCGGATCGCAGCCGCCCGGACGTGTCAGGGCGGATGGAGAGGTATTCATGGGCTGTATCGCCGCGTGGACGACCCCTCCCAGCCCCCTGCCCGCAGGGGGAGCAGCCAAAGCATGGCAGCCCGGGGTCTCGCCGGGCGCGACCGGTGTCTCGGCCTCAGCCGCGCTGCGCGTCCAGGTACTGGCGCACTACGTAGAGGTCGCCCACGTTCCCCGAGAGCATGCGTTCGAGCGCCGAGTGCCCGCCGAACAGCGACGCCTGGTTCGGCTTGCGCAACCAGGCATCGGCCTGGGCCGGGTCGGGGAACAGGATCTGCAGCGACTTCCAGATGCCCAGCAGGTAGCTGATCCGCTCGATCACGTCGCGACCGGGGTTGCCGTCCTGGTCGCGCTTCCACTTGAAGAACGTCGATTCGGCCGGTTCGCCGAGCAGGCGCCGCTGTTCAGCGATGCGCAGCTTCCAGTGCTCGGCCAGGCGGAAGAAGGAACGCAGCGCGGGGCCGCCAAGGTCACCGGCTGGAGCCTGTTCGGGACGGGGATGGGCCAGCATGCGCGACTCTCCTTTTGGAGTTCGCGCTTAATTTACTCCATTTGTGCAGTCACTCGCAAATTGCCGACTGTAGGAGCGCACTTTGGGCGCGACCCGGACGCTTGGCGGTCGCGCCCAAGTGCGCTCCTACAGGGAACTGCCTCGCCTAGGGCGGGCCTGAGCCGACCATTTTCCCTACGCCCATCGCAAAACCGGACCTGAGGTTACTTGCAGTCGCAGCCGTAGTCCGGCTCGGGACCGCCGTCGGCGATGAAGCGGTCGATGCGCTTTTCCAGCACCGGCAACGGCACCGAACCGAGCTGCAACACCGTGTCGTGGAAATGGCGCAGGTCGAACTTGGCGCCCAGCGCGTGCTCGGCCTTGCCGCGCAACTGCCGGATCGTCAGGTAGCCCAGCTCGTAAGACAGCGCCTGCCCCGGCCAGCTGATATATCGGTCCACCTCGTTGGCAATCTCGCGCGCCGAAAGCGCAGTGTTCCGGGTGAGGTAGTCAATGGCCTGGCTCCGCGTCCAGCCCAGGTGGTGGATGCCGGTGTCGACCACCAGCCGGCAAGCGCGCCACATCTGGTAGGTGAGGTAGCCGAAGCGCTGGTAGGGCGTGTCGTAGATGCCCATCTCGTTGCCCAGGTACTCCGAGTACAGGCCCCAGCCCTCGCCGTAGGCGGAGATGTAGCCCTGCCGGCGGAACTCGGGCTGGCCTTGCTGCTCGGCGGCCAGCTCCAGCTGCAGCGCGTGGCCGGGATAGGACTCGTGCAGGGTCAGCGCCGGCATGTTGAACAGCGGGCGCGAGGGCAGGTCGTAGGTATTGACCAGGTAGGCGTCCGCGCCGCCGCGGCCGGAGGTGTAATACGGCGCGATGTCCGCCGGCACCGGCACGATGGCGAAGCGCGCGCGCGGCAGGTGGCCGAAGAAGCGGCTCATCTGGCCGTCCACTTCCTTGGCCACCCAGGCGGTGCGTTGCAGCAGTTCCTCGGGGGTCCTGGCGTAGAACTGCGGATCGGTGCGCAGGAAATGGAGGAAGGCGGGGAAGTCGCCCTTGAAGCCGCTCTCCTTCATGGTCTGGAGCATCTGTGCGTGGATCTTCGCCACCTGCTCCAGGCCGATCTTGTGGATCGCGTCGGGATCCAGGTCCAGCGTCGTGTACTCGCGGATCTGCTGGCGGTAGAACGCCTTGCCGTCCGGCAGCGCCTCGGCCGCGAGCGTGGTGCGCGAGCGCGGCACGTAGGTCTGGCGGAAGAAGGTCAGCAGCGTGGCGTAGGCCGGGATCACCTCATCGCGGATGCGCCGCAGTGCCTCGCCCTGCAGTGCCTGCGCCTGGTCGGCCGGGATCGCGTCGGGCAGGTGCTTGAACGGCTCGTAGAAGCTGCTCGCGGTGGGGTCCTTGAGCTCGGCCACGGCGGCGATCGACGCATCGCGCCCATCCAGCACCGCGCGCGGCACCGAGAAGCCGCGCTTGAGGCCCAGCCGCATGTTGGCAATCTGCTGGTCGAAGTAGGCGGGAATCTGCGCCAGGCGGTCGAGGTAGCGGCGGTAGTCGTCGGCGGTGCGCAGGTGATCGGCGTCCAGCTCGTAGCCGATGTCGCTCCAGAAGGCCGAGTCGCTGTTGAACGGCATCTGCCAGGTCTTGAAGCGCTGGTCGGCCAGCAGGTTGGCGATCTGCGCGTGGTAGATGGCGTAGTTGACCTGGTTGGCGGGCGAGAGCTGGCTCGCATCGAGCGCATCGAGCTTCGCCAGCACCTGCTGCCACTGTTCCAGCCGCTGTTGCTGGCTGGCCGCGTCGACGTTGTCCAGCCGGCCGTTGTTCGGCTGTGGCTCGCCCGAGGCGCTGATGTCGCCCTGCCCGGTGCGCCAGGCCCATTCGTGGGTGTAGATCGCCTTGAAGCGGTCGTCCGTGTCGTTGGCGTGCACGGCCGGAGCGAGCAACAGGCCCGCGGCCAGCAGGCCGCCCAGCAGGTGGTTCATCGACAGGCTCCTTGCGGGGGGATGCGCTGATCATCGCAAAGAAGCGCGGGATGTTGGTCGTCTGCAGGAGCGCTCCTGCAACGTATCGTCGCTACACGCCGGCGTAGTAGCCGCGCATGGCGTCCAGGTAGGCGTCGAGGTTGCGCCCCTCGCCCATCGCGAAACGCTCGCCGGTTTCGTCGAACCGGTCGATCCGGTCCGGGCGGAAGTTGCGGAATGCGCAACGCAGCCGGCACCAGGTGCCCAGCGTCCACTTGCCGCCCCAGAACGCCAGGCACAGCGGTTCAACGTCGCGCGTGCTCGCCTGGCCGGCTTCGTCGCGGTAGACAAGCCGCAACACCCGTTGCCCCTCGATCGCCGCGTGCAGGCGGTCGATGCGCGCGGCGAAGGCCGTGCTGTATTCGTCGCGCCACACCGGCGCGTAGATGCGCGTGCGCGCGGCGCGCTCGCGCAGTTCCGGCGGCAGCACCGCCTCGATCTTCATCAGCGCCGCCTGCGCGCCCTCGGCCAGGCGCTCGCCGGCGAAAGCGCGTACGAAGCGTGTGCCGACCACCAGCGATTCGAGCTCTTCGGCGGTGAACATCAGCGGCGGGATGTCCGCGCCCTTGCGCAGCACGTAGCCCACGCCCGCCTCGCCTTCGATCGGCACGCCCGAGAGCTGCAGGTCGGCGACGTCGCGATAGACCGTGCGCAGCGACACGCCCAGCGTCTCGGCCAGCGAACGCGCCTGCAGCGCGGTGCGACGACCGCGCAGGGCGTGGATGATGAGGAACAGGCGATCGGCGCGGCGCATGCGCGCATGATCGCCGAGGCTTGGCATGTGGGCCAGCCTGCCGCGAGGCATCGGGGGCTCGCCGCGCCCTGAGCCCCCTCCCCCGGCGCCGCCGGGTGAGAAGGCTGGGAGAGGGGGAGGCCTTTCGCTGTCGACCTGACGAACAAGCCAAGCAAGAGCCCCCCTTCTCTCCAACCCTCTCCCCCGGCGGCGCCGGGGGAGAGGGAGCAGGAGCGGGGCCCGGTGCTAGGCCTGCCGGGCGAGGAACTCGGCATCCTTGGCTTCCGCCCGTTGCATCGCCGGACGCGCGCGCACGCGGTCGATGTATTCGCGCACCGGCGGCGTGTCGGGCACCAGCTTGAACATCGTGGTCCAGTGCAGCGCGGTGCCCCACAGCACATCGGCGGCAGTGAAGCGCTCGCCGAGCAGCCAGGGCCCGGGCGTGAGCTGGTTGACGATGGCGTCCAGCACTTCCTGCCAGGTGCCGTAGGGCGAGGTCGCATGCGGCGCCGGATCGCGCTGCATGGAGTGATCGACCAGCGCCGGCTCGAAGCAGGAACCGTAGAACACCATCCAGCGCAGGTACGGCCCGCGCAGCGGATCACCCATGGCCGGCGCCAGCCCTTTCTCCGGGTAGAGGTCGGCCAGGTACATCATCACCGCCGGCTGCTCGGTCACCATCGCGTCGGCGTGGCGGATGGCCGGCACCTTGCCCAGCGGGTTGAGCGCCAGGTAATCGGGGTCGCGCTGCGTGCCGGCCTTGAGATCCAGCAGGTGCAGGTCGTAGTCGACGCCCAGTTCCTCGAACAGGGCCAGCGTGCCGCGCGAGCGCGACTGCGGCGCGTGGAAGAAGGTGACTTTCGGTGGGTTCATTGCGTGCTCTCCGGCGGCAGATGGCAGACCGCCTCCAGGTTGTGCCCGTCCGGGCCGGTCACGAACGCTCCGTAGTAGCCGTCGTGGTATTGCGGGCGCAGTCCGGGTGCACCGTTGTCGCGTCCACCGGCCGCGAGTGCGGCGCGATGGAAGGCGTCGACCTGCGCGCGGTTGGCGGCGGCGAAGGCGATGTGCAGCGGCGACGGCGCGTGGTCGGCGCGGGTCAGCCAGAGTTCCTGCTCGCCCTTGCGGCCCCGGCCGGCAGCCAGTCCCACCGCGTCGGGGAAGCTCTTGACCACCTCGATGCCGAGCGGCTGCAGTGCCTGTTCGTAGAAGCGGCGCGCGTGTTCCAGGTCGGTGACGGGAAGGCCCAGGTGATCGAACATCGCATGTGCTCCCTAGAGGTAAGCGGTCACGGCCGGTGGGTTCATCCAGTTGTCGTGGCGCCCGTCGAAGTAGCGCACCGGCGCTTCGGCCAGTTCCTGCGGGCTGGCGTCGTCCAGGCAGGCCACGTTGACGCTGACGAAGTCGCCGCCCAGCTCTTCAAGGTGACCGGTGCCGAAGGGCTGCACGCCGCAATGCCGGCAGAAGCGGTAGTGGATGCTGTGGGTGCCGAACTGGTAGTCGGCCAGCGCCGCTTCGCCCTCCAGCAGGCGGAAGGCGTCCGGCCGGACCATCGCACTCCAGCGGCGCGTCTTGCTGCAGATCGAGCAGTTGCAGCGGCCGGTGCCGGCCGAAAGGTCGATGTCGGCGGCGAAGCGCACCGCGCCGCAATGGCAACTGCCGTGGTAGGTCCGGTTCATGCGTGCTCCCGCGGTCGATTGATGGACGATGATGCGCCGCGCAGCAGCGAACGCGGCGTGGGCGCCAGGCGCAGGGTCTCGGGCACGGCGTCCAGGCGTTGGGTCCAGGCGACGACGACCGGTTCCGCTGTGGCGGCCGCTTCGTACCGGGCCTGCGCGTGGGCGTCGGCGAACGACGCAAACCAGACGAAAACACTCTCGCCCTCGCGTACCGGCAGGCGTGGAAAGGTGTTGCGCGCCGGCTCGGTGATGAACTGCGCCAGCACGGTCACGCCCAGGCGCTCGAGCACCGGTCGCACCTTTGCGTCGAAGCCCCGGGCCAGCGCCGCCAGGTCGACGGACGGCGCCGGGCAGATCGTTGCGGTGAGCAGGCCGGCCGGCGCGCGTTCGCCCGCCACCGGACGGGACAGGCCCTCCAGCGCGAAGGGCTGCGTGGGCCGCAACAACAGCACGTCGTCCGAATCGAGCATGGTGGCGTTGGCCGCCTCGCGATGCGTGCGCCAGACCGGGCCGTCGTAGAACGCCGCCAGCGCGGCGGCGCGCGTGGTCATGTCCGGGAAACTGCGCAGCCAGACGAAGCGCTCCGGGTCGTCGAGGTCGCGGAACTGCCCCGGCAGGCCCATGCCAAGCGCCTCCTGCGATTCGACGAACTCGCGCTCGAACAACGCCACCAGGCGTTCGCACTGGCCCGGGCGCAGGGTGTACTGGCGCAGTTCGAACACGGTATGACCGTTCATGGCCGCCGTCCGGACAGGGCGGCGACCAGCGCCAGCAGGGTCATGCGCCACCGCGGTCCCCCGACGGAAGCGGGTGGCAGCCAATGCGGCCCTTCGACCAGGCGGTTGCGCCCGGCCAGGGGGCGGTAGGCGGCGGTGACGCGGTCGAGGATCGGATGCATGGTCGTCCTCCTCACGCGACCGCCGCTTCGCCGACGCACCACGGCGGCAGCTGGGCGTGCTTGAACAGGCGGTACCAGTGTTCGCGGTCGCTCGGTCCGTACAGGTCCAGCGCCCGGATCACCTCGCGGGCGAACTCCACGCTGCCCAGGTGGCTGGCGGTGATCGTGCCGCTGTCGCTTACGGCGAGCACCGAGGCGTCGTACTGCGCGCTGCCCGTGTAGCCGGGTGCCTGGGCGTCGATGTGGCCGGCCCAGTTGCCGGTGTGGCGGCAGCTCTCGAGCAGGCCCGCGCGGGCCAGCGCCAGCACGCCGCTGTCGATACCGGCGACCACCGCCCCGGCGCCGTGCAGCTGGCGCAGCGCGGCCACCGCCGAGGCGCCCTCGTTGCGCTGCCACAGGTGCCCGCCGGGCACGATGGCGAGCGCGGCACGCGCGAAGTCCAGCTCGGACAGGCTTAGTTCCGGCTGCACCATCAGGCCGCCCATCGAGCGCACCGGCGCGCGGGTGAAGCCCACCGTGGCCACCTGCCAGTCGCCGGGCCGGCGCACCTCGCACAGCGCCAGCGCCGCCTGCCAATCCGCAAAACCGTCGAATGCCAGGAAATAGACCGTGTCGCGCATCGCATTGCCTCCTTTGCAAGGTGGGCAGGATGCGCCGGGGCTGCTGCCAACGTGATGTCAGCAGGCGGGCAAACGGAGGAATTCCCCGAAGGGGGGAGGGATGCCCCGGCCAGCGTGGGGACCCCTCCAGCCTCCCCATGCAAGCAGGGGGAGGAGCCAGGAGCTGTACGCGCTCGCAACGTCCGCTCCATGTTCACGGGTTCGCTTTCCCGCAACCCTCTAGAATGCCCGTTCCTTCCCGCCACGGACCCGACATGAAGCCTGTCTCGCTGATCCAGTTCCTGATCGAGGAACGCCGCGCCGGCCACATCAACGCCGAGCTTTCGCTGTTGATCGAAGTGGTCACGCGCGCCTGCAAGCGCATCGCCGTGGCGACCAGCAAGGGCGCGCTGGGCGGCGTGCTGGGCAATGCCGGCAGCCCGGGGTCACTCAGCATGAACGTGCAGGGCGAGGCGCAGAAGAAGCTGGACGTGATCTCCAACGAGATCCTGCTCGAGGCCAACGCCTGGGGTGGCCACCTGGCCGCCTGCGCCTCGGAGGAGATGGAAGACCCTCAGCCGATCCCCGACATGTACCCGAAGGGCAACCACCTGCTGCTGTTCGATCCGCTGGACGGCTCGTCCAACATCGACGTGAACATCTCGGTGGGCACGATCTTCTCGGTGTTGCGCTGCCCCGAGCACGTGACCGAACCCAAGGTCGAGGACTTCCTGCAGCCGGGCACGCAGCAGCTGGCTGCCGGCTATGTGGTGTACGGGCCGGCCACGCTGCTGGTGCTGACCTTCGGCCACGGCACGCACGAGTTCACGCTCGACCGCGAGGTCGGCAGCTTCATGCTCAGCCGCCGCGACATCCGCATCCCGGAACAGACCGCCGAATTCGCCATCAACATGTCCAACCAGCGCCACTGGGAGGCGCCGATGCAGCGTTACGTCGGCGAGCTGCTGGCCGGCAAGGAAGGCCCGCGCGGCAAGGACTTCAACATGCGCTGGGTCGCCTCGATGGTGGCCGACGTGCATCGCATCATCACCCGCGGCGGCGTGTTCTTCTATCCGCTGGACGCCAAGATCAAGGCCAAGGGCGGCAAGCTGCGCCTGATGTACGAGGCCAACCCGATGGCCTTCATCGTCGAACAGGCCGGCGGCGCGGCCACCACCGGTCGCGAGCGCATCCTCGAGATCCAGCCGAGCGGCCTGCACCAGCGGGTGCCGGTGTTCCTGGGCTCGAAGGGCGAAGTCGAGGTGGCCACCCGCTACCACCGCGAGGCCGACGTCGCCTACGCCTGAGGGCGGCGGGTAGGCGCCCGTGCGCCTGCCCGGTCCCGCCCCGGTTTTGCCATCGTCCTGCCGCACGCTTTGCGCTGATCCTCCTTTCGTCCTGACGATGGCCCGACACCTGCGCCTCCTGCTCCTGCTCACTGTCGCCCTGGCCGGCTGCACGCCCGTGCGCAAGCCGCCGCCAATCACCCCGCCGGCGCCGCGCAAGCTGGTGGTCGGCCTCGCGCTGGGTGGCGGCGCGGTCAAGGGTTTTGCGCACATCGGCGTGATCAAGATGCTCGAAGCGAGCGGCATCCACGTGGACGTCGTCGCCGGCACCAGCGCCGGCAGCGTGGTCGGCGCGCTGTATGCCAGCGGGATGGATGCCTTCGCCATGCAGCAGGCGGCCATATCGCTGGACGAAGCCGCGATCCGCGACGTGCGGCTGTTCAGCGGCGGCCTGGTGCAGGGGAAGAAGCTGCAGGACTACGTCGACAGCCTCGTCCGCCAGCGCCCGCTCGAACGCCTGAGGCTGCCCTTCGCGGCGGTCGCCACCGAGCTGGAGACTGGCCAGCGCATGGTGTTCCGCCACGGCGATACCGGAGCGGCCGTGCGCGCCTCGTGCAGCGTGCCCGGCGTGTTCGAGCCGGTCGCGATCGGCGGCCGGCACTACGTCGACGGCGGCGTGGTCAGCCCGGTGCCGGTCGATGCCGCGCGCGAACTGGGCGCCGACTTCGTGATCGCGGTGGACATTTCCTCGCGCAGCGACGGCACGCTGCCGGAGGACATGGTCGGCATCGTCGGGCGCTCGGTGGTGATCATGGGCCAGCACCTGGGTGCGCAGGAACTGGCGCGCGCCGACGTGGTGATCCGGCCGAAGGTGAACGACATCGGCGCGACCGACTTCTCGCAGAAGGAGCGGGCGATCATGGAGGGCGAGAAGGCCGCGCTGGCGGCGATGCCGCTGATCCGCGCGCGGCTGGCCGCGGCGCGGCAGGGGCCAGCCGCGATCGCCGTGCACTGATCGCAACCTTTGTAGGAGCGCCCTTGGGCGCGACCACCATTGTCACCGTGCCACGACGGCGGCAATCGCGGTCGCGCCCAAGGGCGCTCCTACACGGCCCGCTGTGACCGGCCGCACTGGAGCGGGTGCCGGTGCGCTGCTAGCGTGGCCCCTTTCCCTCGCGAGAGCGGCCCATGCCCCCTTCCCTGCGCCTCCTGCCCCTGTTCACCCTGGCCCTTGCCCCGCTGGCGTCCGCCGCGCCCGGCAAGGTCGACCCGCGCATCGACCAGCTGCTCGACCAGCTCGGGAAGGTGCGTGCGATCCACGCCGTCCAGCTCTCGCCCGATGGCCAGCGACTGGCCTGGGTGGTCGAAAGCCACGGCAAGCCGGTGATCCAGCTCGCCCATGCCGACGGCAGCGACGCCCATCCGCTGGCGATGGGGGACTCGCCGTGCAAGCAGGAGGAGATCGCCTGGGCGCCCGACTCGCGCCACCTGGCCTTCCTGTCCGACTGCGGCGGCAAGGCCGGCGACATGGACGTCTATACGGCCGACGTCACGCGGCAGGACGCGCCGCGCCGGTTGGCCGATCTCGACGGCTACGCACATGACCTCGCCTGGTCGGCCGACGGCCGCACGCTGGGCTTCCTCTACGTCCAGGGCGCGACCCGCCGCGCCAGCGCGGTGGCGGCGGCCAAGCCCCAGGTGGGCGAAATCGGCGTCGAAGGGCTGGAAATCCAGCGCGTCGCCACCCTGCCCGCCAGCGGCGGTACGCCGGCGCTGGTCACCCCGGCGGACACGTACGTCTACGAATTCAGCTGCTCGCCGGACGCAAAGCAGCTCGCCTACGTCGCGGCGCCGGCGCCGGGCGACAACAACTGGTGGATCGCCAGGCTGTACGCCCAGGACGCCCGCGCCGGCGCGACCCCACGCGTGCTGGTCGACCCGAAAACGGACACCGGTTCGCTGCACGGCCTGCAATTGGCGCTGCCGCGCTGGTCGCCGGATGGCAAGCGCCTGGTCTTCGTCGGCGGCCTGATGAGCGACCAGGGCGCGACCGGTGGCGATCTTTACGCGGTGCCGGCCGCGGGGGGCGCCACCGTGAATCTGACCACCGGCATCCATGTCACGCCGTCGT
This sequence comes from Frateuria sp. GZRR35, assembly GCF_051900415.1. Classification (NCBI taxonomy): domain Bacteria; kingdom Pseudomonadati; phylum Pseudomonadota; class Gammaproteobacteria; order Lysobacterales; family Rhodanobacteraceae; genus Frateuria; species Frateuria sp. GZRR35. Next base: position 44,144 of record NZ_JBHZGL010000008.1, read on the forward strand.
GGTTCGCCTGGACCTCGCCGCATACGCTGCTGGTCAGCCAGGTCAGCAACGGCCAGAGCCAGCTGGCCGATTACGCGATCGACGCCGGCCACGCCACGCAGGAACGCGTGCGCTTCACCCTGCCGGCCAGCATCGGCGATGGTAGCGCCTCGATGGCGATGTCGCTGTCGGCCGACCACCAGCGCATCGCCTTCGTGCAGAGTTCCTACACCGCCGCCCCGGAGGTTCACGCCGGACCGCTGGGCCACGCCGCGCCGCCGGCGGTCACCGCGATCAACGCCGCGCTCGCGCCGAGCTGGGGCAAGGCCGAATCGGTCGAATGGGAACATGACGGCCGCCACGTGCAGGGCTGGCTGCTCTACCCGGCCCATTACGATCCGGCGAAAACCTATCCGATGATCGTCAGCGTGCACGGTGGCCCGGCCAGCGCCGTGATCCCGCGCTGGCCCAGCGTGGGCTACGGCAGCGTGCCGTTCTCGAACCTCGGCTACTTCGTCTTTCAGCCCAACCCGCGCGGCAGCTTCGGCCAGGGCGAGGCCTACGTGCAGGCCAACCGCAAGGACTTCGGCTACGGCGACCTGTCCGACATCCTGGCCGGCATCGACGCGATCGAAAAGAAGCTGCCGGTCGATGACAAGCGACTGGGCCTGACCGGCTGGAGCTACGGCGGCTTCATGAGCATGTTCGTACCCACGCAGACCGACCGCTTCCACGCGGTGGTCGCCGGCGCGGGCATTTCGAACTGGCAGAGCTATTACGGGCAGAACCTGATCGACCAGTGGATGATCCCCTTCTTCGGCGCGTCGGTGTACGACGACCCAGCCGTCTACGCCAAGAGCTCGGCGATCGACTTCATCAAGCGGGTGAAGACGCCGACGCTGGTGGTGGTGGGCGACCGGGATGCCGAATGCCCGGCGCCGCAGTCGTTCGAGTACTGGCATGCGCTGCGCGCGCAGGGCGTGCCGACCTCGCTGGTGGTGTATCCAGACGAGGGCCACCACTTCGTCGACCCGGCGCACCAGCGCGACGTGCTGCAGCGCGCGCTGGAATGGTTCGCGACCTACCTGCCCGCCAGCTGAGCCGGCAGCCGCCGGGCCGGCGACGCCGGTCCGGCTATTTCGGCGGGTCGCGCCGCTGGGTGTGCTTGACCGCGCCCAGGATGCCCAGCCCGAACACCACGATCACGCCCGCGCCGATCCATTGCAGCGGCACGTGCATCAGCCAGGCGACATAGGCCAGGCCGGCGATCAACACCAGGATCCCGAGCAGGTAGAGCGAGAACGAGGACATCGGGCGGCCTCCGTGGCGTGGGGTTCCAGGGAAAGCAGAGCGGCTGGGCGATCACCAGCGCGTGAAGTCCACGGCTGCCCTTCGGCTCTCGAACGCGGCCTGCGCTCAGGGTGGGGCTATCGGGGAACCGCCCCTCATCCCGCTCCAGGATGCTTGCAAAGGCCCGCTCGTGCCGAGTGCGGACCACAGGCGCAACACGATCCGGCCACCGGGAGCGACTGCTCCATAGGTCATGCTTGACGTCGGCCCATGTGTATTCATGTACTGATACACATGGATGCGTCGCTGTTCATCATTCAACCCGCGTCGGCCGAGCCGATCTACCGGCAGATCGTCGAGCAACTGCGTCGCCTGATCGCCAGCGGCCAGTTGGCGGTGGGCGAACTGCTGCCCTCGGTGCGCGAGATGGCCGGGTTCCACGCGGTCAACCCGATGACGATCTCGCGTGCCTACAGCCTGGCCGAGAACGAGGGGCTGCTGGAGCGACTGCGCGGCAAGGGCATGGCGGTGGCCGCCGGCCAGCGCACTGCGCACAGCCAGGCTCAGCGCCTGGCACTGCTTGAACCGCAGCTGCTTGCGCTGGCGCGACAGGCGCAGGAACTGGAACTGCCAACCGAGCCGGTGCTGCGCCGGCTCGGCAAACTGTTGGGGGAACGCTGATGGACTTCGCAAACCTGGCCAGCCTGATGCTGGCCGCCTGGCTGTTGCTGGGCGAACCGCTGCTGGGCCGCTGGTCGCATCGCCGGCTGCTGGCTGCGCTCGCTGCCGGCCAACCGGGCGCTCGCCTGCGCTTCTACCGCAGCTGGACGGGGATGGCCTGGGCGCTTGCCTTCGTCACCGCGCTGGTCGTACTGGCCCAGGGCTGGTCGCCGGGCGAGGTGGGGCTGCGCTGGCCGCACATCGGAGACGTGGGCCGGGGCTTCGTCGACGGCATGACCGGTGCGCTGATCGCCGGTGCGGCGGTCGGCATCGTGTTGTCGCGCCGCAAGCGCAGCGCCGCCCCGCGCGTGGCCGGTGGCGACAAGGTGCTGCGGATGCTGCCGCACAACCGCGCCGAACGCTGGGGGTTTTCCGCTCTGGCGGTGACCGCCGGACTGACCGAGGAATGGATCTGGCGCGGCTTCGCCGCCGCCGCCCTGCACGCGGCATGGCCGCAGCTGGCGATGCTGCCGACCGTGGTCGTGCTCGCCCTGGCCTTCGGGTGGGCGCATTTCTACCAGGGGCTCGGCGGCATGCTGGCGACCGCCCTGCTGGGCGGCCTGCTTGGGTGGCTGTACCTGTCCAGCGGCAGCCTGCTGCTGCCGATGCTGCTGCACGTGCTGATTGACCTGCGCGCGCTGCTCGTGCCGGTGGGGACCGGCGCTTCCAATCCACAGACGGACGTCCAGACGTCCATGCACCACCGGGGGAATCCATGAACGCCCAGCTCCGCGACATCGCCCAGGTCAACGACTCGCCGTTGGCCGTACACGGACTCGTCCACGGCTACGAAGGCGCACGCGTGCTCGACGGCGTGGACCTCGCCCTGGCGCCGGGCAGCGTGCTTGGCCTGATCGGCCGCAACGGCGCGGGCAAATCCACCCTGATCCGCGCCATGCTCGGGCTGCTCGAACCGCAGGCGGGGCAAGCGCAGGTGTTCGGCGAGCCGGCGCTCGGGCTTTCGGACGCGGCCAAGGGCCGGTTGGCCTATGTGCCGCAGCAGCCTGAGGCGCTGGCCTGGCTGAGCGCAACGCAGATGCTCGACTTCGTCGGCCGCTTCTACCCGTCCTGGGACAGCGCCTTTGCCAGGGCCACGCTGGCGCGCTGGGAGATCCCCGCCAACAAGCTGCTTGCCAAGCTGTCGCCGGGCGAACGCCAGCGCGTGGACCTGATTCGCGCGCTGGCCTCGCGCCCGGACCTGCTGGTGCTGGACGAGCCCGCTGCCGCGCTCGACCCGGTCGCCCGTCGCGAACTGCTGCGCGAGGTGGCGCTGCGTGCGGGCGAGGCCGGCACCACGGTCCTGTTCTCCACCCATATCGTCTCCGACCTCGAGCGCGTCGCCTCGGAGGTCGCCTTCCTGCACCGGGGTCGACTGCTGATCCACTGCGGCGTGGACGAAACCAAGGAGCGCTATGCACGCCTGTGGCTGCCGGCGCGCCTGGCCGCGGCCGCGCCGTCGGACACGCTCAGCCGTCGCCGCCACGAGGACGGAAGCCTGGGTCTGGTGGTGAAACGCGACGCGGCCGGTCGCTGGCCCGAAGCGGCCCAGCTCGGCGGCGCGCGGCTGGACGCGCTGGGGCTGGAAGACCTGTTCGTGGAGATCGCCGAATGAACGCCGCGATCCTGCAGGCCCCGTGGCGCGCGTCGCCGCGGTGGACGCGCTGGTATGCGGGCCTGGTGCTCGTGGCCGCCATCCTCGCCGCCACAGCGATCGGGTTCCTTGCCCATTCCGCGAACTGGCCCCTGCTCGCCGGCGGTGTGCTGGCCTTGGGCGAGTTCTTCGCCGGCATGTTCCTGCTCGCACCCGGCCTTCTGCTGGCAGTCGATGCCCGCCAGTTGCGCATTCCGGCACTCCAGCGAGTCGCCGTGGCGGGCATCGTGCTGCCGGCGCTGCTCATGATCGGCCTGCCGACCGCCGCGCTCGGGCTGGCGGGTGGGCCGGCGGCGGATATCGCCTGCGTGCTGGCGATGGCGGTGTGCGGCGGATTGCTGATGGGCCTGCTGCCGCGCGTGCTGTGCGCCTTCATTGGCCTGCTGCCGATGATGATCCGGACGATCGGGCTGCGCCTGCACCTGCCCGACCCGGGCGAACCCGGCTTCGTGGCGCTGGCGTTGGGCGCGGTGGCCGCGATGCTGGCGCTCTGCGCACTGTGCTGGTGGCGCCAGCTGCGCGACCCCGAGCCGTACCGGCAGGGCTGGTGGCAACCGATGGTGCTGCAGTTCCGGCGCGCCAACCGGGTCGGCGGCTGGGGCGGGCTGTCGAGTGGATTACCCGACAGCGTGCAGCAGATCCGCCGGCAACCGGACTGGCTGCGGCCGATGGTGGATGTGCGCCACACCGGCCCGCAGCGACCGCGCTACAGCCTGCGCGTGGCGCTCGGCGGGCTGTTCGTGCCGATGACGGCCGCCGGCCGCGCACGCCAGCTGGCCGTGGCCGTGCTGCCGGGCGCGCTGGTGATGGCCATGCTGCTGGTCCAGGCGGCTCGGCGTCGCGGCGGCGGCATCAGTTGGGCGCTTGTGACCGACTGGGCGGGGATGTTCGCCTGGCTGGGTGGCTTCATCGGTCTGCTGGTCACGCTGCTGGCGGTCATGCAATTGCACCAGCACTGGCAGAAGCACAACGCCGAGTTGCCCCTGCTGGCGCTGCTGCCCGGGCTGGGCACGCCGCGCCAGCTCCGTCGCGAGCTGCTTGCGGCGAGTCTGCTGCCGGGCCTGGGTATCCAGTCCGGTGTCCTGGTGCTGCTGTTGGCGCTGGCCCTGCGCATTCACCTGGGCTGGATCGCCGAGTCCGCGGTACTGCTCACGCAACTGGCAAGCATGGGCGTGCTGGTCGCGTTCACCCTGTCGGTAGTGGGCGGGCGTCCGCTGCCTGGCTGGGGCACCGGTGTGTTCTGCATGGTGTGTATCGTGCTGGTGAGCCTTAGCCTGTCCTTGTCACTGATGGATCGCACCACTGCGGCCGGCTACGCACCGTGGCTCGCCGCACTGGCCGCGGCATGGGCGGTGTTCCTGCTGGTGCTCGGCTGGATCGGCCGGCGCGGCTGGCGGGGGCTGGTGCAACGCCGGCATCCATTCCTGGCGAACCCGGGCTGATGCGCAGGTCTCTTGCGCCCACGCGCCTGTGCAGCGCGTGGGCGCAAGAGCCGCGGTAAACCTGCTCGACCGTTGACGCCCCGTTGCCGCCGCCCGCTCCACGCTCCATGGAGACCATGGAGCCGAAGGCGTGAACGAAACCACTGCCCGTCTGTCCCGCTACGCCCGCATCGGCGCGTTCCTGTTGCGCTACCGCAAGGCCGGCCTGTTCAGCGGGCTGGAACTGGATATCCAGGAGGCGGCGCTGGCAGACGAGGAGGAGGCGGTCCGGCCAGGCCAGCCCAAGCAGTTCGTCGACGACCTCGAGGCGCTGGGCCCGACCTTCATCAAAGTGGGCCAGGCGCTCTCCACTCGCCCGGACATGGTGCCGGCACCGTACATCGCCGAACTGGAACGGATGCAGGACGACGTCGTGCCGGTGCCGGTGGTCGAGATCCGCGCGACGATCGAAGCCGAGCTGGGCGCGCGCATCGGCACGCTGTTCGCCCGCTTCGACGACGAGCCGCTGGCCGCCGGTTCGGTGGCGCAGGTGCACGCGGCCACGCTGCACGATGGCCGGCAGGTCGTGCTCAAGGTGCAGCGGCCGAACATCGCGCAGACGCTGCGCGAGGATCTGGCGATCCTGGAGAAACTGGCCGGCGCCGCCGACCGCATGACCGACGTCGGCCGCCGCTACGGCTTTGCCGGCCTGGTGAACGAGCTTCGCCACAGCCTCGCCAACGAGATCAACTTCGAGCTGGAGGCGGAGAACCTGCGTCGCTTCGCCGAGAACCTGCGCGGGTACGACGCGCTCTATGTGCCGCTTCCACTGGCCGACTTCACCACCACCCGCGTGCTGACGATGCAGCGCGTGCGCGGCATCAAGGTCACCCACATCCCGGCCCTGCGCCGCATTGAGCACCCGCTGCACGAGCAGGCGCGCGAGCTGCTGCGCGCCTACCTGGACCAGGTGTTCATTCACGGCCTGGTCCACGCCGATCCGCACCCGGGCAACGTGCTGTTGATGGAAGACCACCGGCTGGCGCTGTTCGACCTGGGCATGGTGGTGCGGCTGGTACCGCGCACGCGCCACCAGCTGCTCAAGCTGATGCTTGGCGCGATCTCCGGCAACGGCGACCAGGTGGCCGACATCAGCGAAACCATGGGCATGGCGCTGGAGGATTTCCGCCGCAACCTCTACCGGCGGCAGGTCGAGCAGCTGGTCGCCAGCTACGTCGGCCTGCACAACTCCAGCCGGCAGTTTTCCGAGGGTCGGCTGGTATTGGAGCTGGCCCGCGTGGGCGCCTCCTGCGGCCTGCGGCCGCCGGCGGAGCTCTCGATCCTGGGCAAGACCCTGCTCAATCTCGAAGCGGTGACCGCCGCGCTGGACCCGACCATCGACACCCGCCGCGTGGTCGAGCAGCACCTGCAGCAGGTGTTGCGCCGGCAGGCCTTGGGCACGCTCTCTCCGGCCAACATGGCCAGCGAATGGCTGGACCTGCAGGACCTGGCCCGGCACACGCCCCAGCACATCGCGGCGATCCTGCGCACGCTGGCCCAGAACCGCCTGCGTGTGCGCGTGGACGGGCTGGAAGAGTCGCACATGATGGAAAGCCTGCAGAAGATCGCCAACCGCATCAGTACCGGGGTGATCGTGGCGGCGCTGGTGATCGGCGGTGCGCTGACCTCGCGCATGCACAGCGGCCCGATGCTGTTCGGGTTGCCGATCCTGGCGGTGCTGTTCATCGCGGTCGCGGCGGTGCTGGGGTTGAGCCTGGTGATCAGCGCGCTGCGTCGCGACGGCAAGGTGGAGCGGGCGGCCAACCGGCCGCCGGATTGAGAGGTCGAGGCAAGGCTTCCCCCATCCGCCCTTCGGGCACCTTCCCCCGCAGGCGGGGGAAGGATCGGGGTGCGGGATTGCGCCACCTACCTGCATAGAGGCTGCAGTCACGGGGAGGGCGCCGACAGGCGGATGGGGGAAGCCTCGCCTAGAACAACAGGCCCTGCGGGCTCCTTCCCCCGCGAGCGGGGGAAGGAGCGTGGTGCGGGATTGCGCCAGCTACCTGCGTGGTAGCAAGTGAGCCTTCCCCCGTTTCACGGGGGAAGGTGCCGACAGGCGGATGGGGGAAGCCTCGCCTAGAACAGCACACCCTGCGGCGACGCCGTCCGCGGCGGCACGAAACGGGAGGTGTCCAGCGCCAGCTCGCGCGCACGTCCGAAGCCGTGCTTGCGGCACGCCACCTCGAAACGCCGTCTGAGCAGCTGCGCGAACACGCCCTGCCCGCGCATGCGCGTGCGGAAGTCGCTGTCGTAGTCGCGACCGCCGTTCATCTGCTGGATCAGGCTCATCACATGCGCGGCGCGTTGCGGCGCGTGCAGCGCCAGCCACTCTCGGAACAGCGCTTTCAACTCGTACGGCAGACGCACCACGGTGTAGCCGGCGCAGCGCGCGCCGGCGGCGTGCGCGCGCTCGAGCACCGCTTCCATGTCGCGATCGTTGAGCGCGGGAATGATTGGCGCGACCAGCACGCCCACCGGCACGCCGGCGCCGGCCAGCGCCTCGATCGCCTGGATGCGCCGGTGCGGTGCGCTGGCCCGCGGCTCGAGCCTGGCCGCCAGGTGGTTGTCCAGAGAATTGACCGAGATGAACACCTGCACCAGGCGTTCGCGCGCCATGCCGGCGAGCAGGTCCAGATCGCGCTCGATCAGCGCGTTCTTGGTGACGATGGTGCAGGGATGGTGGCACTCGGCCAGCAACTCGAGCGCGGCACGGGTCAGGCGCCAGCGCTTCTCGACCGGCTGGTAGGGGTCGGTGTTGCTGCCGATGTTGATCGGGGTGGGCACGTAGCCACGCTTGCCGAGCTCCGCGCGCAACACCTCGGCCAGGTTGCCCTTGGCACGCAGCCGGGTTTCGAAGTCGAGCCCGGGCGAGAGGTTGAGGTAGCTGTGCGAAGGCCGGGCGTAGCAGTAAATGCAGCCATGCTCGCAACCGCGGTAGGGGTTGATCGCCTGCTCGAAGGCGATGTCCGGCGAGTCGTTGCGGCTGATCACGCTGCGCGCGCGTTCCTCGGTCACCTCGGTGCGCGGGCGTGGTGCGTCGGCATCCAGCAGCAGGCTCTGCCAGCCGTCGTCCTCCGCGTGGTGGCTCACGCTCTCGAAGCGCCCCTCCGGGTTGGAGGCAGCGCCCCGGCCCTTGATGGCATGCGGGGGGAGCTCGGACATCCTTCCAATCTAGCGCGGCGGCGTCTCAGCCGGCGCGACCGCACACAGGCGTGCGCGGGCGACGCTACACTCGGACGTCCAAACCCAGTCACCGAGGAGACGCTCCCATGTCCACGCTCCATCCGGTCCAGGCGGCCTTTGCCGAAAAGGCCCGCATCGGCAGGTCCGACTACGAGCGGCTCTACGCCGAGTCGGTGCGTGATCCGGAAAGCTTCTGGGCGAAGGTGGGGCAGCGGCTGGACTGGATGAAGGCACCGACACAGGTGAAGGATGTGTCGTTCGATCCGGCCGACCTGCACATCCGCTGGTACGGCGATGGCAGGCTCAATGTGGCGGCCAACTGCCTGGACCGCCATCTGGCCGAGCGCGGCGACAAGACCGCGATCATCTTCGAAGGCGACGACCCGGCCGACTCGCGCCGGCTCAGCTACCGTGAGCTGCACGCGGAAGTGTGCAAGTTCGCCAACACCCTCAAGCACCTGGGCGTGGCCAAGGGCGATCGCGTGGCGATCTACCTGCCGATGATCCCGGAGGCGGCGGTGGCCATGCTCGCCTGCGCGCGTATTGGCGCGATCCACTCGGTGGTGTTCGGGGGTTTCTCACCCGACTCGCTCGCCGGGCGCATCGCCGACTCGCAGTGCAAGCTGGTGATCACGGCCGACGAGGGCGTGCGCGGCGGCAAGCGGATCGCGCTCAAGGCGAACGTGGACGAGGCGCTGGAGCGTCCGGGCACCAGCAGCGTGGAAACCGTGGTGGTGGTGCGCCGCACCGGTGCCGGAGTGGCGATGCAGTCGCCGCGCGACCGCTACTGGCACGTGCTGATGGAGGGCCAGAGCGCCGACTGCCCGGCCGAGCCGATGGAGGCCGAGCACCCGCTGTTCATCCTCTACACCTCCGGTTCCACCGGCAAGCCCAAGGGGGTGCTGCATACCTCCGGCGGCTACCTGGTGTATGTCAGCTACACCCATGAGTGCGTATTCGATCTGCGCGAGGACGACGTCTACTGGTGCACCGCGGACGTGGGCTGGGTCACCGGCCACAGCTACGTGGTGTACGGGCCGCTCGCCAACGGCGCGACCACGGTGATGTTCGATGGCGTGCCGAGCTACCCCGATTGCAGCCGCTTCTGGGACGTCGTCGACAAGCACAAGGTGACGCTCTTCTACACCGCGCCCACCGCCATCCGCGCGCTGATGCGCGAGGGCGAAGCGCCAGTGAAGAAGGCCTCGCGCGCGAGCCTGCGCCTGCTCGGTACGGTCGGCGAGCCGATCAACCCGGAAGCGTGGGAGTGGTACTGGCGCGTGGTCGGCGACGAGCGCTGCCCGGTGGTGGACACCTGGTGGCAGACCGAGACCGGCGGCATCCTGATTTCCCCGCTGCCGGGAGCGATCGACGCCAAGCCCGGTTCGGCGACGCTGCCATTCTTCGGCATCCAGCCGGCGATCGTGGACGCCATGGGCCAGGTGCTGGAAGGCGCGGCCGAGGGCAATCTATTGATCAGCGACTCCTGGCCGGGCCAGATGCGCACGGTGTACGGCGACCACCAACGCTTCATCGACACCTACTTCAGCGCCTACCCGGGCAACTACTTCACCGGCGATGGCGCGCGCCGCGACGAGGACGGCTACTACTGGATCACCGGTCGCGTGGATGACGTCATCAACGTGTCCGGCCATCGTATCGGCACCGCGGAGGTCGAGAGCGCGCTGGTGGCGCACCCGAAGGTGGCCGAGGCGGCGGTGGTCGGCTGTCCGCACGACATCAAGGGCCAGGGCATCTATGCCTACGTCACCCTGATCGCCGGCGTGGAAGGCAGCGAGGAACTGCGCAAGGAGCTGGTGGCGTGGGTGCGCAAGGAGATCGGCCCGATCGCCACGCCTGACTACCTGCAATGGGCGCCGTCGCTACCCAAGACCCGATCGGGCAAGATCATGCGGCGCATCCTTCGCAAGATCGGCGAGAACCAGCCGGGGCAGCTGGGCGACATTTCCACGCTGGCCGATCCGAGCGTGGTGCAGAAGCTCGTGGACGAGCGCCTGATCAAGTGAATGGCGGGAGCGGTTCTGTGGCGCCGCGCGATGGTGCTGTCCCGCGGCCACGCACACAGGCCACTCCTGGCGAAAGCGGCGCCATCGCCGGTGGGCCCCGGATGCGAGCAACGATCGGCAGCGCCCCGGGGTGATCGGTCGGCGATGGCTTCGTCGCGCGGCCGGCTGGTGCTACCGTCCGCGGATGCCGATCCCGCCGACCGACGTTCCTGCCATCGCAGCCCAGCTGGATGACGAGACGCTGCACGTCTGGCGCCTGGCCTACGATCCTGGCCGCGGCCGCGCGCCCCTGATCGCGCTGCTCGCCAGCTACCTCGGTGTACCTGCCGGTGCCGTACAGCTGGCCGAAGGGCCCCATGGGCGACCGCAACTGGCGTCGGCACACGCCGACACGCTGGATCTCAACTGGTCGCACAGCGGTGACTGCGCCCTTGTCGCCATTGGCCGCGGCGTAGCACCCGGGATTGACGTGGAGCGCCGCCGCCCGCGACCACGCGCGCTGGAGCTGGCGCAACGCTATTTCCATCCGGCGGAGACCGCGTGGCTGGCCGCGCAGCCGACCGATCGACGCGAGGAGGCCTTCCTTGCGCTGTGGACCGCCAAGGAAGCGGTGCTCAAGGCACTGGGTCGCGGCCTGGCGTTTGGGCTCCATCGCCTGGAAATCGGCCTGGACATGGCCGTGCCGCAACTGCGGCAACTGACCGGGGACGACGCGGCGGCATGGCAGCTGCACGCCCTCGACGCGGGTCCGGCCCATGTGGCGGCCCTCGCATGGCGGGGTCCGCCGCGGGACATCCGGTACCGGGTACTTGCCGGCGCCGGTTGATCGGCGCACTGTTGCCGGTCCTTAGTTCCGCTTGACGGTGCCCATGACCCTGCTCAGCGTCAACCTCAACAAGATCGCCGTGCTGCGCAATTCCCGCGGCGGCACCGAGCCGGACATCCTGCGCGCCGCGCATACCTGCATCGAGGCCGGCTGCGGCGGCATCACGGTACATCCGCGGCCCGACATGCGCCACGTGCGTCCCGACGACGTGCGTGCGCTGGCCGCAATGCTGCGCGGCAAGGTGGAGTACAACATCGAGGGCAACCCGTTCGCACCCGCGCGCGGTGCCTATCCCGGGCTGATCGAACTGGTCCGCAACGTACGGCCCACGCAGGTAACGCTGGTGCCTGACAGCGACGGCCAGATCACCTCCGACCACGGGTTCGATCTTGCAGCCGATTGCGAGCGGCTACGTCCGCTGGTCACCGAGCTGCGCGGCCTCGGTTGCCGCGTGAGCCTGTTCGTCGATGCCGGTGCAGAGGGTTTCGAACAGGCCGTGGCAATCGGCGTCGAGCGCATCGAGATCTACACCGGACCGTATGCCGAGGCCTTCACCGAGGGTGACGCGCGCGATGCGCTGGCCGCTTGCGCGGATACCGCGCGACGGGCGCAGCAGGCGGGCCTGGCGGTGAACGCGGGACATGATCTCAACCAGGCCAACCTGGGGGGATTCAAGGCGGCCATTCCTGGCCTGGCCGAAGTGTCCATCGGTCATGCGCTGATCGGCGAGGCCCTGTACGACGGTCTCGCGCCGACGGTGCGCCGGTACCTGCAGATCCTGCGCTGAGCACCGAACCCGTGGTTTCGGGCTTCAGCCCACCTTCGTTCTCCGACCAGCGTGCGGTGGGCTGAAGCTCTTGCGCTTTCGGTACGCCGAAAAGCAAAACCCCCGCTCGCGCGGGGGTTTGCCGGTAGCGTTTGATCCGCCTGAGATCATTGCCCTTCGGTGAAGCCGATCTTCGTCAAACCGTAGCTCTTGGCGTCGGCCAGCACCCGGGCGACCGACTCGTAAGCTACACCGTCATCCGCATTGATCTGGATCTCCGGCTGGTTGGTCTGCTGGGCGATGACCGCCATCTGTGCCTTCAGGCCCAGCTCGTCCACCGGCGTGTCGTTCCAATACAGCGCGCCGGCGCGATCGATCTTGAGCCGGATGGGCTCAAGCGGATTTTCCGGCTGGACGACGTTCGGGTTCGGCTGCGGCAGATCGATCTTCACCTTGTGGGTGAGCATCGGCGCCGTGATCATGAAGATGATGAGCAGCACCAGCATCACGTCGACCAGCGGCGTGACGTTGATGTCGGCCATGGGGCCGCTGCTGTTTCCGGAACTGAAAGCCATCGTCTTACTCCTTGCCGGTCGTCATGAAACCGACATGGACCATGCCTGCCGCCTTCGCGTCGGTGAGGATCTTGCGGACGTACTTGTACTCCGTGTCCTTGTCCGCACGAAGCTGGATTTCCGGTTGCGGCGTCTTGGATGCCGCAACCGCGAACTGTGCCTTCAACTCCGCCTCGGTCACCTCGGCGTCATTGAGGTACATCGATCCATCCTGCTTCAGAGCCACATCCATGGGTTCGACGTAACCGGTATCGGGCGCCTTGGGATTGGCGTTCGGCAACGGCACGACGACCCGGTGCGACATCAGCGGCGCGGTGATCATGAAGATGATCAGCAGCACCAGCATCACGTCGACCAGCGGCGTGACGTTGATCTCCGACATCGGGCCGCCGGAATTGCCTCCGGTACTCATTGCCATGGGTCAAGCCCTCACTTCTGGGTCGGCGCCACGCCTTCGACACGCGAACCGGTGGCGAAGAAGTCGTGCAGGTCGTGCGCAAACTCGTCGAACTGGGCATAGGTCATGCGGTTCGAGCGGCTGAAGAAGTTGTAGGCGAGCACGGCCGGGATCGCGACGAACAGACCGAACGCGGTCATGATCAGCGCCTCACCCACCGGACCGGCCACCGCTTCCATGGAGGCGTTGCCCGACGCGGAGATCTTGATCAGCGCGTGGTAGATGCCCCACACGGTACCGAGCAGACCGATGAACGGCGCAGCGGAGCCGGTGGTCGCCAGCAGGGTCATGCCACCTTCCAGTCGCAGGCTCTCGCGGGCCACGGCCTGGCGCAGGGCGCGGTCGATGAACTCCGAACGGCTCAGCGACTCGGCCAGACGACCGCCGGCGGCCGTAGCCTGCTGGTGGTGGGCCACCGCCGAGGCAGCGTCGAGCGCGATCTTCGAGAAGGGCTCGCCCTTGGGCTGGGCTTCCAGCTCACGGATCGCTTCCTGGGTGGAAGCGGTGCTCCAGAAGTTCGAGATGACCTTCTCGGCGCGCGAGCGGACCATCGCATTGCGGATCGCGTTGGCGATGATGAAATACCAGGAGGCGAAGGACATCACCACCAGCGTGATGAACACGATCCAGCCGAGCGCATCAAAGTTGTGGATGAGATCCCCGAAGCCCATGTGCTTCATGGCTTCGGCGTTGGAGGTGCCGCCTTGGGTCGGTGCAGTTTGTAGAAACATCATGACGCTACCTTTAGAGATGTCAGGCGTGAACTGGTGGACTGTAACCTTCGTTACAGCTGGTTGAGATTCCAGGCGACGGGAACGCGAACGTAGCCTTCGGTCTTCTGACCATTCTTGATGGCCGGATTGAAGCGCCATTTCCGGGCCGCTTCAATCGCCGCGCGATCCAGCTCGCGATAGCCGCTGGAGGTCTCGACCTTGATGTCCTTCGGCGTGCCGTCCGCGGCCACCAGGATCAACAGCGTCGTCGTGCCCTCGTGGCGCTGGCGAATCGCCTGCGGCGGATAGCGGGGCTGCATGCGGCTGTTGTAGCTGATGTCCTGGCTGGCCGTGATGTCCGACGGCGGCGCAGGCGGTGCCGGCGGCGCCGGCGGCGGCGCCGGGATCGGGTTGGTCGTCGCTTCTTCCACGGCCGGCGGCGGAGCCGGCGGCGGCGGGGTCGGCGGCGGCGTCACCTGCTGGATGATTTTCGGCGGCGGCTGCTTCGGCGGTTCCGGCGGCGGCGGCGGCGGCGGCGGCGGCGGCGGCGGCGGCTCGATGAAGTTCACCTGGACGATGCGCTCCTTCTTCGCCTGTTCCTGCTTCGGCGGCGCCGGCGGCGCGATCAGCAGCAGGAACGCAAACGAATGCAGCGCGATGGCAACAGCCAACGCCCAGGTGCGCCTCCAACTGAACGCGCGGCCGGATTCTTCGTTACTCGAGGCCATCTGTCACTTTCTGGAGCTAGTCAATCGGGAAAGGCGGGGTCGCAGCATCGAACAGCAAATCTCGACCCGATCGGGTGACATCTGCCACTGGACATTGCGCGGGAAAAGGGTTCTCAACGGTACAACAGGCCATGGCGTTTGTATAGCACCCGTGAGGCCGCCAAATGGACGTCCATCCGGCCTCACGGAGGCTTGCGCCGCAGGCCTTATTTGCCAGCTCCTGCCTGCTTCAGCCAGGCCTTCGCCTTGGCCGCGGTATCCGGGTCCTGCGCCGCCTGCTTCATGGCCGCGATCGCACCCGGCTTGTTCTTGAGACCGCGTTCGGCATCGGCCAGCATCATGTAGGCGGTGCCCTTGTGCTGCACGCCCTTGGCGATGGCCTGCTTGATCAGTGTCCGGGCGTCGCTGTACTTCTGCTGGCCCAGCAGCAGCTGGCCGGCGCGCAGCGCGGCCTCGCCGTCGCTGGCCATCGGCATCGCCTTCTTGTACGCGGCGATGGCCTTGGACTCGTCGCCTGCAATGTAGGCGGCGTCGCCGAGCAGCTTCTGGTTGTCGTAGTTGGAGGACACCACGCCCTTGGCCATGCCGTCTTCGAGCACCGCTTCGGCTTTCTTGGCGTTCGGCTTGGGGTCGTCACTGTTCTGGCCGGTGATCAGGTACAGCTTGGCCAGATTCACGTATTGCTTTTCGTCCTTCAGGGTGCCGCCGGCGCGCGCCTTCTCCATCAGGTCGATGGCTTCGGGGTATTTCTGCGCCTGCATCAGCACCGCCACCGCATTGTTCATCGCGGTCGCGTCGTTGGGGTTTGAGGACAGCTGCTGCTGGGCAAGTTGCGCGGCCTGGTCGGCCTGACCGGACTCCGAATAGGAGGCCATCAGAACCTGCGTCCACGAGGTTTCCGGCTTGTCGGTCATCGACATCGCCTTCTTCAGCGCAGTGATCGCCTCGGGGTATTTTTCCAGGCGGTAATAGGCGTTGCCTTCCAGCGCATAGGACTCGGCGGTTTCGCGCTTGCCTTCGGCGCGCCATTTCTCGACGGTGTCGATCGCCGTCTGGTACTGCTCGTCGGCCAGGTAGAACTGGGCCAGTTCGTATTCGAGCTGGAAAAAGGTGTCGTTCGGCAGCACGCCGATGTCCAGCGCCTGCTTGAGCGAAGCGATGGCGCCCTTCAGGTCGCCGTCGTTGTACTTGAGGTTGGCGATGCCCTGCAGCGCGAGCGACTGGGCGTACTTGCTGTCCGCGTCCTGGGCAAGCGGCTGCAGCAACTGCATCGCCTTGTCCTTGTCGCCCGCGTTGACCGCTTCGAGGCCCTCGTTGAGCTTTTTCTGCTCCTTCTCGCTCTTGAGGTCGAGCTTGGGCTCCTTGCGGGTGGCATTGGGGTAGAGCGCCTGCTTGGTTTCCTTGGAGCCCTGGTCGCCGTGGCGGTCACGCGCGATCGCCGGGCTGCTGATGAGCGCGAGCGCGAGTGCGGTGCCGCTCAACAGCTTGAGGAAGGGAACATGCTTCATGGCAGTCCTCATGTAAGGTTTTTCGCACAAGCAGTGCGGGGGATCGTTGAGCGTACCGCGAGCAGGCAGGCGATAACAAGTCGCACTGCCGCATGTAAGCTTTATGCAAATCAAAGGCTTGCGGCTACGTTGCCATGCCGTATGAAAATTTTCCGGCAATTTGGTGTCATGACGGGCAACGCGTCGGAAAACCTTGAGCAAGGCTTCGCCTGCTGTGATGTTGCGTTAACGTGCTATTACAGGTGAACAAAGAAAACGCTGCCGCGCGATACGCGGCAGCGTCGGTTTTTCTAGATATCCAGATTCGCGACCTTCAGTGCATTCGCCTCGATGAAGTCGCGACGCGGTTCGACCGCTTCGCCCATCAGCATCGAGAACATCTGATCGGCGGCGATCGCGTCCTCGATCCCCACCTGCAGCATGCGGCGGGTTTCCGGATTGACCGTGGTTTCCCACAGCTGCTCCGGATTCATTTCGCCCAGGCCCTTGAAGCGCTGGATGCTGCGGCCCTTCTTGGCCTCGTCCAGCAGCCAGGTGCGTGCTTCGGCGAACGAGGTGATGCCGCGCGAGGCATTGCCCCGGCGCGCTACGGCCTCCGGCTGGATCAGGCCAGCCAGCTGCTGGCTGACGGTCAGGATCGGGCGGAACTCCGCGCTGCCGAAGAACGGCTGCGGCAGCAGCCAGGTATGCGACAGGCCGTGTTGCTCGCGCACGACTTCGATCGCAGCCGGCTGCTGTTCGTTGGCCGGACGCAGGGCAATCCGGTAGCGCGGCTTGCCCAGACCACTGGCCGCCAGGCGCCCGGACAGCGCGTCCAGCCAGCCCTGCATCGCTGCCCCGTCGGTCCATAGCGCCGGATCGATCGGCGGGTGCTCGAGCATGGCGGTGAGCACGTTCGCATCGAAGCGGTGGCCCAGTCGTTCGATCTGGTCCAGCGCGGTCTGGTAGTCGCGCAGCAGCTTTTCGAGCCGTTCGCCGGTAATCGCGGGCGCATGCGGGTCGGCTACCAGTTCGGCGCCGTCGACCGCGCTGGAGATCAGGTAGGCGTTGAGCGCCGCATCGTCCTTCAGGTAGAGCTCCTGCTTGCCCTGCTTGAGCTTGTACAGCGGCGGCAGGCCGATGTAGACATGGCCGCGCTCGATCAGCTCGGGCATCTGGCGGTAGAAGAAGGTCAGCAGCAGCGTGCGGATGTGCGAGCCGTCCACGTCCGCATCGGTCATGATGATGATGTGGTGGTAGCGCAGCTTGTCCGGGTTGTACTCCTCCTTGCCGATGCCGGTGCCCAACGCGGTGATCAGGGTGCCGACCTCGGCCGAGGACAGCATCTTGTCGAAGCGCGCCTTCTCGACGTTGAGGATCTTGCCCTTCAGCGGCAGCACCGCCTGGGTCTTGCGGTTGCGGCCCTGCTTGGCCGAGCCGCCGGCCGAATCACCCTCGACCAGGAACAGTTCGCACAGCGCCGGGTCCTTCTCCTGGCAATCGGCAAGCTTGCCCGGCAGGCCGGCGATATCCAGCGCACCCTTGCGACGGGTCATCTCGCGCGCCTTGCGCGCGGCCTCGCGGGCGCGAGCCGCATCGACCACCTTGGAGGCGATCGACTTGGCCTCGTTGGGGTGCTCCAGCAGGAACTCGCCCAGCTTCTCGTTGACCGCCTGCTCGACCGCCGTCTTGACCTCGGAAGAAACCAGCTTGTCCTTGGTCTGCGACGAGAACTTCGGGTCCGGCACCTTCACCGACAGCACCGCGATCAGGCCCTCGCGCATGTCGTCGCCCGAGAGCGCAACCTTGGCGTTCTTGGCCAGCCCTTCCTTCTCGATGTAGTTCTGCAGCGAACGGGTCAGCGCGGCACGGAAACCGGTCAGGTGGGTGCCGCCGTCACGCTGCGGGATGTTGTTGGTGAAGCAGAACATCGTCTCCTGGTAGGAGTCGGTCCACTGCATCGCCAGTTCCACCGTAATGCCGTCCTGCTCGGCGGACAGGCTGATCACGTTCGGGTGCAGCGCGGTCTTCAATTGCGCCAGGTGCTGCACGAAGGAACGGATGCCGCCCTCGTAGGCGTAGGTGTCGTGGCGACCCTCACCGCGCTCGTCGACCAGGTCGATGGTGACGCCCGAGTTGAGGAACGCAAGCTCGCGCAGGCGCTTGGCCAGGATGTCGTAATGGAACTCGATGTTGGAGAAGGTCTCCGTGCTCGGCAGGAAGCGCACGGTGGTGCCGCGGCGGGTGGAGTCACCCACTTCCTTGAGCGGATACAGCGGCTCGCCCAGCGAGTATTCCTGCTGGTATTCCTTGCCATCGCGGTGAATCGTCAGCCACAGGTGCGAGGACAGCGCATTGACCACCGAGACGCCCACGCCATGCAGGCCGCCGGACACCTTGTAGGAGTTCGCATCGAACTTGCCACCGGCGTGCAGCACGGTCATCACCACCTCGGCGGTGGAGCGTCCCTCTTCCGGATGGATGTCGACCGGGATGCCACGGCCGTTATCGCTGACGCTGACCGAACCGTCGTCGAGGATGGTGACCGTCACGTGGTCGCAGTAGCCCGCCAAGGCTTCGTCGATCGCATTGTCGACGACCTCGAACACCATGTGGTGCAGGCCGGTGCCGTCATCGGTATCGCCGATGTACATGCCCGGGCGCTTGCGCACCGCTTCCAGGCCTTTGAGAACCTTGATGTTGCTCGAATCGTAGGATGCGTTCATGCCCTGCCCGTTGCCGCGCCGCCCACCCTACGGCGGGCGCCGGGGTGGGAAAAGCCATCGGACCATTATAGCAGAGGGCGGATTTGCCCCTGTTCCACGTGGAACATACGGTGCGGGAGGGCCAGCAGGGGCCGCGGGCATTCGGTACCCGTGACCAGGACCTGAGCACCCACCGCATCGAGGCGTTCGACCACCGCCTCCTGGTGCGCCAGATCCAGCTCCGAGGCCAGGTCGTCCAGGCACACGACAGGCCACTCCCCTCGGCACTTGGCGTGGAGGCCGGCCTGAGCCAGCAGGCAGGAAAGTGCCGTCAGCTTTTCCTGACCCCGCGAAAGATGCTCTCGCAGGGGCGCCTGTTCGAAGGCCAGCGACCAGTCCGCCCGATGTGGGCCTGCTGTCGTATGACCCCGCGCCAGATCCCTGCTCCGCTGGTCGGCCAGCACGCTGGCCAGATCCGCTTCCTCGTTCCATCCCCTCCGATAGCGCAGAGCCATCGGCCCGAGCTCCGGCAGCAGCGAGCCGGCGCTTGCTGCGAGTTCAGGAAGGAGACGATCGAGGTAGCTCTTGCGGTAGATGTCGATGGCGGCTGCCGTCTCCCCAAGCTCCAGCTCCCACGGGGCATACAGGGCATCGGGACCCAAAGCGCCGGTCCGCAGCAGCGCATTGCGTTGCTTCAACGCACGCTGGTATCGCCGCCACGCCCCGAGAAACTCCTGTTCCACGTGGAACACGCCCCAGTCGAGGAAACGACGGCGCTCGTCGGCCGCACCCGCGATCAATGCGTGGGATCCCGGCTCGAAACACACCACCGCACAGGCCTGGACAAGTGCGCCCAGTGGTACGTCCTCGCCGTCCAGACGCGCCTCCCACCGCTGGCCAGCCCGCCCCAGACCCAGGCGCCGCCGGATGGTTCCAGGGGTGCTCGCCTCGGCAAACACTGCCAACGAGGCGCTACCCCGCTGCAACAGCGCGTCGCGCGCGCCGCTTCGGAACGATCGCCCATGCGACAGCAGATAGGCCGCCTCCAGTACGCTGGTCTTGCCGGCACCGTTCGGCCCCACGAAGACGTGAATGCCCTCGGCCAATTCGACCGCGATGTCGGTGAGGCAGCGCAGCCCCTGGATTCGCAGGCGCTCGAACCTCATCCGCCCCGCTCCAACGAACAACGCCGGAGCGTCTCGCGACGGCTCCGGCGTTGCAGGGCGACGTTACGTCGGCCGACCCTCATGCGGTCACAGGCGCAACGGCATAATCACGTGGCGCGACTGGTCATTGTCGTCCTCCTGCACAAGGCAGCTGGACTGGGCATCACGCAGGTTCAGGCGCGCACGCTCGCCCTTCAGGGCTGCCAGCGCATCGAGCAGGTAGCCCACATTGAAACCCACGGCGAGATCCGAAACGACCGTGTCCGCCTCGACTTCTTCGACTGCCTCTTCCTGTTCCGGGTTGTGCGCGACGATGCGCAGCTTGCCGGGCGACAGTTCCAACTTCACGCCACGATACTTTTCGTTCGAGAGGATTGCCGCGCGCTGCAGCGCCCCGCGCAGCACCTCACGGTCCAGCGTCGCGCGCTTGTCGGCGCCCAGCGGAATCACCGCCTCGTAATCCGGAAAACGGCCATCGATAAGCTTGGAGGTGAACACCACATCGCCACGGCGCACACGCAGGTGATTGCGGCCGAACTCCAGCTCCACCTGGCCGTCGCCGGTTTCGAACAGGCCGACCAGCTCGTTCACGCCCTTGCGCGGGATGATGATCTGGCGACGCGCGGCGACCTTGCTATCGAGCTGGGTTTCCTTGAGTGCCAGACGATGGCCGTCGGTAGCGACGCAGCGCAGGGTATGTTCCTGCAGATCGAGCAGCATGCCGTTCAAGTAGTAGCGCACGTCCTGGTTTGCCATCGCGAACGCGGTGCGCTCCATCAGATCGCGCAGTACTTCCTCGGGCAGGCTCACGCGCTCGACCAGTTCGATCTCGTCGATGGTCGGGAATTCGCTCGCAGGGAGCGTGGCCAGGGTGAAACGGCTGCGACCGGCATTCAACGCCACGCGGTCGCCGTTGAGCTTGAGGTCGATGCGTACGCCGTCGGGCAGCGCGCGAACGATGTCGAACAGCTTGCGCGCCGGGATCGTGATCTCGCCGTCGCCCACTTGATCCGCGGGCGTGGTGGCGACCATCTCCACTTCCAGGTCGGTGCCGGTCAACGACACTCGCCCATCGCCGACCTTCACCAGCAGATTGGCCAGAACCGGCAGCGTCTGTCGCCGTTCGACCACGCCCACGACCTGCTGCAGCGGCTTGAGCAAGGCTTCTCGTTGGATGCTGAATTGCATGTGTGGGCTTCCCCTAACTGCTGTTCTGTTTTTTAAAAGAAGTACGGTAGTAGTTGTTGGCGCGGTGGATATCTTATTTTCGCCAACTTCCCTTTATAAATCAGGGTGTTACTTCATTTCTTGCCTGTGTTCAATCGTACCGGCCGGCTGTGGGTCGATTGTGGATAAAGTCAGGCACGGAGTCATCCACCTATTATCCACAGCTTGGACCCCTGCTTTTCAAGCGGTTAGCCCGTCAGTACGCGGATCAGCTGTTCCCAGTCCTGGCGCATGCGCGCATCGGTCTCGCACAACTTGCGGATGGTGCGGCAGGCGTGCAGTACGGTCGTGTGGTCGCGACCACCGAAGGCTTCGCCGATTTCCGGCAAGCTGTGCTCGGTCAGCTCCTTCGACAGCGCCATCGCGATCTGGCGGGGCCGCGCCAGCGAACGCACGCGCCGCTTGGACAAGAGGTCCTGCAGGCGCACGTTGAAGTACTCGGCGGTGATCTTCTGGATGTTGGGTACCGTCACCGCCTGCGCGTGCGTGGCCAACAGGTCGCGCAGGGTTTCCTCGGCGAAATCGGTGGTGATGGGCTTGCCGTAGAAGTTGGCCCGCGCCGCCAGCGTGTTGAGCGCCCCTTCCAGGTCGCGCACGTTCGAGCGGATACGCTTGGCCAGCAGCATCGCCACGTTCTCGCTCACCGCCACGCCCTTGTCCTGCGCCTTGGACAAGAGGATCGCCGCGCGCGTCTCGAAGTCCGGCGGCTCGATCGCCACCGACAGGCCCCAGCCCAGGCGCGATTTGAGCCGCGGCTCGAGCTTGTCCACTTCCTTCGGATAACGGTCGCAGGTCAGGATGATCTGCTGCTTGGACTCGAACAGCGCGTTGAAGGTATGGAAGAACTCCTCCTGCGTGGTGTCCTTGCCGGCGAAGAACTGGATGTCGTCGATCAGAAGCGCATCGACCGAGCGGAAGCGCTGCTTGAACTGGTCCATGTTCTTGGTACGCAGCGCCTCGATCATGGCGCCGACGAACTGCTCCGAGCGCAGGTAGAGCACCTTGCAGCTGGCGTTGCGCTCGCGCATCAGGTTGCCGGCCGCGTGCATCAGGTGGGTCTTGCCCAGGCCGGTGCCGCCATAGAGCAGCAGCGGGTTGTAGGCGCGGCCGGGGTTCATCGCCACCTGCATCGCGGCGGCCTTGCCCAACTGGTTGGATTTGCCCTCGACGAAGGTCTCGAAGGTGTAGTGCGGGTCAAGGTTGTGTGGGAAGGCCGGCGCGGGCGCTACCGGTTCCGCCGCGGCGGCCTTGGGGGCGGCAGGCCGGACAGGGCGCGGCGCGCTGGAGCCCACCTCCAGCCGGACCGGGCAATCGCGGCCGGCCAGCTGCCCCAGCACCACCTCGATCCGTGGCAGGTACCGCTCGCGAACCGTATCGAGCGTGTACGGATTGGGCGCGAACAGGTGCACGCCAGCGTCGTCCTCGCGCGCCTGCAGCGGCATGAGCCAGGTGTGCAGCTCCTCGGCGCTCAGCTCGCTTTCCAGACGCTCAAGGCAGCGCCGCCACAAATCACTCATGGGATAGTTCTTGACCAACGATAGGGCGCCGAAGCGCAGGGTGGACCGGCAAGTCTAACAGCCAACCCCCAGCATATCCCCAGCGATGTCCACAGGCTGCATCAGGGCGGGTTTGACAGCTCCTCCACGCTGGCTCCATAATTTCCAACCTTTTTGTCGACTTATCTTCTGGAGCTCAAGCCATGAAGCGGACTTTCCAGCCGAGCAAGCTCAAGCGCGCCCGCACCCACGGCTTCCGTGCCCGCATGGCGACCGCCGACGGCCGCAAGGTGATCAACGCCCGTCGCGCCAAGGGTCGCAAGCGCCTGATCCCGTAAGCGGCGCAGCAGTCATGCCTGCCGCCGGCCTGCCGCGCGACGCGCGGGTCCGCCGCGCCGGCGACTTCGCCGCCCTGCGTCAAGCCAGCGGCCGCCTCGGCGGCCGCTGTTTTTCTGTGCGCTGGCGTCCGAACGGACTGGACCACGCCCGCCTGGGCCTGGCCGTGTCCAAGCGCGTCTCCAAGCGCGCCGTCGACCGCAACCGGATCAAACGCCTGGTGCGTGAATCGTTCCGCCGCGCCCGCCACGGGTTGCCGCCGATCGACCTGGTCGTCATGGCGCGCGAAGCCGCCGCCGCGGCAACCGGCAACGACCTGCTGGCCGAGCTCGACGCGCTCTGGCGCCGGCTGCCGCCGTTGAAGCCCACCGAAGGCACCGGCACAATCGCGTGTTGACCTGTCTTTTCTCCTGTCCTTCCGCGGCTGCAGCTCGCGGTGCCACCGGAATTGCCCCGCGATGAACCAGACGCGTACGTTTCTCCTGTTTGCCCTGCTGGCCGTGGCCTACCTGCTCTGGATGGCCTGGGAGAAAGACTACGCGCCGGCGCCGGCGCACACTGCTCCGGTCGCGGCCGCCAGTGCGAACGCGCCGGCGGATAACACCGTGCCTGGCGCCAGCGGCGCCGCCACCCCGGCGATCGCCAGCAGTGGCCCGGCCAGCACCGCCGCCGGCCAGCTGATCACCATCAGCAACGACGTGCTGCGCCTGACCGTGGACACCCGCGGCGGCAGCGTGGTGCGCGCCGACCTGCTGGCTTACCCGGCCGAGCCGATCACCCGCAAGCATCCGAACCCGCCGCCGGTACGCCTGCTGGCCGATATGCAGGACAAGTATTTCGTCGCCCAGAGCGGCCTGGTCAGCGCAGGCAGCCCGGCGCCCGACCACCGTGCACTGTTCCAGTCGGCGCAGACGCACTACGAGCTGGCCGACGGCAAGCCCGAGCTCAAGGTCGACCTGACCTGGCAGCAGGATGGCATCAAGGTCACCAAGACCTACACGCTCAAGCGCGGCCAGTACGTGGTCGGGCTCGACCAGCGCATCGACAACACCGGCAGCACGCCCTGGCAGGGCAGCGCCTACGAGCAGCTGCAGCGCGCGGCGCGCCAGGAGCACGGTGGCTGGCTGCAGAACATGACCGACCCGTCGGCCGCCAGCTTCTTCGGTGCCGGCTGGTACAGCCCGGAAGATCACTTCCAGTCGCTCAAATTCGACAAGTTCCAGGAAGACGCGCTGCAGCAGTCCTTCGCCGGGGGCTGGGCCGCGATGCTGCAGCACTACTTCTTCGCCGCGTGGATTCCGCCGGCGCAGCAAAAGGCCAGCTACAGCACCGACGTGGTCAACCCCGACAGCGACCATCCGACCTACCTGATCCGCGCCGTCAGTCCTGCGCTGACGGTGGCGCCGGGCCAGAGCCAGACCACCGGCGCGCGCCTGTACATCGGTCCGAAGCTGGTCGGTACGCTCGACTCGGTGGCACCGGGCCTGGCGCTGGCGACCAACTACGGCGTGTTCACCGTGATCGCCCAGCCGATGCATGCGCTGCTGTCGTGGCTGGAGAAGGTCAGCGGCAACTGGGGCGTGGCGATCATCCTGCTGGTGCTGATCATCAAGGGCCTGACCTGGAAGCTCACCGCCGCGCAGTACCGCTCCAGCGCCAAGATGCGCAAGCTGCAGCCGCGCGTGACCGCACTCAAGGAGCGCTACGGCGACGACAAGCAGAAAATGCAGATGGCGATGATGGAGCTGTACAAGAAGGAGAAGGTCAACCCGATGACCGGCTGCCTTCCGGTGCTGATCACCATCCCGATCTTCTACGGCCTGTACGAAGTGCTGCGCGAGAGCGTGGAGCTGCGCCAGGCGCCGTTCGTCGGCTGGATCCACGACCTGTCCGCGCCCGATCCGTTCTTCGTGCTGCCGGCGGTGTACACGCTGGTGATGCTGGGCCAGCAGTACCTGATGCCGGCCACCGGGATGGACCCGACCCAGGCGAAGATGATGAAGTTCATGCCGCTGATCTTCGCGGTGTTGTTCGCCTTCTTCCCTGCCGGTCTGTGCCTGTACTACGTGGTCAACGGCCTGGTGAGCCTGGGCCAGCAGTGGTACATCACGCACAAGGTGGAGCACGGCGAGGCGAAGGCGAAGGCCTGACGCTCGGAATGCAGGGTGGGCCTCAGCCCACCTTCCATCCTCCTCGCGGTTTGCGGTGGGCTGAGGTCCACCCCATGGGTTCCGGCGGTTTTCCTGGGTATTGCGCATGGCCGAGACCGACACCATCGCCGCCATCGCCAGCGCTCCCGGCGCCGCCGGCGTCGGCGTGGTGCGCGTGTCGGGGCCGCGCGTGCCTGCGATCGCTCAGGTGTTGCTGGGTCGCGCGCCCGAGCCGCGCCACGCGCACCTGGCCACCTTCCTTGACGGCGACGGCGCCCTGATCGACCGCGGGCTGCTGCTGCATTTTCCCGCACCGCGCTCCTACACCGGCGAACACGTGCTCGAGCTGCAGGGCCATGGCAGCGCCGTGCTGCTGGACCTGCTGCTCAAGCGGGTGTGCGCGCTCGGCGCGCGACTGGCCCGGCCGGGCGAATTCACCGAGCGGGCCTTCCTCAACGGCAAGCTGGATCTCGCCCAGGCCGAGGCCGTGGCCGATCTCATCGCAGCGCGTTCCGAAGCGGGCGCGCGCGCGGCGTTGTGTTCGCTCGAGGGCGTGTTCTCGCAGCGCGTGCACGTGTTGCTGGATGCGTTGATCGCGTTGCGCGTGCACGTGGAAGCCGCGATCGATTTCCCGGAAGAGGAAATCGACTTTCTCGCCGATCCCGCCATCGCGCGCCAGCTCGAAGCGCTGCGCACGCAGCTGGCCGGGCTGCTGGACGAAACGCGTCGCGGCGTGCGCCTCACCGACGGCCTCAAGGTCGCCATCGTGGGCCGGCCCAACGCGGGCAAGTCCAGCCTCCTCAACGCGCTGGCGCAAAGCGAGCGCGCGATCGTGACGCCGATCGCCGGCACCACCCGCGATGTGCTGCGCGAAACGGTGAGCCTGGATGGCGCGGTGCTGGAGCTCGCCGACACCGCCGGCTTGCGGGAGACGCACGACGAGGTGGAGCGCGAAGGCGTGCGTCGTGCCCGCGCTGAGCTGGCCCGCGCCGATCTCGTGCTGCTGGTCACCGACGCGGCGCACGCCGAGGCCGACCCCGGCCTGCTCGACGAACTGCCGCCGCACGTCGCGCGGCTGGCCATTGTCAACAAGATCGACCTCGACGCACAGCCGCCGCGCGCGGAAACGCGCGCTGGCCTGCCTCACCTCTGGCTGTCGGCACGCACGGGCGAAGGGCTCGAGTTGTTGCGCACGGAACTGAAGACCCGCGCCGGCCTCGGCAGCGGCGAAGGTGCCTTCAGCGCCCGCCGTCGCCACGTCGCCGCGCTCGAACGCGTGCAGGTCCATCTCGAGCACGCCGCGGCCGCGCTCACCAACACCCGTGCGGGGGAACTGGCCGCCGAAGACCTGCGCCAAGCCCAGCACGCGCTAGGCGAAATTACCGGCAGCTACAGCAGCGACGACCTGCTCGGCGCGATCTTCGGCAGCTTCTGTATTGGCAAATAGCACGCTCGCCGGATGAATCGCAGGCAGCCCGGGCCGTGGCCTTGTGCTGCCTTTTCCCTCCGTTGCACCGGCCCCTGACGATCGCGTTCCTAGAGTGGATAGGCGCCGCACGACCATACGGCGCGTCCCTTCATCCCCCGGAGGAGCCCATGACCATCAAGACCATGCAGGACCTTTTCATCCACGAGCTCTCGGACATCTACAGCGCCGAGAAGCAACTGGCCAAGGCCTTGCCGCGCCTGTCGCGCGCAGCCGACAACCAGGATCTGTCCAAGGCGTTCGACCAGCATCTGGAAGAGACGCGCGGGCAGATCGAGCGTATCGACAAGATCGTCGAGGACCTGGACATCCGGCTCAAGCGCATCAAGTGCCAAGGCATGGAAGGACTGGTCGACGAGGCGCGCGAGATCATCGAAACGGTACCGCAGGGCGCGTTGCGCGATGCCGCGTTGATCGCCGGCGCCCAGAAGGCCGAGCACTACGAGATCGCCTCCTACGGCACGCTGTGCGTGCTGGCCAGGCAGATGGGCCACGAGGACGCGGCCAAGCAGCTCGATCAGACCTTGCAGGAAGAAAAGGCGACCGACCAGAAGCTCACCCAGCTGGCCGAGCAAGGCGGCGTCAACCAGCAGGCATCGCAGCAGGGTGGACAGAAGCACGCCCCG
This sequence comes from Frateuria sp. GZRR35, assembly GCF_051900415.1. Lineage (NCBI taxonomy): Bacteria > Pseudomonadati > Pseudomonadota > Gammaproteobacteria > Lysobacterales > Rhodanobacteraceae > Frateuria > Frateuria sp. GZRR35. Next base: position 71,219 of record NZ_JBHZGL010000008.1, read on the forward strand.
TCGTCCGAAGCGCGTCACTGAAGCAGGCTGCCTGTAGGAGCGCACCCTGTGCGCGACCGCGCGCCCAGATGCGGCGTGCGGGTCCCGCACAGGGTGCGCTCCTACAAGGTCGAGGTGTTGCTATCGGCCGAGGAAGGCTTCCAATTCCTGCTTGCGAGGCATGCCCGGCTGCGCGCCCAGCCGCGTGACTGCCAGCGCGGCGGCCGCACAGGCCTTGCGCACCGCCTGCGGCAGCCCTTCGTGCAGGAACACCGCCAGTGCCGCATTGAAGGTGTCGCCGGCGCCGGTGCTGTCGACCACCGCGACGTCGAAGCTGGGCTGGTGCGCCGGCTCGCCCGCCTGCTCGCGATACCAGGCGCCCTCGCCGCCGCGGGTCAGCACCACTGGCCCTGGCGCGCGGCGCATCAGCGCGCGGAAATCCTCGGCCGGGTCGGCCCCCAGCAACACCGCCAGCTCATGCTGGTTGGGCGTGACGTAGCGGGCGAGCGCGAGCCATTCGGCTGGGAGCGGCCGCGCCGGCGCCGGGTTGAGGATGACCGGCACGCCCGCGCGCTGGCCCAGGCGCAGGGTCGCTTCGATGGCGTCCAGCGGGATCTCCATCTGGACCAGCACCACATCCGCGCGGCCGATGGCCCCGTGCGCAGCCTCCACGTGCGCCGGCGTGACGCAGGCATTGGCGGCCGGCACCACCACGATCTGGTTCTCGCCGCCGGCCACGGTGATCGAGGCGGTCCCGCTGGCCTGGTCGTCCAGCCGGTGCATGTGCGCCAGATCCACGCCTTCCTCGCGCAGGCCGGCGTGCAGCTGGTTACCGAAGGCGTCGCGACCGAGCGCACCGACCAACGCCACTTCGGCACCGAGCCGCGCCGCCGCCACCGCCTGGTTGGCACCCTTGCCGCCGGGTACCGTGATGAAGCCGTCGCCCAGCAGTGTTTCGCCCGGTTGCGGAAAGCGCGGCGCCTGCGTGACCAGGTCCATGTTGATGCTGCCGACGACGACGATGCGGCGGGTCATGCCGACTCCCTGGGAAACGATGCCTGAAGCATAGCGGCGGTGGCGCCGCCAAAGGCGCCCCTGCGCGCCCCGTCGGGCCTGCCGACGAGCGCTGAGCCGGATCGATCGCGCGTTGACGGCCGGCCCGATGCCGGCATGCGAGCATGCGCTCCATGCCTCCCCCCGCCCTGCCCACCCACGGATCGCGTACCGCCCTGCACCGTGCCGTGCGCCTGGTCGCCCTGCTCAACCTCGCCTACTTCGGCGTGGAGTTCACAGTGGCGCTGTCGATCGGCTCGGTGTCGCTGTTCGCCGACAGCATCGACTTCCTCGAGGACGCTTCGGTCAACCTGCTGATCTTCCTGGCGCTGGGCTGGTCACCGGCGGCGCGGGCCCGCGTGGGCATGGCCCTGGCCGCCATCCTGCTGGTGCCGGCGCTGGCGCTGCTGTGGGCGCTGTGGCGCAAGCTGCAGTTGCCGGTGCCGCCAGCGCCGCTGCCGCTGTCGGCCACAGGCCTGGGCGCGCTGGTGGTGAACCTGGCCTGCGCCTGGGTGCTGGCGCGCTTTCGCCATCATGCCGGTAGCCTCACCCGTGCCGCCTTCCTCTCGGCGCGCAACGATGCGTTCGCCAACGTGGCGATCGTGTTGGCCGGCGGCGTGACCGCATGGACCGGCTCGGTCTGGCCGGACGTGGCAGTGGGACTCGGCATCGCGGCGATGAACGCGGATGCGGCGCGGGAGGTGTGGGAAGCGGCCCGCGGCGAGCATCGCCAGGCACAGGCTTAGGCAAGCCAGGGTAGGCTTCAGCCAAGCAGCGGTGTTGCCGGAAAGGCTGGTGGGTTGAAGCCCACCTACGCCAGCGCCTCAGTGCGCGTGGCCGATGCCCGAGTCGCCCTGCTCCAGCGGCGGCGGCGTGCCGGCCACGGCCAGCAGCGACTGCGCGTAACCGTCTTCCATGCTGATCGTGGACACCTCGTCCCAGGCGAAGAACGACGCCTCGCGCAGCCATTCGGCGTCGGGGCTGATCTCCTGCAGGGTGAAGCCGTCTTCTTCCACGCCGACCAGCCGCCCGATGTAGCAGACCTCGGCCTCGTCCTCGCTGTCCACGTGCACGCCGATCACCGGCGCCACGCGGCCGGCGGCCTGCACCACCTCGCGGATCGAGTCGAGCGGGAACCCGCGCGGCGTGCGCGGCAGCAGTTGCTTGAGCTGCAGCGCCTTCTCCATGAATTGGTGGTGCTTGTCCGGCGCCTCCAGCTCGGAGACGTCGCGGTGGCGCATCACGTACATCCCGTCGTAGGTAATGCCGTCGCCGACCACCCACAACAGGAAGAACTCGCGGCCGACGCCACCCACGTAGCCGCAGAAGCTGCCGTGCTCGAGCTCGGCGCGCCACAGCCGGATCAGCTGCTGGTTCTGCTGCGCCTCGCGCAGCTGTGCACGCTGGCCGGTGGTTTTGAGTTCAATGACCTTGCCCATGACAGGAATTTTACCAGACGGGTCGCTGCGGCTTGTTTAGAGGATGTAACGGCTCAAGTCCTGGTCCTTCACGAGCGATCCCAGACTCTTGTTCACCTGTTCGGCGTCAATCAGGTATTTTTCGCCGGACTTGTCCGCCGCCTCGAACGAAATTTTCTCCAGCAGGCGCTCCATCACCGTATGAAGGCGGCGCGCCCCGATGTTCTCGGTGCGCTCGTTCACCTGGCAGGCGACCTCGGCCAGGCGGTCCACACCTTCGTCGGTGAACTCGATCGCCACGCCCTCGGTCGCGAGCAGGGCCACGTATTGCTTGGTGAGTGCGTTGTGCGGCTCGCGAAGGATGCGTTTGAAGTCGTCGATCGACAGCGCGGACAGCTCCACGCGGATCGGCAGGCGCCCCTGCAGTTCGGGGATCAGGTCCGAAGGCTTGGACAGCGAGAACGCGCCCGAGGCAATGAACAGCATGTGGTCGGTCTTGATCGGGCCGTACTTGGTCGACACGGTGGAGCCTTCCACCAACGGCAGCAGGTCGCGCTGCACGCCCTCGCGTGAGACGCCTGCGCCGCCCCACTCCGAGCGCTGCGCCACCTTGTCGATCTCGTCGATGAAGACGATGCCGTTCTGCTCGGCGGCCTCGACCGCCTGCGCGCGGATCTCCTCCTCGTTGACCAGCTTGCCGGCCTCTTCCTCGACCAGCAGCGGCCGGGCCACCTTGATCGGCAGCTTGCGCGACTGCGTGCGTGCGCCGCCAAGGTTCTGGAACATCTGGCGCAGCTGCTGGCCCATCTCCTCCATGCCCGGCGGCGACATGATTTCGACGCCCACGTTCATGGCGAAGTCGAGCTCGATCTCGCGGTCGTCCAGCGCACCCTCGCGCAACTGCTTGCGCAGCTTCTGGCGGGTGTCGCTGTCGGTGGAGGACACGGTCAGGTCATGCGACCAGTCGCTGGCGGTCTGCCGGCGTGGCAGCAGTGCGTCGAGGATGCGGTCCTCGGCGCGGTCCTCGGCCTGCGAGCGCACGCGCTTGGTCGCCTGCTCGCGGGTGAGCTTGTAGGCGACGTCGGCCAGGTCGCGCACGATCGATTCGACGTCCTTGCCCACGTAGCCGACCTCGGTGAACTTGGTCGCCTCCACCTTCACGAACGGCGCGTTGGCCAGCGTGGCCAGGCGGCGCGCGATCTCGGTCTTGCCCACGCCGGTGGGGCCGATCATCAGGATGTTCTTCGGCGTGACCTCGTTGCGCATCTCGGGGTCGAGCTGCATCCGTCGCCAGCGGTTGCGCAGGGCGATGGCGACGGCGCGCTTGGCGTCGTTCTGGCCGACGATGAAGCGGTCGAGCTCGTTGACGATTTCACGGGGGGTGAGTTCGGACATGGGAATAGGGAATCGCAAATAGGGAATGGTGGGGGAGCAAGGCGTGCCGGGGCGGGAGCTTTTACGATTCCCTATTCGCCATTGACAATTTCCAGCTCCTCGATGGTCGTGCTGTGATTGGTATAGATGCAGATGTCGCCGGCGATCTTCAGCGCCTTCTCGACGATCTGGCGCGCGTCCATGTCGGTGTTTTCCAGCAGCGACAGCGCGGCGGCCTGCGCATAGGGGCCGCCCGAACCGATCGCGATCAGGCCGTGCTCGGGCTCGAGCACGTCGCCGTTGCCGGAGATCAGCAGCGAGGCGTCCTTGTCGGCCACCGCGAGCATCGCCTCGAGCTTGCCGAAGCGGCGGTCGGTACGCCATTCCTTGGCCATCTCGACCGCCGCGCGGACGAGGTTGTTGCCGTGCTTGTCGAGCTTCTGCTCGAACAGCTCGAACAGGGTGAACGCGTCCGCGGTGGCGCCGGCGAAACCGGCCAGCACGTCGCCCTTGCCGAGGCGGCGGATCTTGCGCGCGTTCGACTTCATCACGGTGTTGCCCAGGGTGACCTGCCCGTCGCCGCCCAGCACGACGCGCCCGCCGCGGCGGACCGAAAGGATGGTGGTGGCGTGGAACGATTCCATGTGGGCTCCGCGAAAGGCTTGAGCGGGCATACATGGGGTCGGGCGGTTGGCCTTCAACACGGGCCGTGGCGTCTGAGCCATCCCAAAGCGAAGACGCTGGTGCCCAGTACGTCGCGGGCGCGGGCCCCTCACCCCGGCCCTCCCCCGTAGGCGAGAGCGCGCAGAAGGCCTCAACCCTTGCGGCGCGCGCGCGGGTGTGCGGCGTCGTAGACCTTGGCCAGGTGCTGGAAATCCAGGTGCGTGTAGATCTGCGTCGTGGCGATGTCGGCGTGGCCAAGCAGTTCCTGCACGGCGCGCAGGTCGCCCGAGGATTCCAGCATGTGGCTGGCGAAGGTGTGGCGCAGCAGGTGCGGATGCACGCGCTTGGCGAATCCCTGCGCCAGCGCCAGCTGCTTCAGGCGCGCCTGCACCGTGCGCGGGCTGATCGGCACGCCCGCACGGCCGCGGAACACCGGCGCGGTCGGCGCCATGCCCTCGGCCTTGCCCAGCGCGCGCAGTGCGGCCACCGCGTGACTGCCGACCGGCACGATGCGGGTCTTGGCGCCCTTGCCGAGCACGCGTACCTCGCCCTCGTCCAGACTCAGATCGCCCCAGCGCAGGCGGCACAGTTCCGACAGGCGCAGCCCGGAGGAATAGAAAAGCTCGAGCATGGCGCGGTCGCGCAAGGCCAGCGCGCCGTCCCCGGGGCTTTCCACCAGCGCACCGGCTTCGTCCACGTCCAGCACCTGCGGCAGCTTGCGGTGGACCTTCGGGCCGCGCACGCCGGCGGCCGGATCATGCGCCAGCAGGCCCTCGCGGCTGAGCTGGCGGAACAGACTGCGGCAGGAGGAGAGCAGGCGCTGCAGGCTTTTCGGCGACAGTCCGCCGCGGTGCTGGCTAGCCACGAACGCGCGCATGCGGTGCGCGTCCAGCGCGGCGAACCCGCCGATGCCCTGCGTTTCCATCCAGCCGAGCAACTTGTCCAGGTCGCGTCGGTAGGCGGCGACCGTGTGCGCCGAGGCCTGGCGCTCGCCGGCGAGCCGCCCCAGCCAGGCCTCGACCTGCGCGCGCGGCGTACTGCTCAGGCGAGTTCCTGCGAGCGGGTCAGCGCGGCGCCGACCGTGGCGGCGAGCATCTTGAGGAACAGCGTGCCCATGCCCGGCTGGAAATGGTTCGGATCGGCGCTGCCCAGCGCCAGCAGGCCCAGCTCGCCCAGCGGCATCACCGCGGCCGAATGCACCTCCGGCGCGTGGTCGCCGAACAGGCGATACAGGCGTTCGGCCGACAGCCGCCCGACCAGTGGCTCGTGGTTGCCCTGGAACCCTGCGAACTCGGTCAGCGCCGCGCGACCGCCCGGCTCGACCACCAGCCACTCGGCCTGCGGCAGACCGTAGGCCTGCCCGAACAGCAGCAGCCGCACCTGCTCGATGCGGAAGTCGCTGGCCAGCCGGCTGATCACGCTGCGTGCCGCCAGCGCAGGGGTGGCTACGCGCAGCATGGTCACGTTGAGGTCGTGCACCCGCTGCATCAGGCGCTCGTTTTCCGCCGCGATCGCGATCAGCTCGGCCAGCCGGCGTTCCAGCTCGGCGTTCTTCTCGCGCAACTGCTGCAGCTGGTACATCGCCAGCGACGCCACCGGTCCTTCGCTGCGCGGCAGCGTCAGCTGCGCGGCGAGGTCCGGGTAGTCGGCCAGGAAGTGCGGATGGCGCTTGAGGTACGCGGCCACCGCAGTGGCGCCGGGAATCTCGTCGAGCAGGGTGTCGGGCATGGAACGACCTAGGGGAACGTCAGGCGGCGAATCGGCCAGGTCCGAGTGTGCGACGCGCGCGCCCGCGCATCAATCGCCAAGGAAGGGTTTCCCGCTCATTTGCGTAGGGTGGGCTTCAGCCCACCTTGCCTGCACCCCGTGCGGTGGCCTGAAGCCCGCCCTACGGAGCGTCCGGCAGCCACTTGCCCTCGAAGGCGAACGCGGCCGGGCCGGTCATCCACAGCGTTTGCCCCGGACCCGGCCAGTCGATCTGCAGGCGCCCGCCGGGCAGGTCGACCTGCACGCTTTCGTCCACCTGGCCGCGCAGGCGCAGTACCGCCATGGCGGCGCAGGCGCCGGTGCCGCAGGCCCGGGTCCAGCCGCTGCCCCGCTCGTGCACGCGCAGGCGCAGATGCCCGCGGCTGAGGATCTGCACGAACCCGGCATTGGCGCCTTCGGGGAACCGCGCGTGCGTGGTGAGTTGTGGACCGAAACGTTCGAGCACGGGGTCGGCCAGGTCCGCCACCGCCATCACCGCGTGCGGATTGCCCATCGAGACCGCGCCGATCTGCACCGTTCCCTCGGCAAGGTCGAGCGGGTACGACGCGGCCTGCGTATCGGCGGTAAACGGAATGCGCGCCGGCTCGAACACCGGCTCGCCCATGTCGACGGTCACGCGGTGCGCATCGAGCACGCGCACGCTCACCGGCCCGGAGGGGCTTTCGATGCGCACGGGCGTGTCCAGGGCCAGCGCGCCGGCGCGATGCAGCCAGGCCGCCACGCAGCGCACGCCGTTGCCGCACTGGCCCGAAGGGCTGCCGTCGGCGTTCCAGATGCCGTAGTAGAACGCGCAGGACGGATCGCGCGGCGCTTCCACGCTGAGCAGCTGGTCGCAGCCGATCCCGGTGTGGCGGTCGGCCAGCGCGCGGATCTGCGCGGCCGGCAGGGCAAGCGGTGCCTCGCGCGCGTCGACCACGACGAAGTCGTTGCCGATGCCGTGCATCTTGGAAAAGCGCATGACCGTCAGTCGGGCAGCGACGCGCTCGTGGCCGGCGCCGGCGCGGTCGCGGCCGGTGCCACCGTGCTGCCCGACGATGCCGGCGGCAGCACCAGCGGGCCCTTGTTGCCGCAACCGGCGAGCAGGCCTGCGGCCAGCAGCAGGGCAGTGCAGAGGATGAATCGGCGCATCGGTTTCCTCGACGAAGGCGGCGGCTATGATGCCCGCATCATAACGTCGCGGGTCGTCTTCGATGGATTGGGCCACGCTGTTGCAGCTGCCGAGTACCCTGCTGTGGATCCTCGCCGCGCTGGCGCTGCTGTTCGCGCTGGTGCAACTGGCGGCGCTCGGCCGCCGCCTGCGGGCGCGACGTCCGTTCGCGGCGATCCTGCGCACGCTGTTCCTGCTGGTGGGCCTGGGCCTGGCGGTGCTGCTGGCCGGTGCCGGGTGGAGCCTGCGCGGCTACCGCCTGCTCGGCGAGGAAGCCCCGGTGGTGAGCGTCGACGCGCGCATCCTCTCGCCGCAGCGCTGGGCGCTCACGCTGACCTGGCCCGACGGCCAGCGTCGCGACGTGGCCCTGGCCGGCGACGCCTGGCGCATCGAGGCACTGGTGTTGAAGTGGAAGCTGCCCGCCGTGCTCGCCGGCCTGCCGCCGCTGTATCGGCTGGACCGCCTGTCCGGCCGCTACGACGACCCGGCCGACGAGATGAGCGCGATGCGCACGGTGGTCGACTTCCGCGAGGCAGGCGACGGCGACCTGATCACGCTCGCCCGCGCCCATCCGGACTGGTTGCCGATGGTCGACACCGTCTACGGCAGCGGCGCGTACCTGCCGCTGGTCGACGGCGGCCACTACACGGTAAGCCTGATGCGCACCGGTGCGCTGGTGGCGCGGCCGGACGACGAAACCGCGGACCGGATCGCGCATCCGCTCTGAGCGCCACGCTTCGGCTGCGGCCTGCCCTCGGCCCGAACGGTCTGAAACCATTCGCCCGGATCGTTCGTTCCGGGCACAGGCGCGATGCGCGAAGGCGCAGGATCGCCGCGACCAGCCTCAGCAACCGGCGAGGCCCTTCTCGTACCGCCAGGCGTCGGCGCCATCCTCGTAATAGCTGGCGTAGCGGCCGATGCGCCGATAGCCGGCGCGCTCGTACAGCGCCATCGCGGCCGTGTTGTCCATCCGCACCTCCAGCCGCATGCCGCGGCAACCGCGCGCCCGTGCGGCATCTTCGGCGGCGGCCAGCAGCGTCCCGCCGAGCCCGCGGCCGCGCGCGGCCGGGGCAGTGGCGATCGAGTACAGCCGCGCCAGCGTGCTGCCGGCACGGAAGAACACTAGCGCGCTACCCAGCAGGCCTTCATCCGGCGTGTCGGCGACGAGCACGGCGGCGCGTGGGCTGGCGAGGTGGCGACGGTACTGCGCCCGGCTCATGCGATCGCCACTGAAGGCGCAACGTTCGAGCGCGACCAGGGCGTCGAGGTCCGCCGGCGCGGCACGGCGCAGGGGAATCGTCAGGGCGTGGGCTGGCGCATGCGTCATCGGCGCAGTCTACGCAGACGCAGGGCGACGTGGAGCAGATTGCGGCGGTCGCCGAACCCACCCGCGCTGCGACGCACAGCTCGCTGAACGATACGCCGGTGGCGCCATTGCGGACGCTCGCGCCTATGCCAAACTTCGCCACTTGCGCCCTGCCGCCTCGTTCCCGCCACGCGACGGCATTCCCTTTTGCGTGTAGCGAGGTGCCATGACCCGCCTGGTGATCGTCGTCGAGAAAGCCTCCGACTGGAGCGCCTACTACCCTTCCGTGGACGTCATGAGCGCAATGGACTACCTGCGCGAACCGGTCGGCGGCGACGACGAACGCACCCACGTGATCAACCTGTGCCGCAGCTACAAGTACCTGGGCACGGGCTACTACGTCTCGTTGCTGGCCGAGGCGCGCGGGCACAAGGTGCTGCCCTCGGTGCGCACCATCAACGACCTGCGCCGGCGTTCGCTGTACGGCCTGGACATCGAGGACCTCAACAGCAAGCTGACCCACTTCCTGCCGGCTGGCGGCCGCGACACCACCGACTTCGGCATCCTGGTGTACTTCGGCGAGACCGCCTACCCGGCGTTGCAGGACCTGGCCCGGCAGCTGTTCGAAATGTTCCCCTGCCCGCTGCTGCGCATCGAGTTCGAGCGCGAGCGCGTGTGGCAGGTCGCCTCGATCAAGCCGGTCGGCCTGCACACGCTGGACGATGCGCAGGAAGACGCCTTCGCCGCGGAGCTGGACCGCTTCTCGCGCAAGCTCTGGCGCAAGCCACGCACGCGCAAGCTCTACCGCTACGACATCGCGATGCTGGTCGATCCCGACGAGGCGATGCCGCCATCGAATAAGAAGGCGCTCAAGAGCTTCATCGCCGCCGGCAAGGAATTGGGCATCGAGGTCGATCCTATCGGCAAGATCGACTACCCGCGCCTGGCCGAATACGACGGCCTGTTCATCCGCGAGACCACCGCGTCGGACAACCACACCTACCGCTTCGCCCACCGCGCGGAGAAGGAAGGCATGGTAGTGATCGACGACCCAACCTCGATCCTGCGCTGCACCAACAAGATCTTCCTCAACGACCTGATGGTCTCGCGCAAGCTCGCCGTGCCGCGCACCGAGATCCTCTATCGCGACAACGCCAAGGCGTGGAAGGAAACCGCCGCCAAGCTCGGCTTCCCGCTGGTGCTGAAGATTCCCGACGGCTCGTTCTCGCGCGGCGTGGTGAAGGTGGAGAACGCCGAGGCGCTGGAGAAGGCCGCCGGCGAGCTGTTCTCGCACAGCGCACTGCTGCTGGCACAGGAGTTCGTCTATACCGAATTCGACTGGCGCATTGGCGTGCTCAACCGCGAGCCGCTGTACGCCTGCAAGTACTACATGTCGCGCGGGCACTGGCAGATCTACAACCACGGCGCCAAGGGCACCGCCAAGTCCGGCGGCTTCGAGACCGTGCCGGTGCGCGACGCGCCGGCCGAAGTGGTCAAGCTCGCGCTCAAGGCGACGCAGGCGGTGGGCGATGGCCTGTACGGCGTGGATCTGAAGCAGGTCGGCAACAAGCCGGTGGTGATCGAGGTCAACGACAACCCGTCGATCGATGCCGGCGTGGAGGATGCCTACCTCGGCGTGGACCTCTACCGGCGCATCATGCAGGAGTTCCTGCGCCGCATGGAGCACAAGCGGCTGGGCATCGTCCGCTAATGGCCGGATCCCTGTAGGAGCGCCCTTGGGCGCGACCGCCATGCCGATCGTGCGGCAAGCGTCGGCTCCGCGGTCGCGCCCAAGGGCGCTCCTACAGGGTGCTGGAGGCCGGCGTGCGCTCTGCCAGCAGCAGAGCCGGCACCTGCGAGGGCGGCAACGGCGGCACGAACAGGAAACCCTGCCCGGTCTCGCAACCGGCCTCGCGCAGCCACGCCGCCTGCGCCTCGGTCTCGATGCCCTCGGCCACGGTGCTCAGGCGCAGCTTGCGCGCCAGCGCGATGATCGCCTCGGTGATGTCGCGGTCGGCCGGATTGCGCTCCGCACCTTGCACGAAACTCTGGTCGATCTTGATCGTCTGCGTGGGCAACTGGCGCAAGTGGCTGAGGCTGGAAAAGCCGGTGCCGAAATCGTCGATCGCCATGCGGAAGCCGAGCGCCTCCAGCTGGCGCAACTGGCGCAGCGTGTGCTCGGCGTTCTTCATCGCCGCCGACTCGGTGATCTCGAACTCGATCAGGCTCGGGTGCAGCCCGAACTCGCGCAGGGTGCCGAGCAGGCCGGTGACGAACTGCCCGTCCTGGATCTCCTGCAGCGAGACGTTGATCGCCACCGGTACCAGCGGCAGCCCGCGCGTGCGCCACAGGGCGAGCTGGCGGGCGACCTGGCGCAGCACCACGCGGCCGAGCTGGGCGATCAGGCCGCTGCTTTCGGCCAGCGGCACGAAATGCTGCGGCAGCAGCAGTCCGCGCTCGGCATGCGGCCAGCGAACCAGTGCTTCCAGCCCAACCACGCGTCGCGTGTCCAGCGCCACCTTTGGCTGGTAATGGACCACCAGTTCCTCGCGCTGCAGCGCCTCGCGCAGTTCGGCCGAGAGCAGCAGCCGGTCGCGCGCCTGCTCGCTCATGCGTGGCTGGTAGAAGCAGTAGCCGGCCTTGCCGTGCTCCTTGGCGCTGTACATCGCCAGGTCCGCGTGGCGCAGCAGGCTGGCGGCATCGCCGCCGTCGCGCGGGAACATCGCCACACCGATGCTGGGCGTGGCGCTCACGCTGTGTCCGGCGACGGTCACCGGGCGGCTGACCAAGCTGAGGATCTTCTGGCAGATCGCGCTCAGGTTCTGCTCGCTGCGGAAGCGCTCGAGCACCACCACGAACTCGTCGCCGCCGAAGCGCGCCACCGTATCGCGGCTGCGCACGCTGGCGCGCAGCGCGTCGGCGACCGAACGCAGGAACTCGTCGCCCACCTCGTGGCCGAGCGTGTCGTTGATCGACTTGAACCCGTCCAGGTCGACGAACATCACCGCCACCTCGAAGCGCTCCTCGCTGGCCAGCGGCAGCAGGCGGTCGAGCAGGTCGAGCACGTTGGCGCGGTTGGGCAGCGCGGTCAGTTCGTCGTGATAGGCCAGCCAGCTCAGCGCATCACGCGCCTGGCCGAGTTCACGCGAGATCGCCTCGGTATGCCGCTGCAGCTGCCGGTGCGCCAGGCTCACCCCCAGCGTCAGCAACAGCAACAGACCCGAGACCAGGCTGACCGCCAGCCCCAGGCCCAGCCCGTGCAGGCCAGCGCGGGCCTGCAGGCTCACCGCGCCGGGCGCGAACTGCATCGCCGCCATGCCCAGGTAGTGCACGCCGGTGGAGGTGCTGCCCAGCATCAGCGCGGCCAGCACGCGCAGCCACCAGCGTCGGCGCCGTTCGCTGCGCCAGATGATGCTGTGCAGGCCGATGGCGGCAATGGAGCCGACCAGCGCAAGCAGCACGGAAGCGACCGTCCATGGCACGCTCCAGGCGATCGCCGGCTGCATGTCGAGCGCGCCCACGCCCAGGTAGTGCATCGCGGTCATGCCCAGGCCCAGCACGCAACCGGCAAGCACCGCGCCGGTGCGGTTCGGGTGCCGGGCGAGCAGCCACAGCGTGGCGCCGGTGGCCAGCACCACCGGCACGGCCGACAACGTGGTCTGCCGGCTGCCGTAACCGAGCGGGATCGGCACCTGCAGCGCCAGCATGCCGATGAAGTGCATGGCCCACACGCCCGAGCCCATCGCCAGCGCGCCGAACGCCGTCCACAGCATGGCGGCCGGCCCGCGCGAGCGGGCGATACGGCCGACCACGCTGAACGCCACATACGCATCCAGCGCGGCCAGCGCGAGCGAAAGCAACACCAGCCACGGGTTGTAACTGACCGCCATCATGCCCGGGTTGCCGGCCCCCTGCCGGACGCCAGCGCGTCGCGAAATCGATCGCGCGTTGTAGCACAACGGACCGGTCCGCAGCGGGCGCGCCCCTGCCCCTGGCTGAATGTTCAGCTGACGGGCAGGGCCAGTCCCAGCCGCCGCAGCCGCAGGCCGGCGAGTACGCACAGCGGCGCGAGCAGCAACCAGAACAGCGGCGCCCAGCCCAGCGCCTCGGTATGCGCCGGCACCGGCGTCAGCGCGAGCACGAAGGCGCCGAGCAACGCCCACAGACCGGCACCGGCGGCCAGCTGGAAGGTAAACGCCTGGGAACGAGTGACGGGCATGGCGCGAGACTCCGGAAGGACAGTGCAAGCCATGCTCCGGTGCGCCCATCTCAGCAGCTGCGACCGACCGCGCGCGTGCCTAGAATGCGCGCACCAACCGCCCACTGGACCGCCCATGCCGCACGGCATCGACCCTCCCGCACGCTACGCGGTGTTCGGCCACCCGATCAGCCACTCGCTGTCGCCGGCGATCCACCGGCTGTTCGGCCAGCAATGCGGCATCGCGCTGGAGTACACCGCGATCGACGCGGCGCCAGAAGCTTTCACCGATGCCGTGCGCCGGTTCCTGGCCCGCGGCCATGGCGCCAACATCACCCTGCCGCACAAGGCCGCGGCCTTCGCGCTGGCCGACGAGCGCACCGCGGCCGCCAGCCGCGCCGGCAGCGCCAACGTGTTGACCCGCCTGGCGGACGGGCGCCTGGCCGCGCACAACACCGACGGCGCCGGGCTGGTGCGCGACCTCACCGAGCGCCAGCACTGCGCACTGCCGGGCCGCCGCGTGTTGCTGCTCGGTGCCGGTGGCGCGGCGCGGGGCGTGGCCTGGGAGCTGCTCGATGCGGGCGTGCAGGAGCTGACCATCGTCAATCGCACGCCCGACACGGCTGCGGCGCTTGCTGGCGCGCTGGGCGTGACCCGCGCACGCGCGCGCTACTGGCAGGACCTGGCCGAGCTGGGCAGCTTCGATGTGATCGTGCACGCCACCTCGGCCGGCGTGCTTGGCCAGCCGCTGGCGCTGCCGCCGGGCCTGGCCAACCGGCAGACGGTCGGCTACGACCTGTCCTACGGCGCGGGCGCGCAGAGTTTCCTGGCGTGGGCCAGGACCGCCGGCGTCACGTTGGCATGCGATGGCCTGGGCATGCTGGTGGAGCAGGCCGCCGACGCCTTCGCGCTGTGGCACGGCTGCAGGCCAGACACTGACCCGGTGTACGCCGAACTGCGCGCAACGCTGGCCTGAGATCCTCGCGCAAGAAGGACAGGGCCTCTTGCAGGAGCGACCCGCGCGCGGCCGATTCCAACCGCTGCTTCGCGCGGGCGAATGCCACTCGCACCAGCGCGCACTCCAGCCATGTGCAGACACGGCTGCCGGTGACGCGCCGACCGGCCGCGCGAGTCACGCCACTGCAACCTGCCCTCGCTACCGTGCGCCGGCCGCGTCCCTGCGCGGGCCACTGGCGACCCCTGCATGTCCGTTTCCCTCGCGCCTACCCGCCGCCACTTGCTGGCCGTCGGCGCCCTGCTCCTGGTCGTGGCCGCGCTGGGCCTACTGCGGCGCCCCTCTATCCGCCCCGTGGCCGACGACGAAGCGGGCGGACGCGCCATCCTGCTGGCGCTGGCGCAGACCGCCGAACGCGAGCATCGCCTGCTGGCCCCGGCCGGCAGCAACGCCTACGAGTTCTACCTCAGCGTGCTCGGCCTGGAGCCCGACGACGCGGCCACCCGCGAGGCGTTGCAACGGCTGTTCCCCACGGCCACGAAGGTGGTCGAGCAGACGATCGACCGTGGCGAGCTGGACGAGGCCGAGCGCGAGCTGCGCCTGTTGCGTGACTTCGATGCGGACAACTACCTGCTGGCGCTGCTGGCCGGCAAACTCACCGCGCAGCGCCACCTGGAAGTGCGCCGGCATGAGGCACGCGCGGCGATCCTGCAGGCACGGCTGGCGCGCCGGGCCGTTCAGCCGGCGAGGTAGGCGTCCTTCAGGCGCATGTAGTGTTCGGCCGAGTAATGCAGCTGCTCGACCTGGCTGTCGGTCAGCACGCGCACGCACCGGGCCGGGTTGCCCAGCCACAGCTCGCGCTCGCCGACCACCTTGCCCGGCGGGATCACCGCGCCGGCGCCGACGAAGCCGTGCTTCTTCACCACCGCGCCGTCGAGCACGGTGGCGTGCATGCCGATCAGGCAGTAGTCCTCCAGCGTGCAGGCATGCACCACCGCGGCATGGCCGATCGTTACGCCCTCGCCGATCAGGCAGGGATAGCCCGGGCCGTAGGGTCCCTCATGGCTGACGTGCACGATGGTGCCGTCCTGGATGTTGGTGCGCGCGCCGACGCGGATGGAGTGCACGTCGCCGCGCAGCACCACGCCGGGCCAGACCGACACGTCGTCGCCCAGCACCACGTCACCGATCACGCTGGCGGCCGGGTCGACATAGACGCGCTGGCCCAGGGTGGGCGCGATGCCCTTGTAGATACGCAGATTGTTCATCCGCCCGATTGTAAGTGAGCACACACCGGCGGTGCCTGCGCGGCTTGAATTCGCCCAGCCCGGTCGCCACGCTGGAACGATCCCAAGGAGTTTTTCATGGACCAAGCCAACCCGCTGCTCGCCGACCAGCCGCTTCCCGCCTTCTCGAAAATCACGCCCGAACACATCGAACCGGCGGTCGACGCCATCCTGGCCGACTACCGCGCCGGCATCGACGCGCTGACCGCCGCGGACGCGCCGAAGGACTTCGCCACGGTGATGCTCACCCAGGAGCGGCTCGAGCAGCGCCTGGCGCATGCCTGGGCGCCGGTCGGCCATCTGCACGCGGTGGCCGACAGCGAGGCGCTGCGCGCGGTGTATGGACCGGCCGAGGAAAAACTTACCGAGCATGCCATCGAGCTGGGCCAGAACCGCGCGCTGTATGCCGCCGTGCAGGCGCTGGCCGATGCGCCGACCTTCGCCACCCTGCCACGACCGGAACGCGCGCTGGTCGAGCACGCGCTGCGCGACTTCAGGCTCTCCGGCGTCGCGCTGGAGGAACCGGCGCGCTCGCGCTACCGGGAGATCGGCGTGGCGCTCTCGCGCCTGTCAACCGAGTTCGCCAACGCCGTGCTGGACGCGACCGAGGCCTGGCATGAGCACGTCACCGACGAACGCGACCTCGAAGGCCTCCCCGAGTCTTCGAGCGCGGTGCTGCGTCGCTACGCCGCCGAGCAGGACCTGGAAGGCTTCCTGGTCACGCTCAAGCAGCCCAGCGTGCAGGCGGTGCTCACCTATGCCGACAATCGCGGCCTGCGCGAGCGCGTCTACTGGGCCTACCAGACCCGCGCGTCCGACCAGGGCCCGGACGCGGGCAAGTTCGACAACAGCGCGCGCATCGAAGAGATCATGAAGCTGCGCCACGAGGCGGCGCAGCTGCTCGGCTTCGCCAACGCCGCGGAGGAGTCGCTGGCCACCAAGATGGCCGGCTCGCCGACCGAGGTGCTGGAGTTCCTGCACGACCTGGCCGCGCGCGCCCGACCGGTGGCGCAGCAGGAGCTGGACGAGCTGCGCGCCTGGGCGCAGGCGGAACTGGGCCTGGACAACCTCGAGCCCTGGGACGTCGCCTATGTCTCGGAGAAACTGCGCCAGCAGCGCTACGCGCTGGACGAGGAGCAACTGAAGCCCTACTTCCCGCTGCCGGCGGTGCTCGACGGCCTGTTCGCCCTCACCGGCAAGCTCTACGGCATCACGCTGAGCCCGCGCGAGGACGTCGACGTATGGCATCCGGACGTGCGCTACTACGACGTGCGCGACGCCGACGGGCGCGTGTTCGCCGGCGCCTACGTCGATCTCTACGCGCGCAACGGCAAGCGGGGCGGCGCCTGGATGGACGTCTGCCGCGCGCGCTTCGACGATGCCGCCGCGCACCAGCTGCCGATCGCCTTCCTCACCTGCAACTTCGCCCCGCCCACCGAGGGCAAGCCGGCGCTGCTCAAGCACGACGACGTGCTCACCCTCTTCCACGAATTCGGCCACGGCCTGCACCACCTGCTGACCGAGATCGCGCTGCCCTCGATCGGCGGCATCGACGGCGTGGAGTGGGACGCGGTGGAACTGCCCAGCCAGTTCATGGAGAACTTCGGCTGGAACCGCGAGGCGCTGGACCTGTTCGCGCGCCACTGGCAGACCGGCGAGCCGCTGCCCGACGAGCTTTACCAGCGCATGCTCGCCGCGCGGCACTACCATGCCGGCCTGTTCCTGGTGCGCCAGCTCGAGTTCGCGCTGTTCGATTTCCTCATGCACCTGGAATACGACCCGGCCCGCGGCGCCCGCACGATGGAAGTGCTCGAGCAGGTGCGCCACCAGGTCGCGGTGCTGCACCCGCCGGCCTGGCAGCGTTTCCCGCATGCGTTCACGCACATCTTCTCCGGCGGCTACGCGGCCGGCTACTACAGCTACCTGTGGGCCGAGCTGCTCAGCGCCGATGCCTTCGGTGCCTTCGAGGAACTGACCGAGCACGGCGGCAGCGTGATCGACCAGGCCACCGGCGAGCGCTTCCGCCGCGAGATCCTCGCCGTCGGCGCGAGCCGTCCCGCACTGGAAAGCTTCATCGCCTTCCGCGGCCGCAAACCTGAGCCGGAGGCGCTGCTGCGCAGTCACGGGCTGACCTGACAGGCAAACCCTGCGGGAGCCGAACGCGGTTCCTGCCGGCGCGGGGCCGGCGCTGTTCATCCGCTGTCGATGCCACCCCGGCGACGCTAGGGGCCGGTTCGGTCGACGGAAACCGACATGGGTTTTCTTGGATGGATGGCGGCCTGCGGCGCCCTGCTGATGGTCATGTCGCTGGCGGCCGGATGGATCCGGCCGTTGCCGCTGACGCAGTTCGCGTTGTACCTGGTGGTCGGCGTCGCGATCGGGCCGTGGGGCCTGTACCTGCTCGACGTCAACTTCCTGGCTGACGCGCCCTGGCTGGAGCGGCTGACCGAGGTGGCATTGATCATCTCGCTGTTCGTCGGCGGCCTGAAGCTGCGCATGCCCTGGCGCGCGCGGCCGTGGCAGGTGGCGCGGCGGCTGGCGTTCCCGGCGATGGCGTTGTCGATCGCGGGCACCGCGCTGGCGGCGCACCTGCTCCTTTCTCTGGACTGGCCGCTGGCGCTGCTGCTGGCGGCCATGCTGGCGCCGACCGACCCGGTGCTGGCCAGCACCATCGCGGTGGACAACGCGGCCGACCACGACGGCCTGCGCGTGGCGCTGTCCGGCGAGGCGGGGATGAACGACGGCAGCGCGATGCCGTTCCTGCTGCTGGCGCTTGGCTGGCTGCATGGCGGGCTCTCATGGGGCGCCGTCGGCGAGTGGGCGCTGGTCAAGCTCGTGTGGGGCGTGGGCGCCGGACTCGCGCTCGGCTTCGGGCTCGGCTGGCTGGTCGGCCGGCTCGGCACGCAGTTGATGCGGATCGGCCGCGACCCGGGACCGGGCGCGTTGCTCATCACCGGCCTGGTCGCGGTGACCTACGCGGTCGCCGAGGGCATCGGCGCCCTTGGCTACCTGGCGGCGTTCGCCGCGGGCGTGGGCATGCGCGTGGTCGAGGTCGGCGTGATGCGCGAGCACCCGCATCCGCGCCTGCCTCGCGAGCACGACATCACCCGCACGCCGCCGGCCGAATTCGTGGTGCGCCCGGTCCTGGACGGCGGCGTCGACCGCGACCAGCCGGTGGAGATCGTCGGTCACCTGGTGGCCGAGGCGCTGACCTTCGGCAACGTCATGGAGCACCTGCTCGGGCCGCTGCTGGTGTTGCTGCTGGGCATCGCGCTGGCGCGCCACTGGGAACCGCAGGCGCTGCTGCTGGCGGGTGTGCTCTTTCTGGTGGTGCGCCCGCTCGCCACCTGGATCACCACCATCGGCATGCAGCTGCACTGGCGCCGGCGGTTGTTGCTCGGCTGGCTCGGCATCCGGGGCATCGGCGGTCTGAACTACCTGGCCTTTGCATTGCTGCACGGACTGGACGGCGAGCCGGCGCGGCTGGTCGCCGGCGTGGCGGTCACCACCATCACCCTGAGCGTGGTGGTGCACGGCTTCAGTGCGCAGCCGCTGCTGAGCTGGCGCCGCCGGCGCATGGCACGCCAGCAGCGCAAGGCGGCCGCGCGCGGATAGCCGTGCCCGGCGCATCGCCTACAATGCGCCGATGAAGATCGCCTCCTGGAACGTGAACTCGCTGAAGGTGCGCCTGCCGCAGCTGACCCAGTGGATGGCCGAGGCGCAACCGGACATCGTGGCGCTGCAGGAAACCAAACTGGAGGACGCGAAGTTCCCGGTCGACGAGCTGGCCGCGGCCGGCTACCGCGCGGTGTTCTCCGGCCAGAAGACCTACAACGGCGTGGCGATCCTGGCGCGCGGACATGCGCCGACCGATGTGGTCACCGACATTCCCGGGCTGGACGATCCGCAGCGGCGCATCCTCGCTGCCACCGTCGGCGACCTGCGCGTGGTCGACCTGTACGTGGTCAACGGCAAGGCGGTGGGCGATCCGAAGTACGACTACAAGCTGGACTGGCTGGCCAAGGTGCGCGAATTTCTGGCGCGCGAGCACGAGCGTTATCCGAACCTGGTGGTGCTGGGCGACTTCAACATCGCGCCGGAGGACCGCGACGTACACGACCCGGTCGCCTGGCGCGATTCGGTGCTGTGCTCGGTACCCGAGCGCGCGGCGCTCAACGCGATCACCGCTCTCGGCCTGCATGACAGCTTTCGCCTGTTCGAACAGGACGCCGGCCACCACAGCTGGTGGGATTACCGGCAGGCCGCTTTCCGCCGCAACCTGGGGTTGCGCATCGATCTGATCCTGCTCGGCGAGGCGCTCAAGGGCACCGCGCGCGCGGCCGCGATCGACCGCGTGCCGCGCAAGTGGGAACGCCCTTCCGATCACACCCCGGTGACGCTCGATCTGGATATCTGAGGAACGATGAACAGCACTCCGCCTGAAGAATGGCCCAGCTCCCTCACCGACGAGGAACTGGACGAGCTTGACCGTTATCTGCGCGGCCACGCGGACGAAGGCCGCCTGTTACTGGACGGCGTCCACGGCATGCTCTCGGCGATCGCCGTCGGCCCGCTCGAGGTGCTGCCCGACGAGTGGCTGCCCGAGGTGCTGCACGATCCCTTCGTCGACGAGGCCGAAGGCAACCGCGTGCTGGAATTGCTGGCCAAGTTGAACGACTCGATCCGCGTCGAGCTGGACGTCGAGGCGTACGAGCCGATCCTGGGCGAAGTCGATACCGACACCGGCCCGGCGCTGTCGGCGGCCGGCTGGTGCGAAGGCTTCAGCCGCGGCATCGATCTGCGTGCCGCGTTGTGGGAGAAGCGCCTGGCCGAGGACCCGCAGCTGATGGAGATGCTCGGTCCGGTGATGGCGCTGGCAGTGGACGAGGGCATCCTCTCGGCTGAGGCCGAGTTCGAGAAACTCACCGACGAGGAATACGACGAGTGCCTGGCGCAGGTCGCGCCGGTGCTGGGCGCGGTCGACCACTACTGGCAGGAGCACCCGGCCACCGAAGCGGAGCTGGCCGCGCTCGCCCGCACGCCCCCGCCGCCGGGCGAGGAAGCGCCGCCGCCGCCGCGCCAGCGTAGCGGCCACTGGGTGCACTGACCGGCGTGGGCGGTCCGGCGCTCTACGCACCGATCAACACGCTCAAGCCGGTCGCGCCGGACCTCTGGATCGCCGATGGCCCGATCGTGCGCATGGCGGCGCCGCTGGGCATGAGCGCGCCGTTCCCGACCCGCATGACGGTGGTGCGCCTGCCCGATGGCGGGCTGTGGTGCCACTCGCCGATCGCGCCGGATGCGTCCCTGTTCGAGGCTGTCGACGCGCTCGGCCCGGTGCGCCACCTGGTCTCGCCGAACAAGATCCATTACACGCACATGGCCGCCTGGAAGCGGCGTTACCCGCAGGCCGTCGCCTGGGCTTCGCCGGGCGTGCGCGAGCGTGCCGCGAGCCAGCGCATCGAGGTGCACTTCGACGCCGACCTGGAGGACACCGCGCCGTCGGCCTGGGCCGGCACGCTCGACCAGCTGCGATTCAAGGGCAGCCGGGCCATCGAGGAAGTGGTGTTCCTGCACCGCCCGAGCGCCACGCTGATCCTGGCCGACCTGATCGAGAACTTCGAAGCCGACCGCCTCGACACGCCGATGCGCTGGCTCGCGCGCTTCGGCGGCGTGCTTGCGCCCGCAGGCAGAATGCCGCTGGACATGCGCCTGACCTACCTGGGCCACAAGGCCGAGGCGCGCGCCTGCCTCGAACGCATGCTCGCCTGGCATCCGCAGCGCATCCTCCTGGCGCACGGCCAGTGCTTCATGGACCACGGCGAAGCCGAGCTGCGTCGCGCTTTCGCTTGGCTGGGTCCCCTGTAGGAGCGCCCTTGGGCGCGACCGCCATGCACCGGTCGCACCCAGGGGCGCTCCTACAGAAAGCTTTCGGCGAACAATCCGTTCACGCCGCCACGCTTGGCCCGGTCGGCCACCGGCCCCATGCTCATGGACATCCTTCCAAGCCGGAGGCGTTTTCCATGAGCCAACGCACCATCACCCGCCGCGTGCGCGGCATCGACACCAACGACGGCGCCGGGGTGAAGCTCAAGCGCATCATCGGCCAGCCCAACCTGGACATGCTCGACCCGTTCCTGCTGCTGGACGAGTTCCGCTCCGACCAGGCCGGCGACTACATCGCCGGCTTCCCCGAACACCCGCACCGCGGCTTCGAGACAGTCACCTATATGCTGGCCGGGCACATGCGCCACGGCGACAACCACGGCAACCAGGGCGACCTCGGCCCCGGCAGCGTGCAGTGGATGACCGCCGGGCGCGGCATCCTGCATTCGGAGATGCCGCAGCAGGAAAACGGCCTGCTGTGGGGCTTCCAGCTGTGGGTGAACCTGCCGGCCGGGGACAAGATGACCGCGCCGCGCTACCAGGACATCGCGCCGGAGCGCATCCCGCAGGTGGAACCGTCGCCGGGCGTGCAGGCGCGGGTGATCGCCGGGCGGCTGGGCGACGCGATCGGCCCGGTGCAGGGCGTTGCCACCGAGCCGCTGTACCTGGACATCATGCTGGCCGCCGGCGCGCGCTTCGAACTGGACCTGCCGGCCGAACACCACGCCTTCGCCTACGTGTTCGAAGGCGAGGCGGCCGAGGTCGGTGGCGAACCGCTGCCGCGCGGCGAGCTGGCGGTGCTGTCCGGGGGCGACCGCCTGACCCTGGGTGCCGGCGCGAGCGCCGCGCGGCTGCTGGTGGTGGCTGGTCGGCCGCTCAACGAGACCGTCGCGCGCTACGGGCCGTTCGTGATGAACACGCCGGCGCAGATCCAGGAGGCGATCGCCGACTTCCGCGCCGGGCGGTTCTGACGTCCGCTGCCGCCGCAAGGCGGGCTTGAGCCACCTGCAGGTGAGATGGCTGAAACCCACCCTGTGCGCGGCTAGCGCGGCAGGTCCTGTTGCGCGAGGCCGTCGAGTGCCTTGGCCACGGTCGCCTCAATGCTGCCGTTGGCATCGACTTGCAGTGCCGGCTCGTCGCGTTCCGGCTCCTCCAGCGTCGCCAGCTGGCTACCCAGCAACCTTGGCGGCATGAAGTGCTCGCGCCCGCGCATGCGGCGGGCCAGTTCGCCGTGGTCGACCTGCAGGTAAACGAAAAACACCGCCGGACCGGCCTGCCGCAGGCGCTCGCGGTACGCCCGCCTGAGCGCCGAACAGGCGACCACGGCGCTGCGCCCGGCCGCCAGCTCCTGCTGCATCCACGCAGCGATCGCGTCCAGCCAGGGCGCGCGGTCGGCGTCCTCCAGCGGCACGCCCGTGCTCATCTTGGCGATGTTGGCGGACGGGTGCAGGTCGTCGCCGTCCAGGAACGCGTAGCCCAGCGCCTCGGCGAGTCGCCGGGCGATGGTGCTCTTGCCCGAGCCGGACACCCCCATCACCACCAGCATCACCGGGTCGCTCATCGGCACCGGGCGGCGGGAAGCGGGCGAAGTGTGCGTGCAGTCACGTCGTGGCACTCAAGGCAGGGAGCGGGCGGCCGATGTGCTTGGCAAGGGAGTTAAAAAGCCATTAATCCTGCCTGGCACGGGCCGCCCTAGCATCGGACCCCTGCCAAGTCGTCTGCAACCCACCGGCCATCCGCCATGATCGCGCTCCTGGTCTCCATCGCCCTCCCCTGCCTGGTTTCGGCCGTGCTGCGCCGCGTGCCGCCCGGGCACGTGCAGGTCGTCCACCGCCGCGGCCAGTCGCGCCTGCTCGAGCCGGGCCTGCACCTGCTGTGGCCGGGGCTGGACCGCGCCGGGCACCGGATCGACCTGACCGGCCAGATCCTGCAGTTCCAGGACGCGCTGGGCGACGCGCGCGGCGTCCGCGGCCGGGTCTACTGGCAGGTGCTGGAGCCCGAGCGGGTCGATCCAGTGATCGAGCAGGCGGCGCAACTGATCCGCAATAGCGCGCTGGAAGCCCTGCACGGCGAACCGGCGCCCGAACCGGACCAGCGCGCGCTGGGCAGCCGGCTCAAGCGCGTATTGAACGGCGTGCTGCGCGAGCGCGGCCTGATGGTCACCCGGGTGGAGCTGGAGCTGGCCTGAGGGCGCTGGCTTCGCCGCGTCCACCCGGGGATACTGGGCGGTCCTGCCAGCCCCCGGACCGTCCATGAGCTCCCGCCCCGTCCTGCATCACCGGCTCGAACAGGGCCTGGCCGCAATGGGCCTGGTGCTGCCACCCGGCGCGGTCGAGCGCCTGCTCGACTACCAGGCCCTGCTCGAGCGCTGGAACGGCACCTACAACCTCACCGCCGTGCGCGACCCCGCCGAGATGGTCACCCGCCACCTGCTCGACTCGCTGGCGATCCTGCCCTACGTGGAAGGCGCCAGCCTGGCCGACCTCGGCACCGGCCCGGGCCTGCCCGGCATCCCGCTGGCGATCGCGGCGCCCGGGCGCGAGGTGTTGCTGGTCGACTCCAACGGCAAGAAGGTGCGTTTCCTGCGCGAGGCGATCCGTGCGTTGAAGCTCGACGGCGTGCGCGCGGTGCAGTCGCGGGTGGAGGAGGTCGAGGGCCGGTTCGACTGCGTCACCGCCCGCGCTTTCGCCAGCCTGGCCGACATGCTCGCCTGGGGCGGCCACCTGCTCGCCCCGGCGGGCCGCTGGCTGGCCATGAAGGGCAAGCCGTCGGCCAGCGAGATCGCCGCCCTGCCGCCCGGCTTCGCCGTCCAGGCCATCCATGCGCTGGACGTGCCCGGGCTGGGCGCCGAGCGCAGCCTGGTCGTCATCGGCCGCGCGGGCCCGGGTGAATCCGGCCCTGCCGCGCCCTGCTAATCTACCTGTCCTTTGTTGCACGACCGGATGACCATGGCCCGTATCATCGCTGTCGCCAACCAGAAAGGCGGCGTCGGCAAGACCACCACGGCGGTCAACCTCGCGGCGGCGCTCGCGGCCGCCAAGCGCAAGGTGCTGCTGGTCGACCTGGACCCGCAGGGCAACGCCACCATGGCCTCGGGCGTGGACAAGCGCGAGGCCAAGCCCAACGGCTGCGAGGTGCTGCTGGACGAAGCGCCGATCGAGCGCGCCATCGTCGCCACTGAGGCGCATTACGACCTGCTGCCCGGCAACGGCGACCTGACCGCCGCCGAGCTCAAGCTGATGGACGCGATCGCCCGCGAGAGCCGGCTCAAGGAACAGCTGGCGAAGATTTCGGACAGGTACCAGACCATCCTGGTCGACTGCCCGCCCTCGCTGCACCTGCTTACGCTCAACGCGCTGGCGGCCGCCGACGGCGTGCTGGTCCCGGTGCAGTGCGAATACTTCGCGCTGGAAGGGCTCTCCAGCCTGCTCGACACGGTCAAGGCGGTGCGCCAGCGGCTGAATCCCAAGCTGGAGATCGAGGGCCTGCTGCGCACCATGTACGACGTGCGCAACAACCTGGGCAACGAAGTCTCGGCGCAGCTGACCCAGCACTTCGGCGACAAGGTGCTGCGCTCGATCATCCCGCGCAACGTGCGCCTGGCCGAGGCACCTAGCCACGGCCAGCCGATCCACCTGTACGACCGCAGCTCGCGCGGCGCGATCGCCTACATCGGCCTGGCCGGCGAGATCATCCGCCGCGAACGCGGCGCGCAGGCGGCCGTGGCCGCACTCAACGACATGCACGATACCGGCGCGACGCTCGACGCGGCCGCCGACATCCACCAGGAGTAACCATGGCCGCCGCGAAGAAACGGGGACTCGGCCGCGGGCTGGACGCGCTGCTCGGCGGCGACGGCGCCGGCGCCGCATCGTCGCTGGAGCAGGAAGGCGAGCTGCGCAGCCTGCCGATCCAGCAGATCCAGCCGGGCAAGTACCAGCCGCGCCGGCACTGGAACGAGGAGGCGCTGGACGAACTGGCCGCCTCGATCAAGGCGCAAGGCCTGATCCAGCCGGTGGTGGTGCGCGCCATCGGCAGCAACAGCTACGAGCTGATCGCCGGCGAACGCCGCTGGCGCGCCGCCCAGCGCGCGCAGATGGGCGAGATCCCGGCACTGGTCAAGACGGTCGACGAGGCCGCCGTGCCGGCGATGGCGCTGATCGAGAACATCCAGCGCCAGGACCTCACGCCGCTGGAAGAAGCCGATGCGCTCAAGCGCCTGATCGACGATTTCGACCTCACGCATCAGCAGGCCGCCGACGCGGTCGGCCGCTCGCGTGCGGCGGTGTCGAACCTGCTGCGCCTGATCGACTTGCCCGCGCCGATCAAGAAGCTGCTCGACGAGGGCAAGCTGGAGATGGGCCACGCCCGCTGCCTGCTCACCCTGGACGAAGGCATCGCCGTACCGCTGGCGCGCCAGGCCTCGACCCTGGGCTGGAGCGTGCGCGAACTGGAAGACGCCGCGCGCCGCGCGCAGGCCGCGCCCAAGGGCAAGGCCAAGGCTGGCGGCTCGCGCGATCCCAATGTCGACGCGCTCGAGCGCGAGCTGGGCGAACGCTTCGGCGCGCGCGTGGAGCTGGCGCAGGGCCGTGGCGGCCGCGGCAAGCTGGTCATCCACTACCACAGCAACGACGAGCTGGACGGCATCCTCGGCAAACTGCGCTGATCGGCCTTTCCTGTAGGAGCGCCCTTGGGCGCGACCGCCATGCATCACGGTCGCGCCCAAGGGCGCTCCTACAGGGATCTCAACCTGCGCCGTCGGCGCGCATCGGCGATAATCGCCGCCCATATCGTTCCTCCGGACTGGCCCCATGCCCGATCTTTCCGTCGTCGTGCCCGTGTTCAACGAGCGCGACAACATCCCGCCGCTGCTCGCGGAAATCGCCACCGCCCTGCGCGGCAAGGCCGACTTCGAGATCGTCTACGTGGACGACGATTCCACCGACGACAGCCGCGCGGTGCTGGCCGCGCAGAAGGCCCAGTATCCGGAGCTGCGCGTGCTGCACCACGTGACCCGCAGCGGCCAGAGCACCGCGGTGTCCAACGGCGTGCGCGCCGCGCGCGGCAGCTGGATCGCCACCCTGGACGGCGACGGCCAGAACGATCCGGCGGACATCCCGCGCCTGCTCGAGGCGCGCCGGGATGCGCCGCCCGAAGTGAAGCTGTTCGCCGGCTGGCGCACCACACGCCGGGACAGCTTCAACAAGCGCATCTCCTCGAAGATTGCCAACGCGGTGCGCTCGCGCATGCTCAAGGACGCCACGCCCGATACCGGCTGCGGCCTGAAGCTGTTCGAGCGCGAGATCTTCCTGCGCCTGCCCTACTTCGACCACATGCACCGCTACCTGCCGGCGCTGGTGCGACGCGCCGGTTTCGAGAGCCGCAGCGTGCCGGTGGGCCATCGCCCGCGCACTGCGGGCACCTCCAAGTACGGCATGCTCGATCGGTTGTGGGTCGGCCTGGCCGACCTGCGCGGCGTCGCCTGGCTGATGCGCCGGGCCAAGGTCACCCGCGTCGAGGAGCTCTGAGCCTCGTTGCCGTTGTAGGAGCCCGCTTGCGGGCGATGCTCCTTTTCGAAAATCCCGACAGAAGGGCATCGCCCGCAAGCGGGCTCCTACAAGAGGCGCGTCGCTTCGCGTACCGCTCACCCGGTGGGGGTAAGCTTGGCGCAGGTTTCCTTCCAAGGGGGACGCCATGAGCCTGACCGTCAAACGCGTCTATGACCCGCCCTCGCCCGGCGATGGTTACCGGGTGCTGGTCGATCGCCTGTGGCCGCGTGGGCTGAAGAAAGACAACGCCGCGCTCGACCTGTGGATGAAGGACGTCGGCCCCTCGCGCGAACTGCGCCAGTGGTTCGGCCATGAGCCCAATCGTTGGGAAGGGTTTCGCCATCGCTACGCGGGCGAGCTCGATAACGTCCCTGAGACTTGGCAGACGCTGGCCGAAAAGGCCCGCCACCACCATGTGACCCTGCTGTTCGGCGCGCGCGACGAGGAGCACAACAACGCGGTGGCGCTGAAGGCCTACCTGGAAAACTACCTCAGCGCGCACGGCCCGCACTGACGGCGGCAACTAGCCCCGGCGCGCGGCCTCGAACCGTTCCAGCGCCTCGCGCGTGCGCGTCCGACCCAGCTCGATCAATTCGCTGGCGCGGTAGAACTCATAGGTTGCGGCGGCGTCGCGCGGGATCTCGATAAGCAGGTCCGGCTCGTACGCAGCCAGGCGCAGCCGCGAGAGGTTGGACTGCATCAGGTCCATCGCCTGGTTCAGCAGGGACAGTGCACCGGGTTCCGGCACGCGCGCGGGCTTGTCCTCGCCGCGCGCGAGCAGGCGGTCGAGCCAGCTGGGTTCGGCGCCGGGGTCGGCCTTGGCATCCCGCTCGGGGGCGGCGAGGGCGCCAGAGGGGCCGTCCAGGCTGATCGCGAACACGATCTCGGCGCGCTCGCGGATCAGCGGCGTCACCGGCACCGGGTTGAGCAGGGCGCCATCGACCAGCCGGCGGCCCTCGATGGTGTACGGCCGGAAGATGGTGGGGATGGCGATCGAGGCGCGGATGGCGTCGAACAGCTGGCCGCGGGTCAGCCACACCTCGCGCTCGCGGTCGATGTCGGTGGCTACCGCGGTATAGGCCAGCGGCAGATCCTCGATGCGCGCGTCGCCGATCAGCTCGCGCAACGTCTCGATGATCTTCTCGCCCTTGATCAGGCCGCCGCGGAAGGTCCAGTCGACCAGCCGCAGCACGTCGAATCGCGCCAGCTTGCAGACCCAGTCGCGATAGACGTCGAGCTTGCCCATGGCGTAGATGCCGCCGATCAACGCGCCCATGGAGGAGCCGGCGATGGCGCCGATCACATAGCCCTGGCGCTCGATCTCCTCGATCACGCCGATGTGCGCCAGTCCTTTCGCGCCACCGGCGCCCAATGCGAGGGCGACGGTACGTGGGCGCGGCACATCCGCGGCTGCGGGCTGGCTCATGCGATAGCCTGTGAAGAGCAAGTCCTCACGATACGTTAGCGTGGGGCTGTGGTGAAGTCTGCGTCCGGACGTCCAGCGGCCACGACCGTTATGATGGTCCGTCGGCGTCCGCGCCATTGACCAGGCAGCCCAAAAAGGAACCATGCCAGCCGATACCCGCCCGAACGCCCCGCGCCGCACGCCCACCCCGGGTGGCTCCTCACGTCGCCGCGGAGCGCGCGCATGAGCTGGCAGGCCTGGGCCACGGTCGCGATCATCGTCGGCGCGATGGCGCTTTTCGCCAGCGAGAAGGTGCGTATCGACCTGGTCGCGCTGTTGGCGCTGGCGGCGCTGGTGGTGCTGCACATCGTCACGCCCGAGGAAGCGCTGTCCGGCTTCAGCAACGAGGCGACGGTGACGGTGGCAGCGATGTTCGCGCTGAGCCTGGGCATCGAGCGCTCCGGCGCGCTGGAACCGCTGACACGCCTGTTGATGCGCATCCGCAAGCCCTGGCTGTTGACGTTGGCGATGATGCTCGCGATCGCGCCGCTGGGCGCGTTCGTGAAGAACATCGCGCTGGTCGCCACCTTCCTGCCGCTGGCGCTGCGCGTGTGCCAGCGCACCGGCACCTCGCCGGCGCGCGTGCTGATGCCGATGGCTTATGCGGCGCAGATGGGCGGCGTGTGCACGCTGATCGGCACCTCCTCCAACCTGCTCACCGACAGCCTGGCGCAGAAGCACGGCCTGCCGCCGTTTGGCGTGTTCGAGTTCACCAAGATGGGCGCGCTGCTGGCGGTCGCCGGCATGGCCTACATGATGCTGATCGGTCGCAAGCTGCTGCCCAAGCACATCGACGCCGCGCTGCCGGAGGGCGGCGAGGTGGGCAAGTACGTGACCGAACTGGTAGTGGGCGAGGACTCGCCGCTGCTGGGCACGCGCATCGCCGATGCCCAGCTGGGCGACAAGTACGGTGTCTATCCGCTGGAGCTGCTGCGCGGCGAGCGGCGCATGTGGTCGCCACGCGAGCAGCAGCTGGCCGCCGGCGACGTGCTGCTGGTGCGTGGCGACTGGGAGAAGATCGAGGAGTTCCAGCGTCGCGCGCGCCTGCGCAACGCGCCCGATCAGCACTACGAGCGCGATGGCGACCGCCCCCGCGTGCTGGCCGAGCTGATGGTCGCGCCGGGCAGTCCCGCCGAGGGCCGGCGCCTGGCCGAACTGGGCCTGGACTGGCGCTACCGCGCCACCGTGCTGGCCGTGCACCGCCGCGGCCAGGTGTTGCGCGACAAGCTGAGCAACACCGACCTGGCGGTCGGCGACGTGCTGCTGGCGCTGGTCGACGAGGGCGGCATGCCCAAGCTGCGCACCGACGATGCGTTCATCGTGCTGTCCGAGCGTGACGACGCGCGCGGCAACATGCGCAAGGCCTGGATCGCCGCGGCCATCATGGTCTCGGTGGTGGTCGCCTCGGGCATGCACTGGCTGCCGATCCCGATCGCCGCTTTGTGCGGCGCCACGGCGATGGCGCTGACCGGCTGCTTCGGTCGCAAGGACATCTACGAGGGGATGGACTGGAAGATCATCATCCTGCTCGGCGCAATCCTGCCGCTGGGCCTGGCGATCGAGAAGACCGGCCTGTCCACGGTGGTGGTGCAGGGCGCCATGGGGCTGGTCGGCAGCCACGGTCCGCTGGCCGCGCTGCTGATGGTCTACCTGCTGACCGCGCTGCTCACCGAGCTGATGGGGCACAACCCCTCGGTGGTGCTGATGGTCAGCATTGCGGTGACCGTGGCGCACGCGGCGCACGCCGATCCACGCCCGTTCGTGGTAGCGGTGGCTTTCGCCGCGGCGACCTCGTTCGCCACGCCGGTGGGCTATCCGACCAACACCATGGTGTATTACGCCGGCGGTTACCGCTTCACCGATTTCATGAAGGTGGGCATTCCGCTGATTGCGCTGTTCTGCACGCTCTCGATGTGGCTGATTCCCCAGTTCTGGCCGTTTCATCCCTGACGGGCGGGGAATGGGGAATAGGGAATCGGAAATCGTTTAAAGGCGGTTCCGTGCCAACCGGGACGCGATCGCCACGGGCGCCCGACCTGAGCTTTCGTAGGAGCGCCCTTGGGCGCGACCGCCATGCCACATCGGAGCTCCGCGGTCGCGCCCAAGGGCGCTCCTACATGGTGCTTGCCGTTTCGCCGGGAAGGCGGCTGCGCACAACCGAATGGCCTCTTGGTGTCGCCCCGGCTCTTGAAGCGTAAGGCCACACGTTGCAGCGCGCAGGCTCTTGCTCCTAACGATTCCCGATTCCCGATTCCCGATTTCCGTAGGCCCCCAGCGCCATGTGCAGCAGGCTCTTCATCTCTTCGCGCAGCGGCAGCGGCGCCACCACTTCGGCATCCGGGCCGTACTTGAGCACGTCCATCAGCAGTTCGCGCGACTTGGAGTAGGGCACCTTGAGTTCGTAGCGCCCGTCCGGCAGCCACTCGCCCTTCTGCTGCGAGTGCCAGTGTTCGTCGGCGACCCAGCGGGCGGCGTGCGCGGAAAAGCGGATCGTGGCCCAGGCCTTGGGCTTGCCGGCGAAGATGCCGTAGCTGGAGGCGAGCAGTTCGTTGAGATCGGTTTCGGGCACGTCGATCGCCGGCTCGTCCAGCGCATGCGCGTCGCGGATGCGGTCCACGGCAAAGCTGCGCAGGGCTTCGCGGTCGTGGTCCCAGACGTCCAGGTACCAGTTGTCACGGTAGTGGGTCAGCCGCTGCGGCGACACCGTGCGCTTGCTGTCCGAGTCGGTGGTCCGCGCACGGTAGGAGAAGCGCAGGCGGCTGCGCTCGAGTACCGCGCCGGCGGTGACCCGGAACACCTGCTGGTCGAGCTTGCGCTCGCCCCAGGGGATCACGCGGATGCGCTCGATCGGCAGTGCCTTGTCCTTCTCCTGCCCGGTCAGCAGGCGCTCGATGCGCGCCTTGAACGGCGCCAGCGCGCCGGCCAGGACGCCGGGGCCGGAGCGGCCGATCAGCTCGTTGAGTGCCAGCAGCGCGGCCAGCTCGTCGGAGGTCAGCCACAGCCCCGGCAGTTCGAAGCGCTCGCCCTCGCCCACTTCGTAGCGGAACGCCGCCTGGTCGGTGCCGGCGCTTTCGATCGGCGCGCCCAGGCCGTCCCGCAGGAAGGCGATGTCGCGATAGAGCGTGGCCCGGGAGCACTCCAGCTCGTCCATCAGCCGCGCCAGCGGTACCGGGTAATGCGCCGATTTGAGAACCCGGTGCAGGGTCAGAATGCGTTCGTAGCGATCCATGGCATACCGCTGGGGTGGGAGCTTTGTGTAGCATGGGTACGGCCCGCGACGGCCGCAAGTCCGTCGCACGGCCCGGCACGAGAGCCGGGTCGCGGTTTTCCCCCAGCCGCCGAGCCTTCGATGTGATGCACCCATCCAGCGACATGCAGGCCTGTGTCTCCGGCGCGATGCGCGAGCATCCGCTGCCGCCGGCCTATCCGGTCTCGTTGCTGCGCACGCTGGCGCTGTCCGGCTATGGACTGTGGATGTTGCTGGGCCTGGCGCTGGCGCTGGGCATCTACCGTGGCGGTCGCAGCGAAGCCTTGCTGCCGCTGGCGCTCGGCGCGGCGTTCGTCAGCGCCGGGCTGGTGGTCGCCTGCCTGCACCTGCGGGGGCTGTCGGAGTGGCACGGCTGGTTCCCGGCGCGCCGCAGCCGGCCCACGCGCGAGGCGCTGCTGGCGCTGGCGGCCTACCTGCCGATGCTGGCGGTCGCTGGCCTGGTTCGTGGCGACAACACCTTCTGGGCGACCCGCGCGGCCGGCGCGGCCCTGGCCTTGTGCAGCGCGGCCAGCCTGGTCTACACGGTGCACAACTATCGGCGCCGGCTGCCGGCCGGCGTGTCCCGCTGTTCGGCGCAACTGCCGCTGAGCCGGTTGGTGGCATCCCTGTACACGGGCGGGCTGTGGCTGTGGTTGTGCCTGGCCGCGCAGGACGGCGCCGCGCATGCAGCTGGCACGCGTCCGTGGATCATGGTGTTGCTGGTGCTCGCCCTGCTGCTGGGGCTGATCGAGGGTTTGCGCTGGCAGGCACTCAGCCCGCCGGAAGGGCGTCCGTCGACGCAGCGCATGCGCGGGCGCACGGCGCGCTTCGTCGCGGCCCTGTTCACCTACGCGGTGCCGAGCCTGGCCTTGCTGGTGGTGGACCTGTCCGACGCAGGCGTGGCACTGGTGGCGCTGGCGGCAACCAGTTGCCTGCTTGGCCGTACCATCGAGCAGCGCGCCTACGAGGCGGCGCTGGCGCGGCTGTGCCGCGCGGACCATGCGCCCGCCCGGGACCTGTAAGCGGCGCGCGTGTTCACTGCTAGTTCAATCCGCCGCATTAAGGTGGCGGCCTCTCCGTTTTGACCCCCCATTCACTGGATCGCCCGATGAACAAGACCCTGATCGTTGCCGCGTGCCTGTTCGCCTTCGCCGGCGTGGCGCAGGCGCAGGACACCGATACCGCCACCGACAACGGCGGCTGGACCGGCTCGGGCGAGTTCGGCTTCGCCTCGGCGCGCGGCAACTCGCGCACCGAAAACGTCAACGCCAAGCTCGGCCTGAACCAGGAAAACGAGTACTGGAAGAACAACTTCTTCCTGAACGGCATGCGTTCGAAGGGCGAGGTCAGCGTGGTGGACGCCCAGACCGGGCAGACGGTCGACCGCTTCAGCACCACCGCCAACCGCTATGACGCCGGCGCCTCGGTCGGCTACAAGCTCGATCCGCGCAGCTACATCGTCGGCGCGGGCCGTTACGAACATGACGACTTCGGCGCCAACCTGTGGCAGGGCATCGTCTCGCTGGGCTATGGCTACATCGCGCTGAAGAACGAGCGCACGGAGCTGTCCTTCGAAATCGGCCCCGGTTACAAGCGCTACCGTCCGGCGGACACCACGATGCTGGTCGACGGCGAGACCGTCGAGGTGCGCCAGCCCACCGAGAGTGAGGTGGTCGGCCGCGGCCTGGTCAACTTCAAGTATCGCCTGACCGACAACACCGCCTTCGAGGATACGCTGCTGGTCGAAGCGGGCTCCAAGAACAAGTACTACCAGAACGACGCGGGCCTCTCGGTCAGCATGACCAAGAAGCTGGCGCTCAAGCTCGGCTTCCAGGTGCGCTACAACTCCGACACCCAGCCGGGCACGCAGAGCACCGACACGCTGACCACGACCAACCTGGTCTACAACTTCTAGCTTTATTGAAAGCTTTCGCGGCGCAAAGCGCCTCGTTTGCCTCCTCTCCCCCTGCTCTTATCAAGGACGGGGGAGAGGATTGAGGTGAGAGGCCAATCTTGCGGGGGACAACTAAGTGCTTGGCTCCGGAGCCGACACTCCCGCGAGCCCCGGCCCCTCATCCCGGCCTTCTCCCCGCAGGGGAGAAGGAGCAAAGCATCAGCCCAGCATCTCGCCCGCACCTTGCGCCAGTAAGGCGTCGGCCACGGCGCGGCCGAGCGCCTCGGCCTGTTCCATCGGACCGCTCGCCTCCGCCCGCACCAGTCGACCGCTGGCGGCATCGCCCACCAGCCCGCGCAGGTGCAGGCCGCGCTCGCCCAGCACGCACCAGGCCGCCACTGGCACGGTGCAGCTGCCGCCGAGCGCGTGGTTCATCGCACGCTCGGCGCTGACCGTCACGCGCGTGTCGGCATCGTCCAGCGCCGCGAGCAGTGCCAGCACGGCCGGCTGGTCCGCGTGCGCCTCGATCGCAATCGCCGCCTGTCCGGGCGCCGGCAGCCAGTCCGGCGCGGCCAGCCGCTGGCGGATGCGCGCGGCCAGGCCCAGTCGTTCCAGGCCTGCGCAGGCAAGCACGATCGCGTCGTAGTCGCCGGCGTCGAGTTTGGCCAGGCGCGTGTTGACGTTGCCGCGCAGGTCCAGCAGTTCCAGGTCCGGTCGCGCCGCGCGCAATTGCGCCTGGCGGCGCAGCGAGGACGTGCCGACGCGGGAACCCACCGGCAGCGCATCCAGCGTGGCGTGGTCGTTGCTGACGAAGGCATCGGCCGCGTCCGCGCGCGGCAGCATGGCCGGCAGCACGAAGCCCGGCTCCAGCTCGGCCGGCACGTCCTTGAGCGAGTGCACCGCCAGGTCCGCACGGCCTTCCAGCATCGCCACCTCCAGTTCCTTCAGGAACAGGCCCTTGCCGCCGATGGTGGCGAGCGGACGGTCGGCGATCTCGTCGCCGCGGGTGGTCATCGGCACCAGTTCGACGGCCAGGCCTGGATGCACGGCGCGCAGGCGCGCGGCGACGTGTTCGGCCTGCCACAGCGCGAGCGCGCTCTTGCGGGTGGCGATGCGCAGGATGGAAGGGGGCATGGGGACTCCGGCGATCAAGCTGAGTGCCCATTGTCGCCGCATTCGCCGGATCGCGCGTGCGGCGTGGCGCCCCAGGGCCTTACCCCGCGCGCAGCAGCTTGCGCACCGCCGGCAGGTTGCGCCGGCTCACCTCGGGGCTGAACTCGGTGCCGGCCAGCCGGGCCAGCACGCGGCCGTCGGCCAGGGTCTTCAGACCCAGCAGGCGCGGCGCCGGCACCAGGCAGTTACGGTGCAGGCGCACCAGCTGGGTCGGGTAGGCCTCCTCCAGCTGGCGCAGCGATTCCTCGATCAACAGCTCGCCACCGGCGTGGCGCACCACCACGTATTTCTCTTCGGCGAGCAGGCAGACCACCTCGGTCAGCGCGATGCGGACCTGCTCGCCGCGCAGCCGGCCGCGCAGGTAGCCGACCGGTTCGGGCGGCGCGGCGGCCAGGCGCTGGCGCGCGCGCTGCAGGGCCTCGCGCAGCCGCTCCAGCCGCACCGGCTTGAGCAGGTAGTCGACCGCGCCCAACTCGAACGCGGTCAGCGCGTGATTCTCGTAGGCAGTGCAGAACACCACCTGCGGACGCGCCTGCCCGGCCAGCCGCGCGGCGAGCGCCGCGCCGTCCAGGCCAGGCATGTTGATGTCCAGCAGCAGCAGGTCCGGCTGCGTCTGTCCGATCGCCGCGAGCGCCGCTTCGCCGTCGGCCACGGCGCCGGCCACCACCACGCCGTCGCATTCGCCCAGCAGGGCGGCCAGGCGCGCGCGCGCCAGCGGTTCGTCGTCGACGATCAGCACGCGCATCAGCTCGGCTCCGCCGGCGGAGGTTCGAGCGGCAGGCGCAGGCGCACCACGAAACGGTCCTCGTGCGGCCCGGCCTCGACTGCCGCGCGCGCGCCGTAGCGATAGGCCACCCGCTGGCGCACGTTGGTCAGCCCGTGGCCGTGGCCTGGCGTGGTCGGCGCAACGGGCAGCGGGTTGCTGACCTCGATCAGCAGGGCGTCCCGGTCCAGCACGCCGCGCAGGAGGATCTGGCCGCCTTCGCGGCGCGGCTGGATGCCATGGCGCACGGCGTTCTCCACCAGCGGCTGCAGCAGCAGGCGTGGCAGCGGGTAGTCCATCGGCAGGCTGCCGAACTCACGGCGCACGCGCAGGCGTTCGCCCAGGCGCAACTGCTCGATGGCGAGGTAGCGTTCGACCAGGGCTAGCTCCTCCCCCAGCGTGCCATCGCGGCTGCCCGACTGGCCGAGCGCCGCGCGGAACAGCTCGCACAGGTCCTCGATGGTGCGCTCGGCGGCCGTCGGGTCGACTCGCACGAGCGCGGCCACGGTGTTCATGCTGTTGAACAGGAAGTGCGGACGGATGCGCGCCTGCAGCGCATCGACCTGCGCGTGCGCCACCGCGGCCAGGCGTGCCTGCCACTGCGCCAGCACATAGAAGTAGCGCAGCATCGCCGCGCCCAGCAGCGCGGCGATCAGCAGGTTGTCGCGCACGAACGCTGACGGCGCGGTCCGGACCAGGTTCAGCTGCAGGGCGACGTCCATCCAGCGGGCCACCGCGCTGGCCAGCGCCACCACCAGTTCGATCAGCAGCCACACGCCGGCATAGGGCATCCAGCCACCCAGCCGCTGCAGCCAGGGCCGCGCGTAGCAAAGCGCCAGCGCGATCAGCATCGACAGCCACGTTACGAACAGCATGCCGATGCTGTAGCCGCGCCAGCCGCGCGTGTTGTCCGGCGCCAGCCACATCAGCGTGACGGTGAGTGCGCCCACCGCGAACAGCGCCGCGACCGCCGGCAGGCGGCAGAAGTCCGGCAACGGGTTGGGCGCACGGGCTGGGCGGGGATCGCTCATGCGCATCAGTATGCCGCAGGGGTTCGCACGCTGGCCCCGGTCCTACCCACGCTCACGGGGGAAGGTGCCCGAAGGGCGGATGGGGGAGGTCTTGCGAAAGGCCACCCGGGCATCGCGCCCAAGAGCGCCCCCATCCGCCTGTCGGCACCTTCCCCCGCGTTCGCGGGGGAAGGCTTGGCATGGAGACGCGGCAGAAGTCGGCAAACACTGGCTCAGGTCCTTCACCCGTTTACGGGGGAAGGTGCCCGAAGGGCGGATGGGGGAAGTCTTGCGAAAGGCCACCCGGGCATCGCGCCCAGGAGCGCCCCCATCCGCCTGTCGGCACCTTCCCCCGCGTTCGCGGAGGAGGGCTCGGCATGGAGACGCGGCAGAAGTTGGCAAACACTGGCTCAGGTCCTTCACCCGTTTACGGGGGAAGGTGCCCGAAGGGCGGATGGGGGAGGTCTTGCGAAAGGCCACCCGGGCATCGCGCCCAGAAGCGCCCCATCCGCCTGACGGCACCTTCCGCCGCGTTCGCGGGAGAAGGCTCGATATGGAGACTAGGCGAGGCGTGCGCCAAGCCAGCGACGCAGGTCGGCGATTTCCTCGGCGCACACCGAATGCGGCATCGGGTAGGTGTGCCAGTCGACCGCATAGCCCAGGCCTTCCAGCACCACGCGCGAATCGAGCCCGCGCTGCAGCACCACGATCGGGTCGGCGCTGCCGTGGCCCCAGAAGATCGGCACCCCCGTGTTGGCGTCGCTGCGCTCGGGCGCCAGCGTGGCGCTGATCGGAAGATAGGTGGACAGCGCCACGATGCCGGCCAGCGGCTGCGCGTGGCGCAGGCCGGCGGCGAGCGCGATCGCGCCACCCTGCGAGAACCCGGCCAGCACGATCCGCTCACTCGGCACACCGCGTTCATGCTCGCGCGCGATCAGCGCCTCCACCGCCTCGATCGCGCGTCGGATGCCCGCCTCGTCCTGCGGCGCGCGCGCATCGAAGCCGTAGATGTCGTACCAGGCGCGCATCGGCACGCCGCCGTTGATGCTGACCGGCTGTACCGGCGCATGCGGAAACACGAAGCGCAGCGCCGGCCAGGACGCATCCACCAGTTCCGGCACGATCGGCGCGAAGTCGTTGCCGTCGGCGCCCAGCCCGTGTAGCCAGATCACGCTGTGGCGGGGAGCGGTGCCGGTCTCGCGTTCGACGGTCGGAAGCAGGTTCATGCGGGCTCCAGCGGCAAGGACGAAACGGTCAGTCTCGCCCATGCCTCCGGCCATCGCCAGCCCGCGCACCGTCGCCGGGACGTATGGCGCTTGCGGCCCGGGCAGGCTTGGCTATGCTCGGGTGCTTTGCCACTAGCGGAGCGCTTGCATGCGTCGACT
Organism: Frateuria sp. GZRR35; assembly: GCF_051900415.1. NCBI lineage: Bacteria > Pseudomonadati > Pseudomonadota > Gammaproteobacteria > Lysobacterales > Rhodanobacteraceae > Frateuria > Frateuria sp. GZRR35. The sequence continues at coordinate 108,737 of NZ_JBHZGL010000008.1, forward strand.
TCTCCTGGCGGGCCTGGCCGCCTTCACCGCGCTGCCGGCGCTGGCGGCGCCGCCCGCCCAACCGCTGGACCTGGAAACCATCATGGCCAACCCCGACTGGATCGGGCAGCCAGTGGAGTCGCCGTACTGGAGCGCCGACGGACAGGCGATCTACTACCAGCTCAAGCGCGACGGCAGCGAGGTGCGCGACCTGTACCGGGTGGATCCGGCGACCGGCCGCAGCGAGAAGCTCGACCCCGCCGCGGTGGCCGGCGCCGACGCCCCGTCGGTGTACGACCGCACCCACCGCTACGCGGCGTTCGTGCGCCACGGCGACGTGTTCCTGCGTACCCTGGCCGACGGGCGCACCGTGCAGGTGACCCAGACGGTCGAGGACGAATCGGCGCCGCAGTTCTCCGCCGACAGCCGCGCGCTGCAGTACCGCTCGGGCAACGACTGGTACCGCTACGATCTGGCCCGCGGCGTCAGCGCGCCGGTGGCGGTGCTGAAGTTCGCCGACGACCCGGACCAGAAAAAGACCGACGCGCTGGAGGACGAACAGCTCGAGCTGTTCTCCACGCTGCGCCAGCTCAAGGCCGACAAGGACGCCGAGAAGGCCAACGCCCGGGCGCTGGCCGCCGCCGATCCGGGCCGTGCGCCGCAGCCGTTCTGGCTGGGCGACAAGATCGTCGCGGTCGACACCGAACTTTCGCCCGACGGTCGTTGGCTGCTGGTGGTGACGCGGCCGAAGTCCTACGAGACCGGCCGCCACCCCAAACTCACCCACTACGTCACCGACTCGGGTTATGCCGAAGGCGAGGACACCCGCGTCTACGTCGGCCATAACGAGCCGGCGGCGCAGTCGCTGCTGCTGCTGGACTTGCGCGAGCACCGGCACTACGCGCTGCCGACCGACAGCCTGCCGGGCATCAAGGACGATCCGCTCGCATCGATCCGCGCGCAGACCGTCGCGGCGCTGAAGAAGGCCGGCAAGGACGATGACGCCGAGGCGCTCAAGGCGCCGGAAGTGCGTCCGGTGCGCATCGTCTCCAGCGCCGAGGACGGCGGTGGCGGCGGCATCGTGTGGAGCGCGGACGGCAAGAACCTCGCGATCCAGCTGCGCGCGATCGACAACAAGGACCGCTGGATCGCCAGCGTCGACTTCGCCCGCCACGCGCTCACCAACCAGCAGCGCCTGCACGACGACGCCTGGATCAACTGGAACTTCAACGATTTCGGCTGGCTGAAGGACAACCGCACGCTGTGGTACCTGTCCGAGGAAACCGGCTGGTCGCAGCTCTACGTCAAGCCGCTGGACGGCAAGGCCAGGGCGCTGACCTCCGGCACGTTCGAAGTGAGTCACCCGCAGCTGTCCGAGGACGGCCAGTGGTTCTATCTGCGCACCAACCGGGTCGCGCCCTACAGCTACGACGTCTACCGGGTGCCGAGCGCCGGCGGCGAGCTGGTCCGCGTCACGCAGTACCAGGGCATGGACGGGTTCGCGCTGTCGCCCGATGGCAGCCGCCTCGCCGTGCTGCATTCGGCGCCCTACGTGTTCGACCAGCTGGCCGTACAGCCGGCCGCCGGCGGCACGCCGCGCGAGTTGACCCACACCATGAAGAGCGCCTTCACCGCGCACGACTGGATTGCGCCGAAGATCGTCCAGGTGCCTTCCAGCCACGGCGCCGGGACCATCTACGCCAAGTACTACGGCCCGGCCGACGAGAGTGCCGCAGCGAAGCCTGCGGTGATCTTCGTGCACGGCGCCGGCTACACGCAGAACGTCACCCTGTCCTCGCCCTACTACTTCCGCGAGCAGATGTTCCACAACATGCTCGTGCAGAAGGGCTACGTGGTGCTGGACATGGACTACCGCGCCTCCGAGGGCTACGGACGGGCCTGGCGCGACGCGATCTACCGCCAGATGGGCCACCCGGAGCTGGAGGACCTGCTCGACGGCAAGGCCTGGCTGGTGAAGCACCACCATGTGGACCCGAAGCGCGTGGGCATCTACGGCGGCAGCTATGGCGGCTTCATGACCGAGATGGCGCTCTTGCGCGCGCCGGGCGAGTTCGCCGCCGGCGCCGCGTTGCGCCCGGTCAGCGACTGGCGGCTGTACAACCACGAATACACCGCGAACATCCTCAACACGCCCGAACTCGACCCGCGCGCCTACGCGATCAGCTCGCCGATCAACTTCGCCGACCAGCTGGCCGACCCGCTGCTGATCGAGCACGGTTTGATCGACGACAACGTGCTGGCAGCCGATTCGATCCGCCTGTACCAGCGCTTCATCGAGCTGCACAAGAAGAACTTCTGGATGTCGCTGTACCCGATGGAACGGCACGGCTTCGTGCATCCGGATTCGTGGTACGACGAATACCGGCGCATCGACGAGCTGTTCGACACCTACGTCAAACCCGCCGGGCGTTGATCCTGTGTAGGAGCCCGCGCGCGGGCGATGCCTTTCGCTCTCGCGGGGGCCAAGGCATCGCCCGCGCGCGGGCTCCTACAGGGTAAGCCGGCTCTAGGGCCAGGCGGCGATCAGCAACAAGACGAATCCCGCCACCGCGATCAGCGCATGCACCACCACCAGCCACTTGGGCAGCGCCAGCCGCTTCCAGTGGTAGCCCAGGTTCATCACGATGCCACCGGCGGCCGCCAGCAGGAACAACAGCAGCGCGAGCTGCGCCATGCCGGGCAGGCCGGTGGTGAAATAGTCATAGACCAGCAGGGTGACGGCGGCGCCGGCGATGAAGCCGTGCCCCATCGCCAGCCAGGTCGGCGGGTGCGGTTTGCCGGCGAAGCGGATGCCGGCCATCAGCAGGCCGCCCAGGGCGGTCAGGACCAGCAGCACCACCGCGGTACGCATGCTCAGCATCGGTTCCATGATCGCGCTCCGTTGCGGGAAATCGCGCCGATCGTCGATCCGCCCGCGTGACGTGCGCGTCAGCCGCTCAGGCCGGCAGTGCGGCGCCGTCGACCAGCTCGACCATGCGCGTGAAGCAGGCGTCCGAGGCGGCGTCGGCCGGTACGAAACAGAACACCGTGGCGCCGTCGGCCTGGCCATCGCGGATCGGCAGGCGCGTCGAATGCACGCAGAAGTGGCCCAGCCGCGCGTCGAACAGTGGCAGTTCCAGCGCCGACAGCGGTGCGGTTTCCTGCTGTTCCCACAGGCCGGCGAACTCGGCGCTGGTCTGCACCAGGGCTTCCACCAGCGCGTCAAAACGCGGGTCGTCCGGATGCGCGGCGTGGCTCATGCGGAAGATCGCGACCAGGTTGGCTGCGCTGCGCATGAAATGCGGCTGGTAGAGCACTCGCCGCGGCGGATGCATGAAGGCGTTCCACACGTGATTGCGCGCGAACGGCCCGCGCACCGCCTCGAAGTCGAACAGGAAGTCGGCGTAGCGGTTGTAGGCGAGCAGGTCGAACAGCGGGTCGAGTACGAACGCCGGCCCCTGGTAGCGCTCGAGCATGCCCAGGATCGGCGTCGGCACGCGGATCCGCGCAGGCGCAGGTTCCGGCCGCGCGAGGCCGGCCAGGGCGAACAGGTAGGCCTCGTCGCTGGGCGACAGTGCCAGCGCACGCGCGATGCGCGCCAGCGCGGCGGCCGAGACGTTGATCTGCCGGCCCTGCTCCAGCCACGTGTACCAGGTGAGCCCGACGTCGGCCAGCGCGGCCACTTCCTCGCGGCGCAGGCCGGGCGTCAGCCGGCGCTGCCCGCGCGGCAGGCCGACCGCCTCCGGCGTCAGCGCCGCGCGGCGCGCGCGCAGGAAGGCCTTCAACTCGATGCGTTGCATGCGCGTGCTCATCGTGAGCCCCGGGAGAGGAACGGGTGGTAGTGGGGGTACCAGCAGTATCGGCTGCCTGCCCATGGTAACCGCCGCCGGCTAACGTTGCGTGCCGGCGCACGAGCCTCGTGCGCCGGCCCGTCGCGGGCTCCCCACCCGCCGACCGCACCGGACGGACGTCACGTTGCTGCCTGTTGCCGCGTCCTGTGCATGAGGGTCAGCCCTTCGGTTCAAGCGCTCGACCGGGGCCGTCCCGACAATGCCCCACCCAGAGGAGACCGGCATGTCGCTCATCACTCCGCCCCCCGCCGCGCCCGACACCGACGCGCTCGTCGATTTCGTGGTGCATGCCCAACTCATGCTCGACCCGACCACGCCCGAGCCGGTGCGCTGCCAGGCCGAGCCCCGATTGCTCTCCCTGCTGCCGACATTGCAGGCGCTGGGCGTGTTCGAGCTGTTCACCATCCGCGATCCGGCGCTGGCCACGCTGGTACGCGACGAGCTGGCGGCACGCCAGGCACGCGCAGCCTAACCCTTGCCCGAACAAAAGCCGCCGTCACGATATTTGCCTTGACAAATATTCTTCCGGCAATAGAATGCGCGGCCATGGTTAATGAAGCGCTCGTCCATCCCGCGCCCGAAGAAAGCCTCGGCGTCCTGCTCGGCCTGGTGCGCTCGGAGATCGTGCGCGCCATGGAGGCCGAACTGGCGGCGCTCGGCGTGGAGCTGCGCTTCACCCAGTTCCTGATCCTCAAGCGGCTGGCCCGGCTGGGCCCGATGACGGCCTCGGAGCTGGCCCGCTCGGTCGAGCTCGATGGCGGCGCGATGACCCGGCAGCTCGACCAGCTCGAAGGCAAGGGCTACCTGCGCCGCTGCCCGCATGAACAGGACCGTCGCGCGCTGCGCATCGAGCTGACCCATGAAGGCAACGCGCTCTGGCAACAGCTGACCGACTGCAACGAGCGCGTGCTCGAGGCAGCCCAGCGCTCGCTCGGCGAAACGGAACGCCAGCACCTGCACGACTACCTGACGCGCGTGTTGCACGCACTGCGCGCCAAAGACTGACCCTCACCCGGAATCCCCACACCATGCGTCTGCATCTCCTTGCGGCGGCCACCGCACTGACCCTCGTTCTGGCCGGTTGCGCCAGCAGCGGCGGCCTGCATCCGGACGGCAAGCTGCTCGATCCGTCCGCGCTGCAGGCCCGGCGCAGCCTGGGCGACGCCACGCTCTCGCCGGCGGCCTGGCCGGACCAGGCGTGGTGGAGCGGGCTGGGCGATCCCCAGCTCGATGCCCTGATCAGCGAAGCGCTGGCCGGCAATCCGGGCCTCGCCGCGGCCGATGCGCGTGCGCGCGCCGCCCAGGCCGCCGCCGGCATCGCCGATGCCGCGCGCAAGCCCCAGCTGGGTCTGGGCGCGAGCGTGGCTGGCGCCAAGCCGCCATCGGGTCTGCTCGGGGAGAACGCTCATTTCTCGGTCGCCAAGTACGGCTATTTGAGCTTCAACTGGGGCCTGGACCTGTGGGGCGGCCAACGCGCCGCGTGGGAGGCCGCGCTGGGCCAGGCCCGTGCGGCGGAAGTCGAGGCGCGCGCGGCGCGCATCGAGCTCTCGGGCAACGTTGCCCGCGCCTACGCGCAGCTGGGCTATGCGTTTGCCCAGCTCGACCTGGCCCAGGCCGAAATCGAACGCGCCTCCAAGGCGCGCGAGCTGACCGCCCAGCGCGTGCACGCCGGGCTCGACAGCCAGCTGCAGCTCAAGCAGGGTGACGCCGAGGTGGCCACCGCCGAGCAGCAGCTTGCGGTCGCCCAGCGCGCGATCGACGCGGCCCGCTCGGCGCTGTCGGTGCTGCTGGGCAAGGGCCCGGACCGCGGCCTGGATATCACCCGTCCGCAGCCGCTGACGCCCGACGCGCTGGCGGTGCCGACGGACCTGCCGGTCGACCTGGTCGGCCATCGCGCCGACCTGGTCGCCGCGCGCTGGCGCGTGGAGGCCGCCGGGCACGACATCGCCGCCGCCAAGACCGAGTTCCTGCCCAACGTGAAGCTCGGCGCCATGGCGGGCCTGCTTGCGATGGGCGGCAACCCGCTGCTGCGCGCGTCCTCGCTGTTCTACCAGGTCGGCCCTTCGCTCAACCTGCCGATCTTCGACGGCGGCCGGCTGCGCGCGAACCTCGCCGGGAAGGATGCCCAGTACGACCTGGCCGTGGCGCAGTACAACCAGACCCTGGTCGGCGCGCTCAACGAGGTTGCCGACGACTACGCCGCGCAGCAATCGCTCATCGACCAGGTCCAGGCGCAGCAGCGCGCGCTGGATGCCGCCAACGACGCCTGGCGCCTGGCCGAGCAGCGCTATCGCGCGGGCGTCGGCAGTTACCTGGAAGCGCTCAGCGTGCGCCAGCAACTGCTCCTGGCCGAGCAGCGCATGGCGGCGCTCAAGGCACAGCAGGTCGACCTTTCCGTGCAGCTGATCCAGGCCCTCGGTGGTGGTTACCGCCCCGAGGCGGCCACCGGCCAGCCCACCGCCGACCAGTCCACCGCTTCCACTCCTTCCACCCCCGCTCATTCCTAAGGCTTTTCCATGTCCAGCCAGCCTGCTTCCCAACCCAACGGCGCCGCTCCCGCGCCGGCCGCGAAGAACAAGCGCGGTTTCCTGCTGCGCGCGCTCGGCGTGGTGGTGCTGCTCGCCCTGATCGGCTGGGGCCTGTGGTACTACTTCGACGGCCGCTGGTACGAAGGCACCGACGATGCCTACGTCAGCGGCAACATCGTGCAGATCACGCCGCAGCTCCCCGGCACCGTGGTATCGATCGGCGCGGACGACGGCGACCGCGTCAAAGCCGGCCAGACGTTGATCAAGCTCGACCCGAGCAACGCGCAGGTGGCGCTCGCCGAAGCGAAGGCCAATCTCGCCAGCACCGTGCGCAAGGTGCGCGGCCTGTACAGCACCGTCAGCGGCGCGCAAGCCGACGTGGCCGCGCGCAAGGTGGCGGTGGCCAAGGCACAGGCCGACTACAACCGCCGCCGCGACCTCGCCAAGTCCGGCGCGATCTCGGCCGAGGAACTGGCGCACGCCCGCGACGAACTGACCGCCGCGCAGAGCGCGCTGACCGCCGCCACGCAGCAGTACCAGACCAGCAAGGTGCTGGTCGACGACACCGTGGTCGCCTCGCATCCGGACGTCCAGACGGCCGCGGCCAAGCTGCGCGCTGCCTACCTCGACGCCATGCGTACCACCATCGTTGCGCCGGTCGACGGCTACGTTGCCAAGCGCTCGGTGCAGCTGGGCCAGCGCGTCGCGCCGGGCACGCCGCTGATGGCCGTGGTGCCGCTCAACGAGGTATGGATCGACGCCAACTTCAAGGAAACCCAGTTGACCGACATGCGCATCGGCCAGCCGGTGGAGATCCATGCCGACGTCTACGGCGGCGACGTGACCTACAAGGGCATGGTGCAGAGCCTGGGCGTGGGTACCGGCAGCGCGTTCTCGCTGTTGCCGGCGCAGAACGCCACCGGCAACTGGATCAAGATCGTGCAGCGTGTTCCGGTGCGGGTGGTGTTCGCCGACCCGGGCCAGCTGGAGAAGCATCCGCTGCGCATCGGCCTGTCAACCGACGTGACGGTGAACCTGCACAACCAGCAGGGCCCGATGCTGGCGCAGCAGCCGCCGTCCAAGCCGGCCTTCAGCACGGATGTGTACGAACGGCAGCTGCACCAGGCCGATGACCTGATTGCGACCATCATCCACGCGAACATGGCCGGCAGCGGCCACTGACCCACCTGTAGGAGCGCACTTGGGCGCGACCGGACACCTCGGTCGCGCCCAAGGGCGCTCCTACAAACGAGCGAATCCTCCGCGATGACCACCCAATACCGTCCACCCAGCATGGCGCTCACCACGGTCGGCATCTCGCTGGCCACCTTCATGCAGGTGCTGGACACCACCATCGCCAACGTGTCGCTGCCGACCATCGCCGGCAACCTCGGCGTGAGCGTGAACCAGAGCACCTGGGTGATCACCTCGTTCGCCGTGAGCATGGCGATCTCGCTGCCGCTGACCGGCTTCCTCACCCGCCGCTTCGGCGAGATCAAGCTGTTCATCTGGTGCACGCTGCTGTTCGCGCTCACCTCGTTCCTCTGCGGCGTGTCGCAGAACATGGAGATGCTGATCCTGTTCCGCGCCATCCAGGGCGCGGTGGCCGGACCCATGTATCCGATCACGCAGAGCCTGCTGATCTCGATCTACCCACCCGCCAAGCGCGGCATGGCGTTGGCGCTGCTGGCGATGGTCACGGTAGTCGCGCCCATCGCCGGCCCGATCCTGGGTGGCTGGATCACCGACAACTACTCGTGGCCGTGGATCTTCTTCATCAACGTGCCGATCGGCATCTTTGCCAGCGTGGTGGTGGGCAACCAGATGCGCGGGCGCGCGGACAAGACCGAGCGGCCGAAGGTCGACTACGTCGGCCTGATCACGCTGATCATCGGCGTGGGCGCGCTGCAGGTGGTGCTGGACAAGGGCAACGACGAGGACTGGTTCAATTCCACCTTCATCATCGTCACCAGCATCGTCTCGGTGATCGCGCTGGCGATCTTCCTGATCTGGGAACTGACCGACAAGGACCCGATCGTCGACCTGAAGCTGTTCCGCCACCGCAACTTCACCTACGGCACGATCGCGCTGATCCTGGCCTACGCGGCCTTCTTCGCGATGAGCCTGCTGATGCCGCTGTGGCTGCAACGCAACCTCGGCTACACCGCGACCTGGGCCGGCTATGCCACCGCGCCGATCGGCGTGCTGCCGGTGTTGCTGACGTTCTTCGTGGGCAAGTTCGCGCCCAAGTTCGACCTGCGCATGGTCGCGTCGATCGCCTTCGTGGTGCTGGGCGTGACCTGCTTCATGCGCTCGGACTTCTACATCGGCGTGGACTTCTATCACGTGGCGCTGGTGCAGCTGATCCAGGGCCTGGGCGTGGCGCTGTTCTTCATGCCGATCCTGACCATCCTGCTGTCGGACCTGCAGCAGAACGAGATCGCGTCGGGCTCGGGCCTGGCGACGTTCCTGCGCACGCTGGGCGGCAGTTTTTCCGCCTCGATCACCACGCTGTTCTGGGAGCGCCGCGCGGTGGCCCACCACGAGCAGCTGGTCGAGCACATCACCGCCTACGACCCCGGCACGCGCGCGGCGATGGCGTCGATGGGCGATCCGCAGAGCGCCGCGGCGATGATCAACCAGATGGCGACCCAGCAGGGTTATCAGATCTCCTTCAACGAGATCTTCCATGTGCTGGGCTGGGTCTTCATCAGCCTGGTGCTGGTGATCTGGCTGACCCGGCCGCCGTTCATCGCCAAGGCCGGGCCGGCGGCCAGCGGCGGGCACTGACGAAAAAGGCGCCCGCGGGCGCCTTTTCTTTTCGCAGGGTGGGCTTCTTCAAAGATCGAACCCGACGCCCACCAGCGCCATGGTCTCGCCGCGGTTGGGGCCGTTGAGGCCGCCGTTGGACACATGGCGCAGCTGGAAGCTCAGGTGTTCGCCCTGCCAGCCCAGCGTGCTGACGAACTGATAATGGCTCGACAGCGCCTGGGTGGTGTGATTGATGCCGGCCAGCTGGAAGCTGAAGAACAGCGGGCGGTACCAGGCGTCGGGCGCGCCGTAGTGGAAGCGGGCGCCGGCGGCCAGCAGTGCCACCGACCGGTGGGTGTCGAATGGGGCCGTGCGATAGCGGCGTACATCGCGGCCGTCGATCCAGCCGGCCGAAACGTCCGGCGACCAGTTCAGCCGGCTGTTGCCGACCGCGTGCGGTGCGAACGTGGCTTCCACGAACGCCGCATTGGCGCCATGGTCGTCCATGTAGCTGCGCCCGCCCTGCACTTCCAGGTGGGCGGCGGCGGCCGGCAGCGCGGTGGTCGCCAGGAGTAGCGTCAGTGCACCGCACAGACGCGGAGAAATGGGGGACATGGGGGGACCTTTCTTGGACGGGAAGGTTTGTGTACCCGATAGTTTAATATATCCCGTCGTGGGCGGGTGAAGCGTGCCGTGCATGCTGGCGAACACTGTGTCGCGCGCACGACAAAAAAGAACCCGGCCTCGAAGCCGGGTTCGCCTACGCCACAACGGTTGTGCCGGGACGCCTAGTCGCTGTGCGCCCCGGCCGCCCCGGTGCCCAACGCAGGGCGATCCAGGTCCAGTGCCGCGGCCTCCAGCCGCACCGCCTGCGGGTGCGCCTTGCGGACCGCTTCGTCGAACTGTGCCCCGTCACCCACCACCACCACGTGGGTCGTGGCCGGGCCGAGGTGCGCCCTGGCGTAGGCCTGCACCTGCGTCGAGGTCACCGCCTGCACGCGATCGACATAGCGGCCGATCTCGGCCAGGTCGACGCCGTAAGTGGCCAGTTCCTCCAGCTGGTCGGCCAGGCCGGCAGTGGTCTCCAGGCTGCGGCCGTAGCTGCCGATCAGGGTGGCCTTGCGGGCGGCCAGTTCGTCGTCCGCCACCGGCGCCTGGCCGAGCCGGCTGAACTCGCCGAGCATCAGGTCGACCACCTTCGCCGCGGACGGGTTCTTGGTCTGCGCCGAGGCGATCCACAAGCCGCTGCCGCGCCGGCCGTCAAGGCCGCTGAAGGCGCCGTAGGAAAGCCCGCGCTTGATGCGGATCTCCTCGTTGAGCCGGGCGGAGTACGAGCCGCCCAGCACCGCGTTGGCCACCGTGCCGGCGTAGTAACCGGCGTCGTCACGCGGCGGCGCGGCGTGGGCGGCCACTACGCCGGCCTGCCCGGCGCCGGGCTGGTCGATCACCAGCAGCGGCGGCAGCGTGCTCTTGCCCATGCCGGCCGGCATGGCCGCGAGCGACGTGGCCGGACGCGACCAGTCGCCGAAGCCCTGCTGGGCCAGCGTGCGTGCCTGCGCCGGGGTGATATCGCCGGTGAGGATCAGCACCGCATCATCCGGCCGGTAGATCGCCGCGTGCATCGCCTGCACGTCCGCGCGCGTGATCGCCTTGAGCGAGCCGGGCGTGCCCATCGACGCATGACCGTAGGCGCCGTCGCCGAATACCGCGCGGCCGGCGGCCAGCGCCGCCAGGCGGGTCGGCTGGCTGAGCATCAGGTGCAGGTCGTCCAGCGCCTGGCTGCGCGCGCGTTCCAGTTCCGTGGCCGCAAAGTCGGGCTGGCGCGCGACCTGCGCCAGCAGCGCCAGTGCTGCGGGCAGCCGGGGCGTGGTCACGGTGATGGCGACGCTGCTGTGGTCCCAGCCGGCGCCGGCATCCAGCGAACCGCCCAGCGCCTCGGCGGCGGCGGCGATCTGCGGCGCGCTGCGTCCGGCCGCACCGCGCGTCAGCAGCGTGGCGGTGAGCTGGGCCAGGCCGGCCTTGCCGTCCGGATCCAGCGCGCTGCCCCGGCGCAGAAGCAGCTCGGCGGTGACCAGCGGCAGGCCGTCGCGGTGGATGCTGATCACTTCCAGCCCATTGGACAGGACCTGGCTGGACGGCGTGGGCAGCGACAGCGTGGGCGCGGGGCCCGGCGCCGGCGGCGTGGTCGGAAAGTCCACCGCCGCAGCGGCCGTGGTGCACAGCAGGGCGGCCGTAAAGACGGCCAGCCGCGTACGGTTCAGGCGGATCATCGGGCACCTCCCTGGTGCGCGCCGCCGGCCTTGGCCTGCGGCAGGTAATCGATGGTGACGCTGTGTGCGCCGGTCACGTACTGCTTGAGCACGCGCTGCACATCGTCGGCAGTGACCTTCTGCAACGCTGCCAGATCCGTGTTGATGCGAGCCGGGTCACCCTCGATCAACGCGGCCTGGCCGAGGCCGAAGGCCTTGCCCTGCGCGGTCTGGCGTCCCTTGATTTCAGTGGTGAGCAGCTGCGTCTTGACTTTGTCCAGCTCCGCCGCGGCGATCGGCTGCGTGGCGAGCTTTTCGATTTCCGCGCGCAGCAGCTTTTCCGCGTCGGCCGGCGAGTGGCCGCTGGCGAGGATGGCATAGGCCACGAACAACCCCGGCCCAACCCGCGCATCGACCTCGGCACCGGCCTGCTGCGCCACCTGGGCGCGGTACACCAGTGACTGGTAGAGACGCGAGGACTCGCCTTGCGAGAGCAGTGCCGCGGCGACCTGCAACGGAATGGTGTCGGCGTCGCGCGCCGGCGGAGCCAGCCAGCTGATCGCCAGCGCCGGCAATGGCGCCGTGGCGCTGGTCTCGGTATAGCGCTTGTCCTGCGTGCGCGCCGGCTCCTGCACGGTCACCTGCGGGATCGGCGTGGACGGTTTGGGGATCCAGCCGAAGTAGCGGTCGACCCAGGCATCGAGCTGCTTGGGGTCGAAGTCGCCGACGACGATGAGCGTGGCGTTGTCGGGCCGGTAGAACGTGCGGTGGAAGTCGATCACGTTCTCAAGCGAGGCCGCTTCCAGGTCCTCGATGCTGCCGATGGTCGGTCGCTTGTAGGGATGCACCGTAAACGAGTGCGGGTCGATGGTGTTGAACAGCTTGCCGTAGGGGTTGGCCAGCACGCTCTGGCGGTACTCCTCCTCCACCACAGCGCGCTCGGACTTGAAATTCTTTTCGTCCACGTTGAGGTTGGACAGCCGCTCCGCTTCGGCCCACAGCAGCGTCTGCAGGTAATTGCCGGGGATCACCTCGAAGTAATTGGTGACGTCGTCGCCGGTGGAGGCGTTGTTGGCGCCGCCGACGTCCTCGGTCAGCCGGTCCATCTGCTCGGCGTGCATGTGCGCCGTGCTCTTGAACATCAGATGCTCGAACAGGTGCGCGAAGCCGGAGCGGCCCTGCGGATCGTCCTTGGAACCGACGTGGTACCAGACCTGCACCGCCACGGTCGGGCTGGCGTGATCCTCGATGCTGAGCACCTCCAGCCCGTTGGCCAGCGTGCGCTGCTGGTACGGGATCGGCGGCACTGACAGCTCGGCCGCCGCCAGCGGCGTGCCCGCCATCGCGGCGAGCAGGGGAATGGAGGCCAGCCAGCTGGCCCGGCGCTTACGCATGATCGATCCCTCCGTTGGAAAGCCTGCACCTTAGCAAGCGGGCAGGGGCGCGGATGCAGGACTGATGGGAGAGCCCCGTTGCCGCTTGACTCGACATTTAATCCGGGTAAAACTTCGCGCCCCGCCAGAGAACCCACGCCATGCATCCCCACGCGAGGACCTGTACCGCCTTCGAGGGTCACCGCCTGCTCGCCAGTGGCCCGTGCGTAGAAGTTGCGCTGGCGGTCAAGCGCGCCGCCGATGGCGGTGCGGCCGATGCCTTGCTGGTGTTCGACGACCGCAACGGCCGCCCGGTCGAGTTCGACCTGCGTGGCAGCGAGGCGGACGTGCTGGCGCGGCTGCAACCGGCACCGGCCCCGGTGCGTGGGCCGGGCCGGCCGCGGCTGGGCGTCACCGCGCGCGAGGTCACCCTGTTGCCACGCCACTGGGACTGGCTGGCCAGTCAGCCGGGCGGCGCCTCGGGGGTGCTGCGGCGGCTGGTGGAGCAGACCATCCGCGAGGGCGGCGGTCGCCAGCGCGCGCGCGAATCGGCCGAGGCGGTCGACCGCTTCATGCTCGCCATGACCGGCAACCTGCCCGGCCACGAGGAGGCCAGCCGCGCGTTCTGGCGCGGCGAACGCGAACGCTTCGCCCAACTCACCCAGGCCTGGCCGCGCGACGTACGTGATCACTTGCGGCACCTGGCCGCCATCGCGTGGGACGAGGCCGACGCGGCCAGCCCGGGCCGCGCCTCTTCTCCCTGACACACCGGCGCCACGTCGCCAGCCAAGGACACCCATGGATCATCACCCGACGGAAAGCCGCCGGTCCCCGCTGTTTGCCCATCGCGACTTTCGCCTACTGCTCGGCGGCAGCGCGGTATCGGCGCTGGGCGATCAGTTCACCTTGGTCGCGCTGCCATGGCTGGTCCTGCGCCTGACCGGCAACCCGGTGGCGCTCGGCCTGGTACTGGCCGCGATGGCGCTGCCGCGAGCGATCTTCATGTTGATCGGTGGCGCGATGGTCGATCGGCTCTCGGCCCGGCGCGTCCTGCTCCTGGCGCGCAGCGTCAACGCACTGCTGGTAGCGCTGCTGGCCGCCCTGGTGCTGACCGGCGCGGTCGGCATGCCGGCCATCTATGCGATCGCACTGGGCATCGGCGTGGCGACGGCGTTCGCCTATCCCGCCGGCTCGGCCTTGCTGCCGCAGCTGGTGCCACCGACACAGCTGGCCTCGGCCAACGCCTTGCTCATGGGCATGCGGCAGTTGAGCCTGTTCGTCGGCCCCGCGCTGGCCGGTGTAGTGATCGGCGTGCATGCCGGCCATGGCGCCGCCGAGGCACGGGGGCTCGGTCTCGCGTTCGCCATCGACGCGGTCAGTTTTCTCGCCTCGCTCGCCTCGCTGTGGTTGATCCGCACGGCCGCCGACCGCCAGCCCAAACCGGCTGGCAAGGGCGTGCTGGCCGACATCGGCGCTGGCGTACGCCATGTCTGGGGCGATCTGCCGCTGCGCGCCTTCATGCTTTACGCGGCGGTGGTCACGATCTTCGTCGGCGGGCCGATCCAGGTCGGCCTGCCGGTGCTGGCCAACAGCCGGATGGACCTTGGCGCCGCATCGCTGGGCATCCTGATGACCGCCAACGGCGGCGGCATGCTGGTGGGTGGCTTCCTGGCACGGACGGTGGCGCGTGCGGTAGGCGGGCGGCTGGGCATGCTGGTGCTGGGCATGGACGCGCTGGCCGGCTTCGCGCTCGCCGCGCTCGCGCTGGTGCACAGCACCGTGCATGGCGCGTTGCTGCTGGCCGGCGTGGGCGTGCTGGCGGGCATCGCGCAGATCGCGATCGTGAGCTGGATCCAGCAGCGCGTGCCGCCAGCCTTGATGGGCCGCACCATGAGCCTGCTGATGTTCACTTTCATGGGCATCGGGCCGGTGTCCGCCGCGGTGGCCGGCAGCCTGCTCAAGCTGGTGTCGCTCGGCGCGCTGTTCGCCGGTGCCGGGCTCGCGCTCAGCGTGATCGCGCTCGGCTGCCTGGCCAGCCCGGCCCTGCGCGGCATCGGCGCGGCGCGCCCGCAGAGCGCGCCCGCCTGAGGCTCAGCTCGCGGCCTGCTGCCGGCCCAGCGCCTTGAGCCGCTTCTTCTCCTCGCGGCGCTGGCGCCGGGCGGCCTTGCGGATCTTGCGGTCGTAGCCCCACAGGTAGATCGCCGGCGTGCTGAGCAGCGTCAGCAACTGCGACACCAGCAGGCCGCCGACGATCGCGATGCCCAGCGGCTGGCGCATTTCCGAACCAATGCCGAAACCGATTGCCAGCGGCAGCGCCGCGCCCATCGCCACCAGCGTGGTCATGGTGATCGGGCGGAAGCGCACCAGCGCGGCTTCGCGGATCGCCTCCGGCGGTGGCAGGCTGCGCTCGCGCTGGGCGACCAGCGCGAAGTCGACCATCAGGATCGCGTTTTTCTTGACGATGCCGATCAGCATCAGGATCGCGATGATCGCCATCAGCGACAGCTGCGTCTGCGTCACCAGCATGGCAAGGAATGCACCCATGCCCGCGGCCGGCAGCGTGGAAAGGATGGTCAGCGGATGGCCCAGGCTCTCGTAGAGGATGCCCAGCACGATGTACATCGCCAGGATCGAGGCCAGCAACAAGATCAGGCCGTTGGACTTGGCCTGCTGCAGGCGTTGATTGGCGCCAGTGAAGTCGACACGGATGCCGTCGGGCAGGTGCACCGCAAAGGCCGCCTGCTCGACCAGCTTGACGCCCCGCTGCTGGTCCACGCCCTTGTCCAGGTTGTAGGTGACCGTCGCGGCTTCGAGCTGGTTGTGGTGGCGGATGCGCATCGGCGCGATGTTGGGTTCGATCCGCGCCAGCGCCGAGAGCGGGATCATCTCGCCGCGGCTGTTGCGCACGTGGATGTTGAGTAGCGCCTGCGGGCTGATCGACTCGGCCTTGGCCGAGGTCAGCACGACGCGGTACTGGTTGATGTCCGAATAGATCACCGATACCGGGTTCTGCCCGAACGAGTTGTACAGCGCCGAATCGATGTCGCCCATGCTCACGTGCAGGCGGCCGGCGGTCTCGCGGTCGACCTTGAGCATCTGCTGCTTGCCGGCCTGGTCGAAGTCACTGCCGACGTCGCGGAACTCCTTGGTGTCGCGCAGGCGACGGACCATCTTCAGCGTCCACGGCTGCAGGTCGCCGCCGTTGTCGCTGACCAGCTGGAATTCATACTGGCCGCCTTTGTCGCCGCTGCCGCCGCCGCCCAGGAACTGCGCGATGCTGATTTCGACCTCGACGCCGGCGAGCTTGTCCAGCCGCTTGGACAGGCGCTCGACCACCTCCTTGGCGCCGACCTGGCGGTCGCCCGGGGCGTCGCCGCGGGGCTTGAGGTCCATGAACATCTGCGCCGAGTTGCCGACCGCACCGTTGCCGCCGCCGTTGCCGCCGAGCATGGTGAGCATGTCCGCGACCGCGGGGTCTTCCTTGATGAGCCTGGCCACCTGCTGCACGCGTTCGGTCAGCAGTTCGGGCGACACGTTGGCGTCGGCGGTGACCTGCGCCTGCAGCTGGCCGGTGTCCTCGTCGGGCATGAAGGTGCCGCCGGCGGTCTTGCCCACCGCAATGCCCAGCACGACGGTCAGTACCAGCAGGATCAGCGGCTGCCAGCGCATCAGCCGGCGATGGTGCATGGCCCAGTCCAGCGAGCGCTCGTAAAGCCGCAGCAGCGCGCGATCAAAGTTCTCCACGGCGCGCTCGATGCGGCCGGGCGGGCGCGGGTTGGCCGGCTCGGCGGTGAGCAGGCGCCCGCACAAGGCGGGCGTGAGCGTCAGCGAGACGATCGCCGAGATCACCACCGCCGCGGTCAGCGTTACCGAGAACTCGCGCAGCAGCATCACCAGCATGTTGTTGCCGAACAGCAGCGGTGCGAACACTGCCACCAGCGAGAGCGTGATCGACACCACTGTGAAGCCGATCTCGCGCACGCCGGTTAGCGCCGCCTGCAGCGGCGGCATGCCGTGTTCCATGTGGCGCACGATGTTCTCGATCACCACGATCGCATCGTCGACCACGAAGCCGATGCACAGCACCAGCGCGACCAGCGACAGCGTGTTCAGCGTGTAACCCAGCGCCCACATCGCCACGAATGCGCCGGCCAGCGACAGCGGCACGCTCAGCGTGGCGATCAGCGTCGGCCGCAGCCGGCGCAGGAACACCAGCATCACCAGCACGACCATCACGATCGAGATCAGCAGCGCGACCTCGACCTCGTGCAGCGCCGACTTGGTCGTCTGGGTCAGGTCGAACACCGCGTGCATCTGGATGCTGGCCGGCAGCGAGGCGCGCAGTTGCGGCAGCTTGGCGCGGATCGCCTCCACGGTGGCCACCGCGTTGGCTTCGGGGCGCTTGGCGATCTGCAGGCCGACCGTGCGCGCGCTGCCACTGGCGTCGGCAAACCAGGCCGCCTGGTACTTGTCTTCCTGGCCACCGTAGACGCGGGCGACATCCGACAGGCGCACCGGCACGCCATGCTTCATCGCGATCAGCAGATGGGCGAACTCGTCCGGTGTCTGCAGGCCATCGCTGGCGGTGACGGTCATCTGCGTGCGGCCGTTGCTCAGCGTGCCCTGCGGCGAGGTGACGTTGGCCGCGCGCAGCGCGTTGGCCACGTCATTGGCGGTCAGCCCCTTGGCGGCCAGTGCATCGGTGTCCAGCTCGATGCGCACCGCGTGCGGCGTGCCACCGAACACCTGCACCTGCGCCACGCCCTGGATCTGCGAGACGGCCGGTTTGAGCAGGGTGTCGGCAAGGTCGAACAACTGGTCCTGCGGCATCCCCGAGGAGGTCAGGGTGATGAACAGGATCGGGATTTGCGCGGTGTCGAACTTGAAGTACTGCGGCGGCCCGGGCATGCCCGAGGGCAGGTCGGGCGCCGCGGCGTTGATCGCCGCCTGCACGTCGCGCGCGGCGCTGTCGGCGGTGCGGTCGAAAGTGAAACGCACCATCACCGAGGCCTGGCCTTCGGTGGCGTTGCCGTACATCTCGTCCACGCCCGGGATGCGGCCCAGGTGGCGTTCCAGCGGCGCCAGGATGGTGGTGGCCATGGTTTGCGCGCTTGCGCCCGGCTGGCTGGCGATCACGTAGACGCCGGGGAAATCGAGCGAAGGCAGTGCGGCCACGCCCAGCAGCAGGTAGGCCCACAGGCCAGCCAGGGTCAGGCCCAGGGCCAGCAGCGAGGTGCCGATCGGGCGGCGGATCAGGGGGGCGAAGATGTTCACGGGGCGTCCGTACCGCGGGGAAGGCGCGTCACAGACACCGCGCCGGGACGGCTAGCGTAGCGCGAGGCCGCCGCGCGGTTCGTGGGCCAGAGGATGGGCAAGGTCATGCCGCACGTTATGCCCTCCCGGCCTGCGGCAAGGATGTGCCTGAAGTCCGGCCCCTGCCGAAAGACAGGGCCGGATCAGTCGACAGCCATAGCTTCCCCCGATTGCGGGGGGAAGTTGCCAGAAGGGCGGACGGGGCGGGCTGGCGCGAAGCTCAACCCCCGGGCGTGTAGCGCAGCGTCAGATACCAGCTTCGCCCTGGCTGGTTGAAGTAGTAGACCGTCTCGTAGCGGCGATTCAATGCGTTGGCCAGGCGCGCTTCCACCTGCCAGCCGCCTGCGAACGCGTAACTTGCGCGAAGGTCGGTGGTCGCATAACCGCCCAGCCGGCGCTGGTTGGCCAGATCGTCGTAACGCGCGCCGGCAGCGAGCACGGTGGCGCCCACGCCGAAGGCGCCGAAGCGGCGGTCGAGCTCCACCCGCGCGGTGCGCTCCGGCCGGCGCGGCAGCAGGTGGCCATCGTTGGCGCCGCCGTCGCGGTTTTCCGGACGCTGCAGCGTCAGGTAGCCCTCCACCCGCCAGCCCGCCAGCTCGGTGCCGGCCTGGGCCTCCAGTCCGCGGATGCGCGCGCGGCTGATGTTGCGCGGGAAGTAGTTGGCGTCCAGCGAGATCAGCTGGTCGATGGTGGTCTGGTAGGCGTTCAGTGCCCAATGCCAGGTCGCCTTCTGCTGCGCGAGACCCACTTCGGCGCTGCGCGAAGTCTCCGGCTGCAGGTCGGGGTTGCCGCTGCCGTAGGGGTAATACAGGTCGTTGAAGGTCGGTGCGTGGAACGCGCTGCCCCAGCTGGCCGACAGCTTCAGTCCGTGATCGAAGGCGTAGCCCCATGCCGCCGCGCCGGTAGTATGGCCGCCGAACTGCTGGTTGTCGTCCCGTCGCACGGACAGCTGGATCTCATGGCGGCCGAAACTCCCCTGGTACTGCGCGTACCCGCCGGTGTCGCTGCGGCTGTCGTCGAGATAACCGGTGTCGCTGGAGAGGTGTTCGCGCTGCCAGTCGATGCCGAGCGTCAGCAACTGGTTGTCCGCCAGGCTCAGGTCGTTCTGCCAGGAGGCCTGGCTGCGGCGCGAATCGCCGTAGCGCATGAACACGCCGTCGTTGTCGGTACGTTGCTCATCCAGGCTCTGTCCGGCAGCCAGCGTGACCTTCCAGGCGGCCAGCGGAGCGAAGCCCAGTTGCGCGCCGGCGACTTGCTGGCGGTTGTGATGCTGGTTGCCGTAGGGCGCGCCGTCGAACTCCACGCGGCTGTCGCTGCGCAGCCAGGTCGCGGTCAGCTCGGTGCCGTTGTCCCAGCGGTAACCGGCGTTGGCCAGCGCGTTGCGGTTGCGGTAGGCGTCGGCATCCGGCTCGTCGGTGAAGCAGCCGGCGAAGACGGTACCCGCGCCGACGCGGCAGGCATTGATGCCGCGGGTGTACTGGCCGCCGATGCTCAGGTTGTACCAGGCGTGCGTGTCGCCCCCGGCCAGGCCGAACTGGCCGTCGGCGTAGCCGCGGCTGCCGGTGCCCAGGCGCATCGACGGCGCCAGGCTGCCGTTGCGCGGCCCGTGCCGGGTGAAGATCTGGATCACGCCACCGATGGCATCGGCACCGTAAAGGCTCGAGCGCGGTCCGCGTACCACTTCAATGCGTTCGATCTGGTCCAGCGGCAACTGGTCGAAGGCGGGGATGCCGGCACTCACGGTGCCGACCCGCACGCCATCGATCAGCAGCAACGTGTGCGAGGAATTGGTGCCGCGCAGGAACAGCGAGCTTTGCTGGCCCAGCCCGCCAGCCTGGGCGAAGGTCACGCCGGGCAGCCCCTGGAGCAGGTCGATCAGCGAGACCGGCTGCAGCCGGTCGATGTCATCACGGGTGATCACGCTGACCGACGACAGCGCGTCGTCAACGGTAATCGCCGTGCGCGTGGCGGTGACGATCACCGGCGACAGCGCGGCCGGGTCCGTGGCGTCGGCCGCCAGCGCGGCGAACGAGCTGCCGCACAAGGCGGCGGCAAGCAAGGTCTTCTTCATGGTGAGGTGTGTGTCCTTAGGCCGTGCGCCCACGCACGGCCTCAAGCGTGGATGAGCTGGCGACCGGAGGCGGGGGACAGGAGCGACGGGCAGGCACGGGGCCACGCACGAGGTCCGGCCCGCCCACCGCAGGTCCACCAGGCAAACGCTTCGGGCCGGTCTCCGGGCTCGCGGGCGCAGGCGATGAGGCCTGCCGGGCGGCGCCTTCCCATGCTCAAAGCACAGTGGCGTGGGCCGTCCGTTCGACTCGCTTACCGTTGCGGGGGCAGCGCCGGCCTTGTTGTGCATCGCACAACGCACCGGCTTCCCGTTTCATCCCTTGGTGCGAGCCAAGGGACACCCAAAACGGGCGGAATGTTAACGCGGAAAGCCAAGCTCCCCAACAGCGAAGGTCATTGCTGAAAAGTGCTAACAAAAGGTTGACATTCCGTTAGTGGCGACGCTACGTTCGGCAAGCGAATCGTTGCGGTATTGTGATTTGCAGGTAAACGAAGAAGCGCTGGGGCGTGTCCGATAAGTCGTATGTCGGGACAGGAAGCGTTTGTCGTTGGTGTCGGTACGCTGGCCTCGAAAGCTCGCGCCCGGCTTTTTACAAGACTCGTCTGTGGGTCGATCTGGGGAGATTTTGAATGAACAAGGGTTACATGCTGCGTGGGGCTCAGCCCCGTCGCACTGCCCTGACGCTGGCTTTGGCCATGGGTCTGGGCTTCACTGGTGTGGCCTTCGGCCAGGCCACAACCGGCAGCATCTTCGGCACGGCTCCGGCCGCTGTCGGCGAGACTGTCATGGTGCAGAGCTCGAACGGCACCACCCGCGAAGTCGCGGTTGATGCGGACGGCCGCTTCGTCGTCAATGGCCTGCCAGTCGGCCGCTACACCGTCACCCTGCGCAAGGACGGCGAGGTCCTCGCGACCCAGGACAACGTCGGCATCGCCGTGGGCGGTGGTACGTCCGTCTCCTTCAGCACTGCCAATGCAGAGAACGCGCAGAACCTGGGCGCAGTCCAGGTGGTTGCCAGCGCGCTGCCCGCCATCGACGTCACCAGCGTCAACTCCAGCACCATCATCACTGCTGCCGACCTGCAGAAGCTGCCGGTGGGCCGTAGCGCCGAATCGATCGCGCTGCTTGCTCCTGGCGCGGTGAAGGGCAGTGGCTTCTTTGGCAATGCCGTGTCGTTCGGCGGCGCTGGCGTTACCGAGAACGCCTACTACGTCAACGGCTACAACACCGGTGAGCCTTACCGCAACACGGGCGGCTTCTCCCTGCCGTACGGTTCGATCGACCAGCAGCAGACCTTCACCGGCGGCTACGACGCCAAGTACGGTCGCTCCGACGGCGGCGTGATCAACCAGATCGGTAAGCGTGGCACCAACGAATGGCACTTCGGTGGTCAGATTGCCTGGGCGCCGCGTTTCCTTGCCGAAGGTGGCAAGAACGTCTATTACCCGACCTTTGGCGAGCTTCCGGCGGGCTATGAGGTTGAGAACCCCGAGCTGGAAGGCACGCTGTACCGTTACAAGCAAAAGAACAAGAGCTGGGAAACGATCTACTCCGCTTACGTCGGCGGTCCGCTGATCAAGGACAAGCTGTACTTGTTCGTGTCGGCCGAGACCAACAAGACGAAGGGGCGCAACATCCAGTCGATCGGTGGTAACGACGTTTACTACAGCAACCACGAGACGCACTTCTACGGTAAGTTGGACTGGAACATCGACGAGAACAACGTCTTCGAGCTGACCGGGCTGAAGAGCGAGGAGAGCACGGGCAGCGGCGCGGCGTACGATTTCGATTACGACACGCTGACCTCCGGGCCCTTCTCCTACGTCAACGACGTGAACAAGGACTCGGCCCAGTTCCTGATCGGCAAGTACACCAGCTACATCGGTGACAACGCCACGCTGAGCGTCACCTACGGTAAGGGCGACTTCAAGAACCCGGTCGTCTACGGAAACAAGAGCGAGCTTCCGGCGATTTCGGGTTCGGCCAACCAGAACCCGGCGTACGGTGGCCCGTTCGTCACCAACGACCAGAGCGGTTTCTACGTGTATTCGCCGGACGCGGCCAATCACACCGACGGTCTGCGCGTCGACTTCGACTACCGCCTGGGTGACCACGACCTTGCCGTCGGTATCGACAATATGCAGTACACGGCCAAGAACCAGGGCCAGACCATGTCGGGCCCGGGCTACGCCTGGATCTACTCGCATGCGACCGATCCTTCCAAGAACATCAGCACCACGCTGAACGTCGGCGCACCGGGTGGCGAGGGTTACTACGTCGCCAAGTACATCTTCAGTGTCCAGACCAGCATGACGATGGACCAGAAGGCGTACTACCTGCAGGACGTGTGGAACGTCACTGACAACCTGCAGCTGAACATCGGCGTTCGCAACGACCACTTCACCAACTACAACGACCTCGGCATTGCCTTCGTCGACGAAAAGAACCAGTGGGAGCCGCGTCTGGGCGCCAGCTGGGACGTCAACGGCGACTCGAGCTTCAAGGTCTACGGCAACGCCGGCCGCTACTACCTCGCGCTGCCGAACAACGTTGCCGAGCGCGCCGCCAACCGGTCGACCTTCACCCGCCAGTACTACACCTATGGCGGTATGGATTCGAACGGTATTCCGCTCGACCTCACGCCGGTTCCGTCGGCTGACGGCAATCCGGCCGGTCCGGGCCCCGTGTCCTCGAACTTCGAGACCGGCGATCCCAAGGACGCTCGCCAGGTTTCGGCGCTCGACCTGAAGGCTCAGTACCAGGACGAGTACATCCTGGGCTTCGACAAGACGCTTGGTGCGGATTGGGTCTACGGCGCCAAGGTGACCTACCGCGAACTGAAGACCGCGATCGACGACGAGTGCGATCCGTTCGGCAGCCTCGTGCCCAAGCTCGAGTCGATGGGCCTGAACCCGGACGACTATTACGGTGCGCTGGTCAACCCGTACTGCCGTCTGTTCAACCCGGGTGGCACCAATACGTTCGCGCTCAAGAGCGACGTCGATGGCACCTACACCAACGTGACCATGACGGCCGCCGATTGGGGCTACGACTACAAGGCCAAGCGCACCTACAAGGGCGTGAACCTGTACCTCGAGCATCCGTTCGATGGCAAGTGGCAGGGCCGTATCGACTACACCTGGTCGAAGAACGAAGGCAACACGGAAGGCCAGGTGCGTTCCGACTTTGGCCAGGGCGACGTCTCCAAGACCGAGAACTGGGATTCCTGGCAGCTGATGCAGTACGGCAACGGCTATCTGTCGAACGACCGTCGCCATCAGATCCGCATCCGCGGCGCGTACCAGTTCACGCCTGAGTGGCTGGTGTCGGGCGTCCTGCTGGCGCAGTCGGGCACCCCGAAGGAGTGCCTTGGCTTCTATGGCCCGAACGAAGAGGATCCGACCGGTTACGGTTCGGACTACCACTTCTGCTTCGGCCAGCCGTCCAGGCTCGGCGACACGGGCTTCACGCCGTGGACCAAGAAGCTGAACCTGAGCGTGCGTTACACCCCCTCGTTCGCAGACGGCAAGCTCGCTCTGCAGCTGGAGGTGTACAACGTGCTGAACGAACAGAAGCCGCTGCAGCTTGACCCGCGTTCGGAGAGCCGCTCGTCCGTCTTCACGGTGTCCAACACCTACGGTCAGGGCCTCTACTTCGATCCGCCGCGGTACATGCGTCTGTCGGTGTCTTACGACTTCTGATCAGGCCAGTAAGCGAATTTGCAGTTAGATTCGCCAAAGGCGCCACCTGAAAAGGTGGCGCCTTTTTTTTCCGTTGCGCTCGGCAAGGCGAAAACCGGTCGTGCCATGGACAGGAAGCCGCCAACGGCTGGACCTGACGTAGGGATATTCCTTCCAAAGACAGGTCTGGATATGCCGAAAGCCGACGCAAACCCGGGCGCGGGGGCTCAATGGAAGATGCGCTCTCGGAGCCGGACGCAGGCGCCTTCGATAATGGACAATCACTTCGATGAATACACCCAATCTTTCGATGGCACAGGATCGGCGACACCGGCGCGCCCAGCACTACATGGACACGCAGCAATGGGCTGCTGCGCAGGCGACGCTGGAGTCACTTGTACAGTTGGCGCCGCATGATGCACGGGCGCGCATGGGGCTGGCCAACGTCATGTTCAGGCAGGGGCAACTGCGTGCCCCGACCGAGCAGCTGATGCATGTCGCCAGGACACCACCGGACGATGTCCCCACGATGATCGAGCTCGTGCGTGGGTTATTCACCGGCGGAGCGACTCTGGCCGCCCGCGCCTGCCTTTCCCGCTTCACTGCGATTCGCGGACAACCCGCCCATACGCTCGCGGAGCAATCGAGGCTCTGGTGGATGCTTGGTGAAATCGGCGAATCGAGGAGCCTGATCGAGCGCGCCATCGCCGAGGGCGCGGACGAACCGGACGCCCATCTCCAGTACGCCATGATGCTGCAGTACAGCGGCGAGCTGGTTGCCGCCAGGGAGGTGCTTGAGGCTTGCCTGCGTCGATGGCCGCTGTTCGGAGGCGCTGCCATGGCGCTGGCCAACGTGCAGAAGCAGACGCCCGATACGCACCATCTCGATTTCCTGCACGCGCAGTTGGCTCGCATCCCTGTCGGCAGCCATCACCGTGACGACAATCATGTCAGGGCGGAATTCGAGGCCGCGCTTTTCAAGGAGCTGGACGACCTGGGACGTTACGATGAGGCGTGGTCGGCCCTGGCGCGCAGCAACGGATTGATGCAGGCGCTCAATCCCTATGATGCCGCCGCGGAAGAGGCGCTTACCCAGGCGCTCATTGGCGCGCCCGCCGCCATCGCGGCGGCCGCGAGCGCCGCAGGACAGGCAGATGGCCCGATCCCGATTTTTATCGTCGGTCTACCGCGATCCGGCACGACATTACTGGAGCGCATGCTCTCAAATCATTCGCGCGTGGCTTCAGCGGGCGAGATCAATGACTTCCAACGTCAGTTTCTCTGGGCCGCCGATGTCGCGCCGGCAGGCGCACGAGCGCTTGCAAAGGCGTTCGAGCGCGTGGGCAGGATCGATTTTGCGGACCTGGGCGCGCGCTACCTCAAACAGACCCAATGGCGCGCGAAGGGACACCCTTATTACATCGACAAATTGCCGTCCAATATCCAGATGGTGCCCTTCATCCGACACGCGCTTCCACATGCGCGCATCCTGCACATCGTGCGTGAACCAATGGATGTGTGCTTCTCCAATCTCAAGGCCATGTTCGGCAACGTCTCGGCCTATAGCTACGATATCGACGCAATGGCGCACTACTACGCCCAGTATGTGCGCCAGGCAGACCAGTGGCGGACGGTCCTGCCCAAGGCCATGCTCGATGTTTCGTATGCCGCTCTGGTGCAGGAGCCAGAGGCTACCCTTCGCCAGGTCCTTGACTACTGCGGCCTCGAACTCGAACCGGGCTGCTTGTCTCCGGAGCGCAACGCTACGCCCGTTGCAACGCCAAGCAGCGTGCAGGTGCGCGAACCGGTACACACTCGCGCACTTGGCCAATGGCGTAGTTATGCCACCCAGCTTTCCGACCTGCAGAGTGCGCTTGACCGCCATATACACGCCATGCGGTTTCGTAAGTAACCATCGGTCGAAGCGAGACCATGGGGCACGGCTCCCGTTCCTTGCACACGCTTCATGCATACCACGACGCCGAAAAAGCCCATTCCGCGTATCGAAGCCGGCAGCGCGCCGTCCAGCTGCACAACACGGCAGGCGCATTTGTCGAACCCCATGGCGTTGAGTAGCCTTCTTCTCATGACAGAAAACAGTACGGCGGTGATCACTGAGCTCAGGCGCCAGGCCAAGTTCCACATGGATGCCCAGCAATGGGACGCGGCAAGAATGGCGTTGGAATCGTTGCTGCAGCGCACTCCGGGCGACGTGCCCATACGTATCGAGATGGCCAGCGTTTTGCTTCGGCAGGGCCATCTGCAGGCGGCAAGCCGACAACTGCTGGATGCGGTGCCCTTGCTGCCCAACCATGTCCCCCTCATCGCGCAACTGACGGTTCGCCTGCTGATGCTTGGCGAAGTGGAGGCGGCGCGTGCCTGCCTGGATCATTTGGCCCGTGCACCCCAGCCGCCTGCGTCGGTTCTTGCCGAGCAGGCGCACCTGCACTGGATGATCGGCGACGTATCGAGCGCGACCTCCCTGATGGGAAGAGCGGTCGCCGCGGGAGTCGATGGGGCTGACGACCGGTACCTCCACGCCATGTTGTTGCGCTGTTCGGGAAAGTTGACTGAAGCGGAAGGAATTCTGGCGAGTTGCCTCCATCACTGGCCCGACCTGGGAGACGCCGCCGTCATGCTGGTGAACCTGCGGACGCAGACGCCGGCAGCCAACCACTTGGATCTGTTGCGTGGTTGCCTCGATCGGCTTCCAGTGCCCGATGGGACGCGCGCGAGTTACGTTCGCGCGCAATTCGAATCAGCCGTGTTCAAGGTGCTTGACGATCTGGGCGTCCACGACGAGGCGTGGGCCGCGCTGGAACGCAGCAATGCACTGATGCACAAGCTCAATCCCTACAACGCGTCGGGCGAAGTGGCGGCGATCGATGCGCTCATCCAGGCTTCGCGCAAACTGACGGATCGCCCGGCGGCAGCGGCGCCACTTGCCGGTCCCACACCTATTTTCATCGTGGGCATGCCGCGATCGGGAACGACGCTGCTCAACCAAATGCTCGCGGCCCATTCGCAGGTGGCCTCCGCGGGCGAGATCAATGACTTCCTTAGCCAGCTCCGGTGGATGACCGATGCCCCTCCCGCAGGCGTGCAGGGCCTCCTTCGGATGATCGAAAGAGCCGCCGATATCGACTTTGCGGAACTGGGTGCGCGCTATATCCGCCAGACAGCCTGGCGAGCGCGCGGCCACCAGTTCTACATCGACAAGCTGCCCATCAACGTGCGCATGGTGCCGTTCATCCGTCAAGCGCTGCCGCACGCGCCCATCCTGCACATGGTGCGTGACCCCATGGATGTGTGTTTCTCCAACCTCAAGGTCATGTTTGGCAATGCGTCGGCCTATTGCTACGAGCAGCAAGCGCTGGCGCACTACTACAAACAGTATTCACGGCTTACTGATCATTGGCGCGTCGCATTTCCCGGCGCCATGCTGGATGTGTCCTACGCGGCGCTCGTGACTGAACCCAGCGAGACGCTTCACCGCGTGCTGGTCCATTGTGGTCTGGATCTGGAGGAAGGATGCCTCCATCCGGAGCGCAATACGGACCCGGTAGCCACGCAGAGCAGTACACAAGTACGCGAGCCCATTCACTCTCGCTCCGTGGGCGAGTGGCAGCACTACGCAAAATATCTTGGGCCTTTGCAGCGGGCGCTTGCTTAAGTACGCAGGGAGCGACGCCATCAAAAATAGCGTTGGCGTTGAAAGCGCGATCGCCGAGGCGTGCGTTCGGTTACGCACCCGTGGTCGACAGGCCACAGAATCAGCCGGGGTTGGGCGCCAAAGCGGGACGAAAGCCCACGTAACGCAGCCAACCGATGTATCGCGCCTGCCGAACTCGCGCCGCCGTGCGCCACTGCATGCGGAGCAAAACCGCTGCGGTATGCGGTGAAGCTCTATTCATTAAAAATACATGCGATTAACTTCGGCTGGAGAGTGCGGAGTGGCACTCCGCTTAACTCTATCCATTAAATACGGCTATCCACCGGATCGACAAAAACCCTGAGGCGACCGGCACTTACTTCACATTCTCTGCACGAATATAAGCATCTCATGAACGGTGAGATGATTAAAAAAAAGTTGACACTCCATCTCGGGCAGAGCTAGCTTCAGGCCGCAGCCGAGTGTTGGTTGCGGCTAAAACCCGCTGGGGTGCCGACACCTATCGCAGCGATGTCGGTTAGGAAGCATGGGTTTGGCCTTTCTTCTGCCAGGACTTTCATGGCCCGGCTAACGGCCGCTTTGGGGAGATCGCTAAATGAACAAGCTTCATAAACTGCACGGGGCATTGCCACGCCCGACCGCTTTGACCGTGGCCTTGGCCCTGGGACTAGGCTTGACCGGCCTCGCGCACGGCCAGTCCACAACCGGCACCATCTTCGGTACAGCTCCGGTCGCCGCAGGCGAGACCGTCGTCGTCCAGGGCGCCGGAGGCGCCACCCGAGAAGTCGCGGTGGATGCGAGCGGTCGCTATTCGGTCACCGTGCCGGTGGGTCGCTACACGGTTACCCTGCGCAAGGATGGCCAAGTGCTCGCCACGCAGGAAAACGTCGGCGTTTCGCCGGGCGCGGGTACCCAGGTACCGTTTGCCGCCGCGACTGCGGAGAACGCGCAGAACCTCGGCACCGTGCAGGTGGTCGCCAGCGCGCTGCCCGCCATCGACGTAACCAGCGTCAACTCCAGCACAATCATCACCGCGGCCGACCTGCAGAAGCTGCCGGTGACCCGTAGCGCCGAGGCCATCGCGCTGCTCGCTCCGGGCACCGTGAAGGGCAGCAGCTATTTTGCCAACGCCGTGGCCTTCGGTGGTTCGAGCGTCTCCGAAAACGCGTACTACGTGAACGGCTACAACACCGGCGAGCCGTACCGCAACATCGGCGGCTTCCAGTTGCCCTATGGTGCGATCGACCAGCAGGAAACCCTCACTGGCGGTTACGACGCCAAGTACGGTCGTTCCGATGGTGGCGTGATCAACCAGATCGGAAAGCGCGGCACCAACGAATGGCACTTTGGTGGCCAGGTCGTGTGGGAACCGAAGTATCTGCAGGCCAGCCCGCGCAACCGCTACTACGCCAGTGGTGCGCTGCCGCCGCCGACGGGAGCCCTCGAATACCAGTGGGCGGATCCGGACCTGGTGGGCGCGCTGCATCAGTACCGCAGTGACAACAAACAATGGGAAACGGTCTATTCGGCCTACTTGGGCGGTCCGCTGATCAAGGACAAGCTGTTCATGTTCCTGGCCGCCGAAACCACCAAGACCGGTTACACCACGGTCGGTACCGACACCACCGAGCGCGTGTCCTACAACCGCGACAAGAACACCAAGTTCTACGGCAAGTTGGACTGGAACATTACCGACAACAACGTTCTCGAGCTGACCGCGCTGAAGAACAACCAGACCACCGGCACCGGCTCGACCTACTACTTCGACTACGCGACGCTCACCCCAGGTGCGTTCGCGGCCCCGAATGACATCACCAAGGACAACGCCGACTTCTACATCGGCCACTTCACCAGCTACATCACTGACAATGCGACGCTGAGCATCGTCTACGGCAAGGCAGACTTCAAGAATCCCAACATCTACGGCAACCACAGCGAGCTGCCGTTCATCTCCAACCCGCAGTACCAGGATCCGACCAAGGTTCCGGCGGGTACGCCGCCGACCGGCATCAGCAACACCCAGACCAACAGCAGCTGGCTGTCCAGCGACGCCACCAACGGCACCCACGGGCTGCGCGTCGACTTCGATTACCGCCTGGGCGACCACGACCTGGCCGTCGGTATCGACAACATGCATTACGAGGCCACGAACCAGGGCCAGTCACAGATCAACCCGTTCAATCCGGCGATCGACTACTTCTGGTCCTACCGCTCCAATGGCACGGTGCGCCAGTACAAGATCGGTTGGCAGACCAGCATGTCGATGGATCAGAAGGCGTGGTACATCCAGGATACCTGGCAGGTCTCCTCCAACGTCCTGCTGAAGGTGGGTCTGCGCAACGACCACTTCACCAACTACAACGATCGCGGCGATGCCTTCGTCGACATGAAGAACCAGTGGGAGCCGCGCATCGGCGTCAGCTGGGACGTCAACGGCGATTCCTCGTTCAAGATCTACGGTAACGTCGGCCGCTACTACCTCGCGCTGCCGGATAACGCCGCCGAACGCGCGGCCAACATATCGACCTACACCTGGCAGACCTACGACTACACCAGTGTGGATGCGAACGGCATTCCGCAGGGGCTGACGCCCGTCGGCGGCCTGGTTTCCCCCGATGGCGAGTTCGGCCTGCCCAAGGACCCCGAGCAGGTCACCGCGCGCAACCTCAAGCCCGAATACCTGGACGAGTTCATTGTTGGCTTCGACAAGCAGCTCAACGACAGCTGGAACTACGGCGCCAAGGCTATGTGGCGTGATCTGAAGACCGCCATCGACGACGAGTGCAGCCCGTACCGCATCGCCGGAAAGATGGGAATCGCGCCGGGCGGCGAGTACAGCTACGACAACTATCTCGCCATCGTGAACAGCGGCTACTACAACTCGCTACTGGGCCCGGCGTATTGCCGCCTGATCAACCCGGGTCAGACCAATACCATGTTGGTCAGGGCGGATGAAGGCAGCGGCCTGCCCGACCAGTTGGTGTCGATGACTCAGGAGGACTGGGGCTTTACCCAGGGCGTCAAGCGCAAGACCGGCTCGCTGAACCTGTACCTGGAGCATCCGTTCGACGGCAAGTGGCAAGCTCGCGTGGATTACACCTACTCCCGCGGCTTCGGCAACACCGAAGGCCAGGTTCGTTCGGACTTCGGCCAGGGCGACGTGTCCAAGACCGAAGACTGGGATGCCTGGCAGTTAATGGACGGCCAGAACGGCGAATTGTTCAACGTGCGCAAGCATCAGCTTCGCATCCGTGGCGCCTACTCGTTCTCGCCGGAATGGCTGGTCTCCGGTACCGCCCTGATCCAGTCGGGCGTGGCCGAGTCGTGCCTCGGCTACTACGGCCCGACCGCCGACCAGGACCCGACAGCCTACGGCCCGGACTACCACTGGTGCGGTGGCCGCAAGTCGCCGCCGGGTGAAACGCACACGCCGTGGACCAAGCAGATCAACGTCGGCATGCAGTACATGCCCGCCTTTGCCGATCACAAGCTTGCATTCAAACTGGACGTCTTCAACCTGCTCAACGAGCAGCGCGCGACACAGACCTACCCGACCCGGGATACGGATCCGGGCTTCATTGACAACCAGTTCCACACGCCGGTGACGTTCGAGCCGCCGCGCTACGTGCGCCTGTCGGTGAGCTACGACTACTAAGAGAAGATCGGCTGAGTTGAGCCCTGAAGCCACCGGTCGCGAGACCGGTGGCTTTTTTCCAAGCGTTCGACCCACCGCAAGGAAGGCGGCCGGCCCGGAAGAAAGGATGCCCCGACCGTCATGAGTCAACGCGTGAGATGCGCTCGAGGGCTGGTGCGGAGACGGTTTCGACGACAAACCCGCGCCACCTTCCCGACCGAACGAGCACCCGCGCTGCGGGCCGTACAACGGTCTACCTAAGGCCAGGCGTGACGCGCCCGAATTTCGCCTTCGGCGAACGGATGCGCGTTCAGCCTAGGTCCGCAAGCGCCTTGCGCAGGGGTTGGAGCTGGCTTTCGTAATGGCGCCAGGCACCCAGTCCGCGTGTATGGATGGACTCCCGGACTTGCGGGCTGCTTCGCGTGGCGACCGGAGCGGCGTTGCTTTCGGGGCGCAGGCAAGCTTCTTCCACATCAAGCCCGCAATGGGCGAGCACGCGTGGGATGGTCGTGGCCGAATCGCGAACCAGTTCGGCGTAGTCAACATCCAGCATGGCGCCGGGCAGGGTCTCGTGCCAATGGCGGACCAGACGGGCGTGTTGCCCGTAGTAGTGCGCCATGGCGCCTAGCTCGTAAGTGTGGGCCGAAATGTTGCCGAACATCGCCTTGAAGTTGGAGAAGCACGTGTCCATCGGATCGCGCACCATGTGCAGGATCGGCGCATGCGGCAAAGCCCGGCGGATGAACGCCACCAGCTGAATGTTGCCGGGCAGTTTGTCGACGTAGTACGGCCGGCCTTCCGCTCGCCACTGCGTCTGCTTGAGGTAGCGCAGGCCGACCTGATGGAAGTCGATATCACGGCTGCGCTGGGTTACGCGCAGCAACCCTTCGGCCTGCTCCGGAATAACGTCGGCCATCCAGTGCAGTTGGCGCCAGAAGTCGCCGATCTCGCCCGCGGAAGTCACCTTGGAATGGCTCGACAGGATGCGGTCCAGCAGCGTGGTGCCTGAGCGCGGCATGCCCACGATGAAAATCGGGATCGGTCCCTCGAATGCCGGAGATTGCGTGGCGGCCGCGTCCCGTTCGGCCGACGCCCGGATCAGCGCGTCGGTTACCGCTTCCTGCGTCGTGGGGTTGTAGGGGTTCAAGCGAGACATCAACGCGTTGCAGCGCGCCAGTGCCCGCCATGCTTCGTCGTACCGGCCAAGATCGTCCAGCGTCTTGAAGACTGCGTACTCGAACTCGGCCCGCGCGAAGGCCTGGCCCGAGTCCGTGGGTTGCTCCGGCAAGCGCTGAAGTTGCTCCTGCAGGCGGGCCAGATGGTTGGCATCCGGTGTCTGCTTGCGCATATCGACCAAGGCGGGCGCCGCATCACCGAAATCAGGCCAGCGATCCAGGCATTGCTCCAGTACCTTGCACGCCTCGTCCATGCGCCCGTTGAACTGCAGCAACATGCCATGGAGCCGGCCTGCTTCAGGCGTCTCCACGCCGGCGCGTACCGCCTTTTCCGTGAGCTCCAGCGCCTCGCGGAACTCGCCGATCATGAATCGCATTTTCGCCTGTGCCAGCACGACGTGGGCCGGCGGGTCCGGCGCCTGAGTCAGTAAATCGAGGCAGGCACGGGCAGCCACAATCTCTCCACGCCCGACCAGGCGTTGAATCATGCCGACGATCAGGAGTGCATCCTTCGGCAAGCGATGGAGGGCCCGGAGCAGCGGCAGGGTCGATGCCTGCAGGTGACCCTGCTGGAACAAAAGGTCGGCCAGCTGGAGGCTGCATGCCAGGTCGTTCGGGGCCTGCCGGAGGATGGTTTCCAGCGTGGCCTGCGCGGCAGGCAACTGTCCGCCCTCCAGGTAGATCCGGGCGCGCTCACGCAAGGTGTCGAGTGATACGGGTTGGCTGGCAGTCATTGCTCGATGGTAACCGTCCGACCTGCTGCGTGTACCGCGCACGCAAGTCAGTCCGTATGGAGCTCGGCCACGAAGTCGTAGATGTCGCCGCGGTACCACGAGCTGGTGAATTCCACCACGCGGCCGTCGTCGAGGAAGCTGCGACGCTCGATGCTCAGGCCGGCGCTGCCGGTGGGCACGTGGAGCAGGCGGGCGTGCTGGGCGCTCAGCGACACCGCACGCAGGCGCTGCAGGGCGCGGCGCGGGCGGGCGTTGCGTTGTTCCAGCGCTTCGTAGAGCGAATCGCGCACCGCCATCGGATCGGGCAGGACGCTGGCGGGCACCACGCTGCGCTCGATCGCCAGCGGCTCGTCGCCGGCGTAGCGCACGCGGTGCAGGCGCACCACGGCCGCGCCGGGCGAAAGGTTCATTGCCATGGCCTCTTCCGGCGTCACCTCGCCGATGCCGCGCTCGAAGAATTCCGAGCGGGGGTTCAGGCCGCGCGCGCGCAGGTCCTCGGTGAAGCTGGTCAGCCGCGACATCGGCTTGACGATGCGCTCGGCGACGAAGGTGCCGGCGCCGTGGCGCTGGGTCAGCAGGCCCTCTTCGACCAGGCCGGCGATGGCCTTGCGCACGGTCACGCGCGAGAGGCCCAGCGCCTGCGACAGGTCGCGCTCGCTGGGCAGCGCCTGGCCCGGTTCGATGTCGCGGTGTTCGACCACGGTGCGGATCGCCCGGCGCAGCCGCAGGTAGGCCAGCGGCTGGCGCGTATCGGGGCTTTCGCAGAGGCGGCGGTATTCGGCGGCGAGCGCGGTCTCCATGGCAGAACCATACCAATCTCACACCATTTGCGGCAAGCCGCCATGAAAACGTATGCATGACCTGCACGCCTGGCTGCGTAATCTGGTATTTCACTGGTACCATCCTCGGCGCCCAGGCGGGATGGCCCATTCCGTCTGCCCAACACGCAATCGAGGTGAACCGTGACGGTTTCTCCCCCGCCCGTCGACCCGTTCGACCTGGTGATTTTCGGCGGCACCGGCGACCTGGCCCTGCGCAAACTGCTGCCGGCGCTGTTCCACCGTTTCGTCGACGGCCAGGTGCCCGCGGCCAGCCGGATCATCGGCGTGGCGCGCGAAGGCCTGGACGATGCCGGCTACCGCGGCCTGGTACGCGACGTGCTCGCCGATGGCGGCGGCGCGAGCGAGCAGATCGAAGCGTTCCTGCCACAGCTTTATTACCTGCCGCTGGATGCACGCAAGGACGAGGGCTGGGACACGTTCGCCGCGCTGGTGAACGAGCAGCCCGAACACATCCGCGTGT
This sequence comes from Frateuria sp. GZRR35, assembly GCF_051900415.1. Taxonomy (NCBI): domain Bacteria; kingdom Pseudomonadati; phylum Pseudomonadota; class Gammaproteobacteria; order Lysobacterales; family Rhodanobacteraceae; genus Frateuria; species Frateuria sp. GZRR35. The sequence goes on from NZ_JBHZGL010000008.1 coordinate 143,050, forward strand.
TCTACCTCTCCACCTCGCCGGAGCTGTTCGTCGACATCTGCAACCGGCTTGGCGCCAACGGCCTCAACGGGCCGAACTCGCGCGTGGTGCTGGAGAAGCCGATCGGCCGCGACCTGGCCAGCGCGATGGGCATCATCGAGGCGGTCGGTCGCGTGTTCTCCGAGGCGCAGACCTTCCGCATCGACCACTACCTCGGCAAGGAGACGGTGCAGAACCTGCTCGCGCTGCGCTTCGGCAACGCGCTGTTCGAGCCGCTGTGGAACGCCGGCCACATCGACCACGTGCAGATCACCGTGGCCGAGACGCTCGGCCTGGGCCGTCGTGCCGGCTACTACGACCGCGCCGGCGCGCTGCGCGACATGGTGCAGAACCACATGCTGCAGCTGCTGTGCATGGTGGCGATGGAACCGCCGGCCTCGCTCTCGCCCGACGCCGTGCGCGACGAGAAGCTCAAGGTGCTGCATGCGTTGAAGCCCATCGACATGCGCAACAGCGCCCAGCTCACGGTGCGTGGCCAGTACAAGGCCGGCGCCATCGACGGCGAGCGCGTGCCGGGCTACCTGGAAGAACTGGACGACGGCCAGTCCAACACCGAGACCTTCGTCGCGCTGAAGGCGGAAATCGCCAACTGGCGCTGGGCCGGCGTGCCGTTCTACCTGCGCACCGGCAAGCGCCTGTCCGCGCGGCTGTCCGAGATCGTGGTGGCATTCAAGTCGGTGCCGCACTCGATCTTCGATGCCTCGGCCGGCCCGCTGGCGCAGAACCGGCTGGTGCTGCGGCTGCAGCCGGACGAAGGCGTCAAGCTGTGGCTGACCATCAAGCATCCGGGCCCGGGCGGCTTGCGCCTGCGCCACGTGCCGCTGGACATGAGCTTCGTGGAAGCCTTCGGCGTGCAACAGCCGGATGCCTACGAGCGCCTGCTGCTGGACGTGGTGCGCGGCAATCCCACGCTGTTCATGCGCCGCGACGAAGTCGAGGCGGCCTGGCGCTGGATTGATCCTATCCTGGCCGCGTGGGGTGCCGCCGGCGAGCCGCCGCGGCCCTACGCCGCCGGCAGCTGGGGGCCGAGTGCGGCGGTGGCGCTGATCGAGCGCGACGGCCGCACCTGGAACGAGGACAGCGAGTAGCGCGGTGCTTCACCCGATGCCCGCAACCGGCTGCCGACACTGTCGGACCCTTTCCACGCCAGTGCGCCCATGACGACCTCGATCAACGTCACCACCCACAGCTTCGCCGACGGCCATGCGCTCGCCCTGGCCCTGGCCGAGCGCGTCGCCGACCGTTTGCGCGCGGGCCTGCTGGAGCGCGACTTCGCCCTGCTGGCAGTCTCCGGCGGACGCACGCCGCTGCGCTTCTTCGATCTGCTGTCGCAGGCCACGCTGGACTGGTCCCGGGTGCAGGTCACCCTGGTCGACGAGCGCTGGGTGGACGAGGGCGATCCGCGCTCCAACGCGCGCCTGGTGCGTGGGCACCTGCTGCAGAACCAGGCGGCCGTTGCCTCGTTCGTGCCGCTGTACACCGGCGCGGCCACGCCGGAGGAAGGGCAGGCCGAAGCCGGCCGGCGCATCCATGCGCTGCCGCTGCCATTCGACGCGGTGGTGCTGGGTATGGGGCCGGATGGGCATACGGCCTCGTTCTTCCCCGGGGGCGACCAGCTCGCCGCCGCACTGGATCCGAACCAGCCCAGCGGCGTGTTGCCGATGCGCGCGCCCGGCGCCGGCGAGCCGCGCATCACCCTGACCCTGCCCACCCTGCTCGAAACCCGCCACCTGTTCCTGCACATCGAAGGCGAGGACAAGCGCGACGTGCTGGCGCAGGCGCGGCTTGGCCTGGGCGAGGCCGCGCACTATCCGATCCGCGTCGTGCTGGCGCGCTCGCCGGTGCCGGCCGACGTGTACTGGTGTCCCTGATCATTGACTGCCGGAACGAATCGACCGGCATGGAGTACCTGCCATGAGTTCGCTGCATCCCGTCGTCGCCGAAGTCACCGCGCGCCTCATCGAGCGCAGCCGCGACAGTCGCGCGGCCTATCTCGCGCGCATCGACGCGGCTGCCGGGGGTGACGGCCCGCACCGCGCGCAGTTGTCCTGCGGCAACCTCGCGCATGGCTTCGCCGGCTGCACCGGCGACGACAAGGCCGCGCTGCGCGAGGGCCGCGGGCCGAACCTCGGCATCGTCACCGCCTACAACGACATGCTCTCGGCGCACCGCCCTTACGAGCGCTACCCGGCGCTGATCCGCGAGCTGGCCCACCAGTTCGGCGCCACCGCGCAGGTGGCCGGCGGCGTGCCGGCGATGTGCGACGGCGTCACCCAGGGCCGTGCCGGCATGGAACTGTCGCTGTTCTCGCGCGACGTGATCGCGATGGCCACCGCCGTGGCGCTGTCGCACGACATGTTCGACGGCGCGCTGTACTTAGGTATATGCGACAAGATCGTGCCGGGCCTGCTGATCGGCGCGCTCAGCTTCGGCCACCTGCCGGGCGCGTTCGTGCCGTCCGGACCGATGCCCAGCGGCATCCCCAACGAGCAGAAATCCAAAGTGCGCCAGGCCTTCGCCGAGGGCAAGGCCACGCGTGCCGAGCTGCTGGAAGCCGAAGCGGCGTCCTACCACAGCCCCGGCACCTGCACCTTCTACGGCACGGCCAACTCCAACCAGATGCTGATGGAGATCATGGGCCTGCAACTGCCGGGCGCGAGCTTCGTGGCGCCCGACACGCCGCTGCGCGACGCGCTTACCCGCGCCGCGGTGCAGGCGGTCGCCGTGCACGCGGCGCCCGCCACGCGCCTGCCGCTGGGCCACATCGTCGACGAGCGGGCGATCGTCAACGGCGTGGTCGGCCTGCACGCCACCGGCGGCTCGACCAACCACCTGATGCACCTGGTGGCGATGGCGCGCGCGGCCGGCGTCATGCTGAGCTGGGACGACTTCGACGCGCTCTCCTCCGTGGTGCCATTGCTGGCGCGCGTGTACCCCAACGGCTACGCCGACGTGAACCAGTTCCACGAGGCCGGCGGCATGGCGTTCCTGATCGATCAGTTGCTCGACGCCGGCCTGCTCAACCCCGACGTGCAGACGCTGGCCGGCAAGGGCCTGGCTGCCTACACCTTCGTGCCGGAACTCAACGGGACCGGCCAGCTGGCGTGGAAGCCGGTCGGCAAGAAGAGCGGCAACCGCGGCGTGCTGCGCAGCGCAGACGAGCCGTTCCGTCCCGATGGCGGCCTGCGCCTGCTCGACGGCAACCTGGGCCGGGCGGTGATCAAGGTCTCGGCCGTACCGGAGGATCGCCTGCTGATCGAGGCCCCTGCCGTGGTGTTCGACGACCAGGACGCGGTACGCGCCGCCTTCGAGCGCGGCGAACTCAACCGCGACTTCGTGGCGGTGGTGCGCTTCCAGGGCCCGCAGGCGATCGGCATGCCGGAGCTGCACAAGCTCACGCCCACGCTCGCCGTGCTGCAGGACCGCGGCCACCGCATCGCGCTGGTCACCGACGGGCGCATGTCGGGCGCCTCCGGCCGCGTGCCGGCGGCCATCCACGTCACGCCGGAAGCCGCCGCAGGCGGGCCGCTGGCGCGCGTGCGCGAGGGCGACTTGATCCGGCTGGACTGTGCGAATGGACGCCTGGACGTCCTGGTCGATGCCGCCGAGTTTGCCACCCGTGCGCCTGACGCCGGCAGCCAGGCGGCGCACCAGGCCGGCACCGGCCGCGAACTCTTCGCCCTGTTCCGCAACCACGCCATGAACGCCGACCTCGGCGCCGGAGTGCTCTGATGAACCAAGCCGACAGGCAGCAGGAAATCGAACGGGCGATGCGCCTGGCGCCGGTGATCCCGGTGGTGGTGATCGAGGATGCGCGCGCCGCCGTACCGATGGCGCGCGCGCTGGTCGCCGGCGGCGTGCCGGCGATCGAGGTGACCTTGCGCACGGCGGCCGCGCTGGAGGCCGTCCGTGCGATCGCCGCGGAAGTCGAGGGCGCGATGGTCGGCGTGGGCACGGTGCTGGGCGAGGCCGACCTGCGCGCGGCGTACGAGGCGGGTGCACGCTTCGCCGTCTCGCCCGGCGCGACCTCGCGATTGCTGGATGCCGCCGCGGACATCCCGCTGCCGCTGCTCCCCGGCGCGGCCACCGCCAGCGAGGCGATGGCGCTGCTGGAGCGCGGCTACCGGCACCTGAAGTTCTTCCCCGCCGTGCCCGCTGGCGGCGCGAAGCTGCTGGCGGCATGGGCTGGGCCGCTGCCGCAGTTGCGCTTCTGTCCGACCGGCGGCATCAGCGCCGCCACCGCCGGCGAGTTCCTTGCCCTGCCCAGCGTGCTGTGCGTGGGCGGATCCTGGCTCACGCCCGCCGACAAGCTCGCTGCCGGCGACTGGGCCGGTATCGAAGCGCTCGCCAGCGCCGCGGCAGGCCTCAGGACCTGAAGCGATCGAAGCCTGCGACCGCTTCGTAGGGTGGGCTTCAGCCCACCGCCGTTCGACCCGGCCGGATCGGTGGTGGGCTCAAGCCCACCCTACGCGGCCCGATTCGAGCGACCACGCACCATCGGGCGCTCAACGTTCGTGCGGCGCCATGGCCGCCAGGCGGCCGACCAGTTCCCGGTGGGCCAGCGCGTCCACCGGCTTGTGCGTGACCTTGCCCGTGGCGGGATAGCGCCCGAGGAAGTTGCCGTTCTTCCAGTCGTGCGCCGGCCGCACCGGCCGCGGCACGAAACCGCCGCCGCAGTTCGGGCACACGCCCTGCAGTACGCCTTCGACGCAGCCATGGCAGAAGGTGCATTCGAACGAGCAGATGCGCGCCGCGGTCGATGCCGGCGGCAGCGGCTTGTTGCAGTGTTCGCAGGTCGGTCGCAGTTCGAGCATGGGAGCCTCCCGTTCCAAGGCGCACATCATGCGCCAGGCGGGTGGCGTCCGCCCCGCCGGAGCGTGTGTCCCTTATCCTTCGGTTTTTCCCGGACCCTCCGCCATGCCCTTCTTCTTGGCCGCCGCGCTGTGCAGCGTGCTGGTTTCGGTGCTGCTCAAGCTCGCCCGCCGGCTGGACATCGACGTGGGTCAGGCGATCGCCTGGAACTATGTGGTCGCAGCTGCAGCGAGTGCATTGGTGTTCGCGCCCGCGTCGTCGGCACTGCATGCCGCGGCCGGCGCGTGGCCGGCGTTGGTCGGCCTGGGCCTGCTGCTGCCGACCATCTTCCTGGCGCTGGCCGGCTCGGTGCGCCACGCCGGCATCGTGCGTTCGGAAGTGGCGCAGCGGCTGTCACTGCTCATTTCGTTGATCGCGGCATTCGTGCTGTTCGGCGAACCGCTGAGCGCCGCCAAGAGTTGGGGGATGGCCGCCGGCCTGGCGGCGCTGGCGGGCCTGATGTGGCGACCGGCCCGGGGCGACGCGACGTCCGGCGGCGCAGGCGGGTGGATCTACCCGCTACTGGTGTTCCTGGGATTCGGCGTGATCGACGTGCTGTTCAAGCGTGTGGCATCCGCCGGCGTTCCGCTCGGGGCGGCGCTGCTGGCGATGTTCGTGCTCGCGCTGCTGGTCTCGTGCGTGTTGCAAGGCTGGCGGCTGGCGCGCGGGGCGGCACGGCTCGGCGTGCGCAGCCTGACCGCCGGCCTGCTGCTCGGCCTGCTCAACTTCGGCAACATTCTGTTTTACCTGCGCGCACACCAGGCCTTGCCGGGGCAGCCGGCGCTGGTGTTCGCGGGGATGAACCTGGGCGTGGTGGCGCTGGGCGCGCTGGCGGGCATGGTGGTCTTTCGCGAGCGGCTCTCGCGGATCAACCTCGCGGGCCTGGGCCTGGCTGTGCTGGCGATTGCCCTGCTGGCACAGGGATGACTTCTGGGGTGTGAAGGGGCTGCCGGGCGCGCCTATGCTGGCCGCTTCCGTGTGCCTCGTGAGATCGTCCCATGCGCAAGCTTCCCCTCGTTGCGGCGCTCAGTGTGCTGCTGATCGCTCCCGGTGCCTTCGCCGCGGACAAGGACAAGGCCGCAGACGACACCAGGCCCGATGCGGCGCTGGCCAAGCCGCACCGGGCCGAGACCACCGGTTCGGTGACCGTCGAGGGCAAGCGGATCGACTACCAGGCGGTCGCCGGCACGCTGGTGCTGCACGAGCACGGCGACGCCAGCGACGACCCGACCGTCAGCATGTTCTACGCCGCCTACTTCAAGCAGGGTGTCGACCCGGCGCGGCGGCCGATCACCTTCATCTATAACGGCGGTCCCGGCTCGGCGACGGTATGGCTGCACATGGGCGCATTCGGCCCCAGGCGCGTGGTCACCAGCGACGACAGCCACACGCCGGCGGCGCCGTACGGCCTGGTCAACAACGACTACAGCCTGCTCGATGCGTCCGACCTGGTATTCATCGACGCGCCCGGCGCCGGCTTCTCGCGCCTGGTCGCCGACGAGAAGGACAAATCCAAGCGCGACGAGCAGATGGACAAGCGCAAGAAGGCCGTCTACGGCGTCGATGGTGACGGCCATGCCTTCGCGCAGTTCATCAGCCAGTTCCTCTCGAAGTACGGCCGCTGGAACTCGCCCAAGTACCTGTTCGGCGAGAGCTACGGCACCACCCGCTCGGCGGTGCTGGCGAACATCCTGCAGAACGACGCCAGCGTCGATCTGAACGGCGTGATCCTGCTTTCGCAGATCCTTTCGTTCGATACCAGCATCGATGGCCCCGAGTTCAACCCGGGCGTCGACCTGCCCTACGCGCTGGCGCTGCCGACCTTCGCCGCCACCGCGTACTACCACCACAAGCTCCCGCAGCCGCCGGCACAACTGGAGCCGTTCCTGCGCGAGGTCGAGCAGTACGCGCTGGGCGATTACGCCAGCGCGCTGATGCAAGGCGCGAACCTGGACCCGGCGCGCAAGCGTGCCGTGGCCGAGAAGCTGCACCAGTACAGCGGGCTGCCGGTCGATTACCTGGTCAAGGCGGACCTGCGCGTCACCGGCGGCATGTTCGAGCACGAGCTGCAGTTCGACGGCGGGCTCACCACCGGCCGCCTGGACAGCCGCTTCGCCGGCCCGGCGCTCGATCCGCTGGCGAAGGATTCCGAATACGACCCCCAATCCTCGGCGATCAGCTCGGCCTACGTGTCCGCCTTCAACGACTATGTGCGCCGGCAGCTCAAGTTCGGCGACGGCCTGCAATACCGGCTGTTCGCCGACATCGACCACTGGGACTTCGCACACAAGGCGCCGGGCGTGCACGGCGAGGCGCTGCAGCAGTCGACCAACGTGATGCCGGACCTGGCGGTCGCGATGAAGACCAATCCCGATCTGAAGGTGTTCCTCAACGGGGGCTACTACGACCTGGCCACACCTTATTTCGCGGCCGAGTACGAGATGAGCCACCTGCCGATCCCGGACTCGCTGCGCAAGAACATCTCCTACGCTTGGTACCCGTCCGGACACATGGTCTATGCGCACGAGGACTCGTTGAAGCAACTGCATGACAACGTGGCGCGCTTCATCGAGCAGACCGACAACGTGAAGTGAGGCTGTTCCCTCTCCCTCCGGGAGAGGGTGCCCGTGGAGCGGGGGAGGGGACGGGCGAGCGGACCGTTCCGCACGGCCCGGCTCCCCACTCAGCCCTCTCCCGGAGGGAGGGGGCGTTGCATCGCGTGCTTGCTATGCTCGCGGCGTCCCCAACGCCGGTGAGCCCCATGCGCGCCCTGATCGACCGCTACATCGACGCCTACAGCCGCCTGGACGTGGACGGCATGCTGGCCACGCTGCATCCGCAGGTGACCTTCGAGAACGTCACCGCGGGCGTCACCACGGTGAACACGCAAGGCATCGAGGAGTTCCGCCGGCTGGCGCAGAGCACGCTGCCGTTGTTCGCGCGTCGCCGGCAGACGGTGACGAGCTACGCCGAGAGCAAGGGCGTGGCGCAGGTCGGCATCGCGTTCGAAGGCGTGTTTGCACTGGACCTGCCCAATGGCGCGCAGGCTGGACAGACGATCGCGTTGAACGGGCGCAGCGAGTTCCGCATGCACGACGGATTGTTGATCCATATCGCCGATATCAGCGACTGAGGCGGGCCGCGGTTGGTGGGCTGAAGCCCACCCTACGCACCGCCGAGAACTCGTAGGGTGGGCTTCAGCCCACCACGACCTCACACCGCCAGGCCGATCCCGTGCGCCTCGCTGCCCGGACGGCGCAGCAACGCGTTGCGCCAGCGCTGCTGGGTGGCGCCGTCGGCTTCCAGCAGGAACTGCGGTTTGTTGGCCACCAGCGCGGCCACCGGCACGCCGTCCTCGTACAGCACGCGGGTGCCGGCGAGCGCAGGCAGCTTGTCGCCAGCGAGCACGGTGCCAACCAGGTTGAGCGGGTCGCTGCCGCTGACACACACCAGCTGCTGCATGGCCTCGCGCTGGCGCACGCCGCGCAAGGCGCCGATCGCCTCGGGCAGGGCGAACTGCTCGCCCACCAGGCCCTCGACAAAGCGCCCGCCACGGATCTCGCCGCGCGCTTCCAGCCGGTGGTAGACGCGCAGCAGTTCGCGCCAGGAAGGCAGCCATGGGGCTTCGCGTTCGAGCAGTTTCCAGAACACGACGCCGTAGCGGCGAAGCAAGACCCGCGCGACGTGCTCTGCTTCATCTGAATCGAAGCGGCGCGAAGCGGCACGTTCGCCTCCTCTCCCCTCCGGGGAGGTGAGGGGGCGATCCTGCGAGTGGTTCTCGACCGAGCTCCCTGCGAGCCCCGCCCCTTCATCCGACCCCTTCGGGGCCACCTTCTCCCCGGTTGGCAGAAGGACAGTGCGTGCCAGCGACCAGCGGCCCGCGTCCTCGATCTCACTCAGCGCATGCCGCCGGGCACGCCGGTGCGGGCGTGAATCGCGCTTGGCGGCGGGCAGCAGGAGCGCACGCAAACCGGCGAAGCTGTCGGCAGTGACACGGCCGGCGGCGACCAGTTCGCCCAGCGCGTTCTCCAGCTCGGTACGCAGCAGGTGCGTGGCATCGAGCAGTTCGTCGAAGAACAGCGCGCCGTGGCTGGCCAAGGCATCGGCTACCGCCTGGGCGCGCGAGGAAAGCAAGGGTTCCTGCGGCTGCTCCCCCGCCGCCATGGCCGTCCAGATGGCCATTTGCCGGCGCGGCAGCAACACGATCGGCGTGGCCCGCACGGGGCCGGCGCTGCCGCCGCCGGCGCGCAGGCGGTTCCAGCCGAAGCGGCCCGCGCGGCACAGCTCGTCCAGCCAGCGGCTGGTGTAGTCGCCCACGCGCGATGGCAGCAACTCGGTTTCCCAGGCACCGGCGGCCGCCTCGAAGCCCTCCAGCTGGTGCAGCGTGGCGATCAGGCCGTCGGGGCCTTCCAGTCGGATGTCCGGCGTCAGGTGCTGCCAGTCGGCCAGGAAGCGGATCAGGTCGCGGCGGCTGACCGGTTCGATCTCACGGCGCAGGCGGCCGATGGTGTATCGATGGATGCGCGCGAGCAGGTGGCGTTCGCACCATTCGATGACCGGCGCGTCCGGGGTGAAGCGGCCCTGCATGACGTAGCCTTCGGACTGCAGGCGCAGCAGGGCGGGTTCGACGTCGGCCGGATCGACGGCGAGCGAGGCGGCCAGTGCGGCGGGCGTGGTCGGGCCCAGGCCGCCGAGACGGCGCCGGATCAGTTCGAGCAGGGCATCGTCGCGGGTCCACGCTTGGGCGGCGTAGTCGGGTGGGGCGCTGATGGGCGGGTGGAGCGTGGCGTCCGCGTGGATGACCTGCCACAGCGGCAACACCTCCGCCGCGACCCACACGCTTCCGTTGCTTCTCCCCCGTGTTGGATGAGAGCTGGGGGAGAAGGTGGCCCCGAAGGGGTTGGATGAGGGGCCGGGGCTCGCGGGAGGGCCTGGAGTGAGTTCAACGCAAGATTGGCCCCTCACCTCAATCCTCTCCCCAGAGGGGAGAGGAAGCGAACGTGGCGCTTCGCGCCGCTGAAATCCGATTGAAGCGCCCTCACCCCAACCCTCTCCCCGGAGGGGAGAGGGAGCCTTGTTCGAGGCAAGCGTGAGGTGCGTCGCGCGCTGGTGCCTGGCGAGCGCCTCCAGGCGTTCCTGCCAACCGATGTTGGCCGCCACCTCGCCCTCGGTGATGAATCCGAGCAACGTCAGCGCCTCGTGCATCTCGTCGCCGCTGCGCACCTGCGGCCAGGCCTCCTCACGCACCGCGGCGATCGCTTCCGGATCGAGCCGGCCCAGGTCGTCCGCGTCCTCGGCGTTCCAGCGCCGGTTCTGCACCGCCTGCGTACGGCGCTCTTCCAGAGGCGCGTCGTCGAGGTAGGCGTAGGGCGCGGCGGAGAGCACCTCGGAGGCGAGCGGGCTGGGGCCGGTGAGGTCGCGCGCGACGACCGTGATCGCACCGGTCTCGAAGCCGCGCAGGATGCGCAGCAGGCCGTCGACATCCATCGCCTCGCGCAGGCAGTCGTGCAGGGTCTGGTTGACCAGCGGGTGGTCGGGGATCTGCCGCTCGCCGACGATGTTCTCCAGGCAGGCGACCTGGTCGGGGAAGACGGTGGCGAGCAGGTCCTCGCTCTTCATGCGCTGGATCTGCGGCGGGGTCTTCTTGCCGCCGGTATAGCGCGGCAGCGCCAGCGCGGTGACCGCGTTCCAGCGCCAGCGCGCGGGGAACAGCGGTGCGTCCAGCAGCGCCTGCACCAGCACATGCTCGGCGGAGTTCGAATGCAGGTAGCGGGCGACTTCCTCCAGCGGAAAGCTGTGGCTGGTCGAGAGCGACAGCACGATCGCGTCCTCGGTCGCCGCCGCCTGCAGCTCGAAGTTGAACTGGCGACAGAAGCGCTTGCGCAGGGCCAGGCCCCAGGCGCGGTTGATGCGGCTGCCGAAGGGCGTGTGGATAACCAGCTGGGTGCCGCCCGATTCGTCGAAGAAGCGCTCGAACACGATCGTGTGCTGGGTCGGCAGCACGCCGAGCGCGATCTTGGCGCGGTGCAGGTAATCGGCCAGTTGCTGGGCGGCGGCTTCGCTCATGCCTAGCATCGAGCGCAGCCACGCAAGCGCCGCGGCGACACCGCCGGCGTCGAGCAGCGCGCCGACTTCCTCGCGCAGCCGCGCCACGCCGATCGACAACTCGTCGCTGCGCCCCGGCGCCTCGCCCAGCCAGAACGGAATGCTTGGCGGTGCGCCGTGCGCGTCTTCCACGCGCAGGCGATCGCGTTCGACGCGCAGGATGCGGTAGCTGGTATTGCCGAGCTGGAATACGTCGCCGGCCAGGCTCTCGACCGCGAAGTCCTCGTTGACCGAGCCGATGATGGTGTTCTGCGGCTCCATCACCACCAGATAGTCGGCGGTGTCGGGGATCGTGCCGCCGGAGGTCACCGCGGTCAGTCGCGCATTGCGCCGTGCACGCAGCTGCCGATGCACGGCGTCGCGATGGATGTAGGCCGCACGCGCGCCACGTCGGGTGCTGAAGCCTTCGGCGAGCATGCGCACGATGGCGTCGAACTGCTCGCGCGGCAGCTCGCGGTAGGGATGCGCGCCGCGCACCAGCGCGTAGAGCGCGTCCTCGTCCCACTCCTGGCTGGCGACCTCGGCAACGATCTGCTGCGCGAGCACGTCCAGCGGCTGCACCGGCTGGACCAGTGCGTCGAGTTCGCCGCGTCGCACGCAATCGAGCAGCGCGGCACATTCGAGCAGGTCGTCGCGGCTGGTCGGGAACAGCCGCGCCTTGGGCGTGCCGTTGACCGCGTGGCCGGAGCGGCCGGCGCGCTGCAGGAACGCGGCGATCGAACGCGGCGAGGCGAGCTGGCAGACCAGGTCGACGTCGCCGATGTCGATGCCAAGTTCCAGCGAGGCGGTCGCAACCAGCAGTTTCAGTTCGCCGCGCTTGAGGCGCTGTTCGGCGTCGAGCCGCAGCTCCTTGGCCAGGCTGCCGTGGTGCGCGGCGACCGCCTGCTTGCCGAGCCGCTCGGCCAGGTGGCGCGCGGCGCGTTCGGCCATGCGGCGGGTATTGACGAAGACCAGCGTGGTGCGGTGTTCGCGGGCGAGCTGGGCGAGGCGGTCGTAGACCGTTTCCCAGGTGTCGTTGGACATCACCGCTTCGAGTGGCACGGGCGGGACTTCGATGGCGAGGTCGCGCGGGCGGGTGTGGCCCACGTCGACAATCGCGCAGCGCGATGAATCCTTCTCTCCTGCGGGGAGAAGGTGGCCCGAAGGGTCGGATGAGGGGCCGGAACTCGCGGGGAAGTTGCCTTCGGTTCGCCCTCGGGAAGTGTCGGGCAAGCCCCGCCCCTCACCCCAGCCCTCTCCCCGGAGGGGAGAAGGAGCCTGGTCTCTCGCTCCAACGAGAAACCGCGCCACCTCCTCGATCGGCTTCTGCGTGGCCGACAAACCGATCCGCTGCAACGGCCGCTGGCACAGCGATTCCAGCCGCTCCAGCGACAGCGCCAGATGCGTGCCGCGCTTGGAATTGGCCAGCGCGTGGATCTCGTCCACGATCACCGCGCGCGTGCTTTTCAGCATCTCGCGCCCCGACGCCGAGCCCAGCAGCACGTACAGCGATTCGGGCGTGGTCACCAGGATGTGCGGGCTGACCTTGCGCATCAGCGCGCGTTCGGCCTGCGGCGTGTCGCCGGTGCGCACGGCGGTGCGGATTGCCACGTCCGGCAGGCCCTCGGCCTCGAGTTCGGCGCGGATCCCTTCCAGCGGGGCCTCGAGGTTGATGTGGATGTCGTTGGACAGCGCCTTCAGCGGCGAGACGTAGACCACCCGCGTCTCGTCCGGCAACGCGCCGCCGTTGGCCAGGCCCTCGCGCACCAGCGCGTCGATGGCGGCGAGGAAGGCGGTCAGCGTCTTGCCCGAGCCGGTTGGCGCGGCGACCAGGGTGTGGCGGCCGGCGTGGATGTTCGGCCACGCGCCCGCCTGCGCCGCGGTGGGCGCCGGGAAGCTGCGCTGGAACCAGCGCGCGACGGCGGGGTGGAAATGTTCGAGCGGCATGGCGGCCAGGACGGCGGGGCGTGTCCCGATGATATGGGGCGCCTGTCTCACACTTCGAGCCTGTTCAGGATGGCGCCGTCGGGCTAGCTTAAGGAACCGGTGGAGAGCGAGGCAGGCGCGTGGATGCACGGCAGGCAGACAGGGAGGCGCTCGGTCGGATGACGCTGGCCGACGGCCGGCAGCTGTGCGTGCATGACTGGCCGCGGGAGGATGCCCGTGCCGGGGTGCTGATCGTGCACGGGCTGGGCGAACACGCCGGCCGCTACGGCCCGCTGGCCGCCTGGTTCAACGCGCGCGGCTACGCGGTGCGCAGCTACGACCAGCGCGGGCACGGGCGCACGCCGGGCCCGCGCGGCGCACTGTCCAGGCCGCTGGAGTTGATCGACGATCTCGCCGAGGTCTACGACGGCTTCGCCGCCGACCTGCCTGCACCGCCGGTGCTGCTGGGCCACAGCATGGGCGGCCTGGTCGCCTTGCGCGCGGTACTCGACAGGCGGGTGGTGCCGCCCGCGCTGGTGCTTTCCTCGCCGGCGCTGCGGGCCTGGACGCCGGCCTGGGAGCAGGCGCTGGCCACGCGGCTCGCACGCGTGCTGCCGAACCTGCCCCTGCGCAGTGGCTTGCCGTTCGAGGCGTTGTCGCACGAGGCGGCCGTGGTCGATGCCTACCGGCACGACCCGCTGCGATCGGGCTGGATCACGCCGCGGCTGGCGCGCTTCATCTTCGAGAGCGGCCGGCACTGCATCGCGCTGGCCGCCACGCTGCCGGTGCCGACGCTGCTGCTGGTGGCCGGCGCCGACCGCCTGGTCGATGCGCGGGGGAGCCATGCGTTCGCCGCGGCGGCCCGGGCCAGCGGCCACCTCACGACGCACGTGTACGAGGATCTCTTTCACGAGCTCTTCAACGAGGCCGAGCCCGGCCGCAGCCGGGTGCTGGCCCGGCTGGAGTCGTGGCTGGCGCAAACCCCGTAGCGTGGGCTTCAGCCCGCCGACGCGCATGGTGGGTTGAAGTCCACCCTACGGCTTCGCCGGCGGTTGCCCGGGCGCGTTGCCCGGCTCGCACGGCGCATGTCCGCACCCGCACGGGCCCTCGGCCGGCTCGTCGACTGTCTGGCGGCAGTGTTCGGAGCAGTAGGTGTCGCCCACAGGCACGCTGCAGCGACAGGCCGGGTGGGCGCAGCGCTGGTGGGCGGTGGCGTTCATGGTGTCAATGCGTGCTGCTGCCCGAGGCGGGCATGCCCATCGACCCGCTGTCGTCCATCGGCGTGGCGCTGTGGTGGTCCATCGCATCGTGGTGCATGCCGCTTCCGCCCGGGAGCTGCTCGGCCATCTGCAGGTGCATCTTCAGCGCCGGCAGCGTGGTGCTGGCGAACTGCTTGAGGTCGGGATCGCTGCCGCTGGCGCTTTCCATGCCGAACAGCTTGATCGCCTTGCGGTGGTCCTTGACCATCGCCTGCGCATAGGCCTGGTCGAATGCCGAGCCGCTGAGCGACTTCAGGTGGTCGGCCTCCTGCTTCTGCATCGGCATCGGCTCGGTGGGCAGGGACACCTGCTTGCGCTGGGCGATGCTCATCAGCTGGTCGCCGGCCTTGGTGTGGTCATCGATGATGCGCTGGGCCAACTGCTTGACCTGCGCGTTGCTGGACTTGTCCAGCGCGATGCGACCGGCCTGGATCTCGGCCATGTTGGCCGCGGCCGCCTTGCGCATGAACATCGCGTCGTGGCTGCCGTCGCTCTGCATGCTGTGGGTCATGCGGTCGCTGCTGTCCTGGCCCGTGCTGCTCTGCGCGAACGCGCTGCAGGACAGGCCGGCCAGCAGCACGGTGCCGAGCACCAGGCTGATGGGTCGTACGGTCATGTGCTTTTCCTCGTGGATGGTTTGCGGCCCCTGGTTTTGCGTGGCGCGCGATCAGTCCCCTTCCTCGTCCTTCTGGCCCGAGCGGGCGGACTTGGTGTCGCCGCGGCGGCCATGGCTCGCCTCGCCGCCCTTGCGACCGATCGCCGCCATGTGTTCGCGGTTGGCGCTCACCGCCTCGCCGCCCTTCTGGCCGGCCCGGCGCGCTTCCTCGGACGTGAACTGGTGGGCATGGCCGCTGGCGTGCGCCGCGCGGCCGCCTTCGCTGGCGATCTCGCGCTGGCGCTCCTCGTCCATGCTGGCGAAGCCGCGCTTGCTGGTGCTGCTGCCTGGATTCTTGCTGGACATGTGGGTGCTCTCTCATGCGTTCGGGGGACGTCGAGCAGTGGGGGGCCCGACGGCGCGCCGCGTTGCGCGACGGCTGCCGTGTGGTGGCAACATCCATGCCAGTCTGGAAATGCGCCGAACGCCGCCGTTTCGCGGCCAACGTCGTCGACAGGCCGGGTGCTGTCGCGCCTGCTCGCAAGCGGTCGCGGCAAAACTACAAAGCCGCTTGGAAAACTTGCCGATGCGGGCAGCTACGGGCGGTGACGGCGGTGTGGAGCGCGGCTCGACGTTTGCCGCGCGATGTTGGTAGGAGCCCGCTTGCGGGCGATGCTTTTTGCCCGGATGCACCTGCGCAACAGCATCGCCCGCACGCGGGCTCCTACATGGGGGCGGGTCAGTTCAGCTCGGACCGGCGCAGCGGCCGCGGCTCGGTGAGCAGGCCGCGGGCCAGTTCGGCACAGCGCAGACAGCCGCTGCCGATCTGGTTGAGCACGTTGAGCACGTTGGCGTGCTCCTTGCGCTCGAGCATCAACGCGGCCAGGTCGGTGCGCATCAGAATCACGTTGAGTGCGTTGTTGATCGCGTCGACGACCAGCACCGGATCGGTGCTTTGCTCCTGCTCGGTCGACTCGCGCCGCTCGCGCTGCAACAGCACCGCCAGCCAGGCGCCGACGTGGGCCAGCGCGGCCCGTTCCTCTGCGTCGAGCATGCGCGGGCGATACAGGGCCAGGCCCAGGGCGGCGGCCGGACGGCGCGCACGCCGGCACGGCAGGGCGATCGCTCGCAGGCGGGCGTTGCCGCCGCGCTCGCGCGCGTCGCTGCGTTCGACCGTCAGCGCCGAGCGCAGCGACTGCGTCGCCACCTGGCCGGCCAGCGCGCGTGCGTCACGGCGCGAGGTTGGTGGCGGCGGCAGCTGCCAGCAGTAGCGGCCCTGCCCGCTCTGGCGGTGCGGAGCCACCAGTAGGCAGACCTCGGCGTGCCATTGCAGGCTGACGTGCTGCAGCAGGCGCGTGATGGCCTCCTCCGCGGAGGAGGCATCGAGCGCTTGCAACGTGGTCGGCAGCGGCAGGGGGATGGGGGTGATGGCTGAGCTGGCCGGTCGTGCGTTCATTTCATTCGCGGTCTTCGTGCTGGTAACGCGACAGCTTGTTGTAGATCGTCTTGAGGCTGACCCCCAGCGCCTCGGCCGTCCGCGTCTTGTCGTTGTCGAAATGCGCAAGCGTGCGCAGGAGCATCTGCTTTTCCATTTCCTCGATGGTCATGCCGATGCGGAAGGGCATGCTGCCGTGGTCGTGCGCCTGGTGCAGGGGGTGTTGTGGCTGTTGGGCGATGCGCATGTCCAGCTCTTCGCCGGACATCACCCATGCGCGCTGCACGGCGTGCTTGAGCTCGCGTGCGTTGCCCGGCCAGTCGTGGGTGAGCAGCCGGCGCATCGCGTCGGGAGCGAAGCGACGCGAAGTGCCGTAGCGCTCGTTGAGACGGTCGAGAAAACGCTGGGCGAGCAGCGGGATGTCGCTGGGATGCTCCCGCAGCGGCGGCATCGCCAGCGGGAAATCCATCAGGCGGTAGTAGAGGTCCGCGCGCAGCACGCCATCGCGCACCGCCTGCAGCGGATCACGGTTGGTCGCGGCGATCACGCGCACGTCCACCGGTTTGCTGGCGCTGGCGCCGACGCGGGTGACGTCGCGCTCCTCCAGCACGCGCAGCAGGTGCGTCTGCAGCTGCAGCGGCATCTCGGTGCATTCGTCCAGGAACAGCGTGCCGCCCTGCGCTTGCTCGAAGAAGCCGGCATGGTCCTTGACCGCGCCGGTGAAGCTGCCGCGCTCGTGGCCGAACAGCTGGCTGGTGAGCAGGTCCGGCGCAATCGCGCCGCAGTTGACCGCGACGAAGCGGCCGCTGCGTTCGCTGTACTGGTGCAGCGCGCGCGCGGCCAGCTCCTTGCCGGTTCCGCTTTCACCGTGGACCAGCACCGTCACGTCCAGCGGCGCGACGCGGCGGATTTTGTCGAACAGCCGCTGCATTACTGCGCTGGCGCCGATCAGGTCACCGCAGCGCTCGCTGTCTTCGCGCGAGGCGGTGCGCAGCTTGGCCGCCGCGATCGCCTGGTCGAGCAGGCAGTTCAGCTGCGCACCTTCGATCGGCTTGATCAGGTAATCCAGCACGGGCAGTTGCAGCGCACGCACGGCGGTCTCCACCGAAGGATGTCCAGTGACCACGACTACCTGCCCGGTCTGTTGCGGGTCCAGGCGGCCGATCAGTTCCAGCCCGTTGCCATCGGGCAACGACAGGTCGAGCAACAAAAGATCGAATCGTTGTTCGGCGGTGAGCTTGAGCGCATGCGCCAGGCTTCCGGCACCGGTGACGGTGCAGTCTTTCGGTTCGGCAAAGGCGGTTACCACGTCTAGGAATTGAAGGTCGTCGTCAACGAGCAGGATGGAAGCAGTCGTCGGCACAATTTCACCGGGGAGGGGTCCGTGACCCCAGGCTGTCTCGTGGAGGAAATCGGGACGTCCGTGCGCCCGTGTATCCACGGCGGCAGCTGAAACCGTGCAGCGCTTGGCAGGTCGGCGTGGACGAAACCGACGATGCCGCATGCGAAGTGCAAGTAGCGTCGAAGAGATGTTCCTAGTTGTAAGGATTGCCCGACACGCGTGTGGCGCATGCCGTACACGTGAGACCAGCGGTCGGTCGGCGCCTGCCTGTGTGCCATGCAGGCAGGCGCCATGCATCGTCAATGCCGGCTGCGTCCGCCGATGTCACCGCCGCCCTGGCCGGCGAGGCCGCCCGAGGAACCGGTGCCGGCGGGCGTAGCAGTCGACGCGGCGGTACCCGCCGTGTTGCCGCCCGTCGACGCGGCTTGTGCCCCGGTGTCGGTATCGCCGCGACGCACGCGCAGCTGGTTCTGGATGTCCTTCACGCCGCCCAGGTCGTCCACGATGTCCTCCGCGGCATGCTTCATCCAGCGTGCGCTCACGCTGCCCTCGAGCGTGACCGTGCCCTGGTTGACCTTGACCTCGATGTCGCTGGCGTCCACGTCCGCGTCGGTCAGGTGTTCGCAGACCAGTTCGCGCAGGCGCTCGTCGCTGCGTTCGTAGCCGCGCGGCTGGGTGCCGCGAAACTGGCCGCGCTGGTCGCCCTCGTCGAACCAGTAGCGCTTGCCCTGCTGGCGGAAACCGGCACCGCCGTAGGTGTCGGTATGGGCGTACTGGCTGCCGATGCCACGCCGGCCGGGTGAGGGACGCGGCTCGCCGGCGCCGTAGCGCGGGCCTTCGTAGTCGTGTTCCTGGGTCCAACTGGCGTGCATGCGGTCGCTGCGTGCGTCGTCCTGCCGGCTGCCCTGACCGTAGGCGCGCGCGGTGTCGTAGCCGCTGTTGCTCTGGCCATGGCGCGGTTCACCGCGCCAGGTGTCGTAGGAGCGACCGTAGCCATGCGCGCGGTGGCGGTTGTCCGGGTTCTGGTAGCCCTCGACGAAGTGCCGTTCGGCGTCGGTGTCCAGGCCGTAGCGCGCATCGCCGCGTGCGCCACGCGGGCGCGACCACAGCTCATCGTCGTCGTTGTAGCCGCCGCCATAGCGGGCGGGCTGCTCGTTCCAGTCGGGCCGCTGGCTGCGCTCGACGTCGCGGTGCGGGTGCGCGGCCTGCCAGGGGCGATCCTGCTCGGGCCCGTAGGTGCGGACCTGCCGGCCGGCCTCGTACGGATCGCGCAGGTTGCGTTCCCGGATGCGGTCCCCGCGGGTGCGGTAGCGTGACTTTTCGTCGTCGTAGCGATCGTCGTCTTGGCTCATGGGGCCTCCTGTGGAAAGGGGTCGGACGCGAAAAAATTGCAGACTTCGTGTCAACTTTTTCGTCAGTTCAGCCAGCGGCACAGCGGCGTGCCGGGCTCGCCGATGCGCGGTACGGGAATGCCGGGCTCGTGCGGATCGATCGCTGGCATGTCCGGTTCGCGCGGACGCGGCGCGCGAACCGGATCGCCCGGGTCGTAGGGCTGCGGCGGCGTGGGATCGGGCGGCAGCGATTCGGGATCGCCGACCGGCTTGGACGGCACCATGCTGCCGGGCGGCGGCATGCGCGGCACGCGGATCGGATTGACCAGCGGCGGGCAGGGCAGGAACACGTGCATGGGGATGCCTCGTGAAGGAGGGACATCTGACGCCATTCAAGCCATGTGCCAATCCCACGCGCGGGCGACGGCGAGCCCGGCCGTGCACCGGGCGCTGGCAGGTTTTACCGGTCGCGGCAGTTTTTACAGGCGGGCGCCTGCCTGTCTGGAGGCCGTAGGGTGGGCTTCAGCCCGCCGCCTCCGTTGCGGATGCTCCCGGTGGGCTCAAGCCCGCCCTACGGCGAGCTTGCCTGCTTCAGCGGACCGGGCAGCAGTGCGCGCATGCGCGCAACCAGGGCGTCGAACTCGAACGGCTTGGTCAGCAGGTCGGTGTTGGCGTCCAGCGTCCAGTCTTCCGGCATCGTCTCGGCGTAGCCGGTCACGAACAGCACCTTCATGTCGGGTCGGCGGCGCCGGCCGATCTCGACCATGTGCATGCCGGTCAGGCCGGGCAAGCCGATGTCGGAGACGACCAGGTCGATGCGCTCGGTCGACTCGATGATGGCCAGGCCGGCATGGCCGTCGCGCGCTTCGAGCACACGGTAGCGCAGCTCGCGCAGCTTGCCGGCGATGAGGTCACGCACCACGTCCTCGTCCTCCACCAGCAGGATGGTCTCGCCGGCGGCAGGCTCCCAGCGCGTGCCGGCGCCGCCGCGGTCGTCCAGCGCGCGCACGCTGCGGCGCTCGCCGCTGGGCAGGTAGATCGACACGGTGGTGCCGTGGCCGGGCTCGCTTTCCAGCTCGATGGCGCCGCGCGACTGGCTGACGAAGCCGTGGATCATCGACAGACCCAGCCCGGTGCCGCGGCCCTTGGGCTTGGTGGTGAAGAACGGATCGAAGGCGCGCGCACGCACCTCGGGTGTCATGCCCACGCCGGTGTCGCTTACCTGCAGCAGCAGCGTGGGCGCATCGCGCAGGCTGTGCGGACGGCGCAGCGGCCCTTCGCCGGGTGGCACCGAGCCGGTGCGAATGGTCAGCTGGCCGCCCTCGGGCATAGCGTCACGCGCGTTGATGGCCAGGTTGAGGATCGCGCTTTCCAGCAGGTTCGGATCGCACAGCACCGGCACCAGCGCGGGCGCCAGGTCGAGCTCCAGCCGGATCCGCTCGCCCAGCGTGGCCGGCAGCAGCTCGGCGATCTGCGCGACCAGGTCGTTGAGGTTCACGCTCTTGGGCGCCAGTGGCTGGCGCCGCGCGAAGGCGAGCAGGCGATGGGTCAGCGTGGCGGCGCGCTTGGCCGAATCCAGCGCGTTGCCGAGAAAGCGCTCGACATCCTGGCGACCGGCGGCCAGGCGCATCTCGACCACTTCCAGCGAGCCGATGATGCCCTGCAGGAGATTGTTGAAATCATGCGCCATGCCGCCGGTGAGCTGGCCGAGCGCTTCGATCTTCTGCGACTGGAACAACTGCGCGCGGGTGTCCTCCAGATGACGCTCCGCCTCCACCCGCGCGGTGATGTCGCGGGTGATCTTGGCGAAGCCCAGCAACTGGCCATCGTTGTCGCGGATCGCATCGATCGCGATCTCGGCCATGAAGCGCGAGCCATCCTTGCGCACCTGCCAGTCGACCACGTCGTAGCGGCCGTTCTCGCTGGCCACGGTCATGGCCGTCTGTGCGACCAGTGGATTGACGAAGAACCGCGTCAGCGAATGGCCGACGATCTCCGCGGCGGTGTAGCCCTTGATGCGTTCCGCACCGGCGTTCCAGTCGGTGACGATGCCGCTGGGGTCGAGCATGCAGATGGCGCAGTCGGTCACGCCGTCGACGAACAGGCGGAAGCGCCGCTCCACCTCGCGCAGCCGTTGCTCGGTCATGCGCCGCTCGGTGATGTCGCGGGTGACCATGGCGAACCCGAGCAAATGGCCGTGCTCGTCACGCACCGCGTCGCACACCACGTGCGCCCAGAAGCGGCTGCCATCGCGGCGCAGTCGTTCGGCCTCTTCCTGGAAGCGGCCGTGCGCCGCGGCCATGTGCAGGATCAGCTCCGGTCTACCGCCGGCGCGTTCCTCCTCGGTATGCAACAGGGCGAAGGCGCGGCCGACGATGTCGGCGGCGCGGTGGCCGTGGATCTGCTCGGCACCGGCATTCCAGCTGCGGATGCGGCCCTGCGGATCGACCATGAAGATGGCGTAGTCCAGGATGGACTGAACCAGCAACTGGTAAGAATTGGGACCGCTCGTCTCCACGCCACCGTCCTTGCACAGCAAGCACCGCGTCACGGCCGTCCATGACGGTGTCATCGGCATTCGTTCCCCGGACAAAAGGGTTGCAGTCGCAGCACGACCGCGTTCCGGTTGGCCGGCCTCAACCGAACCTACCTCAAGTGGTCAATGAGATAAACCGGGATACGGCGGCCGACCCTCGTCGGCGACGGCGCAGGCGCGGGCGTTCTTGGCGCGCGCATCGGCGATGGCCGCCAGCAGCGCCTTGCGGTCGTACGGTTTGGGAAGGAAGGTGGCGGTCGGGCCCAACCGTTCGCTGGAGGCCTCCGGATCGCCGGAAATCACCACGACGGCCGCGTTCGATCCGCGCCGGCGCAGCTCCTCGGTCATGCTGATGCCATCCTGGCCGCCGCCGATGTTGACGTCGGTGACGATCACGTCGATCCCGGGCTGTTCGTCCATCAGGCGGATGCCGGTGCTGGCGTCGCGCGCGGAGAGCACCTGGTAGCCGGCCGCGTCGAGCAGCAGCGCCATGACCTCGCGCGTGTCCGAGTCGTCTTCCACCAGCAACACAAGGTTGTCCTTCGCCATGACACCTCCCACACCCGCACGCGCGGCCCGAACCGTGAATCCTGACCATACAGAAGTGAGGGAAGCGTGCAGGCCAAAGCATTGCTGCGTCAAGCATTAAGCATGCGAACTTCGGTATCGGGTTCAGAAATGTTCACCACCCGTGCAACCGCTTCCGCCGCCGAGGCTGCTTGCCGGCCATTAAGCGGCCGTCAGTCGCCGATCAACGGGCTCTTCGATACCGCGCGGCCTCGCAAGTCATTGAAGAAACGTAAGTTATTGCGACCGAATTACGACCCGGCCTTCACCCCGATGACGCCGGCTCTTCACCGCCGCCTGCCTAGGCTCTCTTTTTCCAGTGAAGGAGAGGAGCGGCAACGTGAACCACGATCCGGCACGCCGGGACTTCCTCAGGCTGATCGGCGTGACGGTGCCGGCCGGCATGGTGTTGTGCGCCTGCGGGGGTAGCGGTACCGATGCGCACGGCGGCACCGCCAACGCCTTCTTCGCACCCGGGGAGATGGATTTCATCCAGGCCGCCACCGCGCGACTGATCCCCACCGATGCGCTGGGCCCGGGAGGCGACAAGGCCGGCATCCCCACCTTCCTCGACCTGCAACTGGCCGGCCCCTACGGTCGTGCCGAGCGCTGGTACATGCAGGGTCCGTGGCCCACTGGCATCAACGGCCAGGGCTACCAGTTGCGCTTCACCCCCGCCCAGCTCTATCGCCAGGCGATCGCTGGCATCGACAAACACTGCCGCGGGAAGTACCAGCAGCCATTTGCCAAACTCACCGGCGACCAGCAGGACGAAGTGCTGCACGCGCTCGAGGGCGGCAAGGTCGACCTGGGCGACGTGCCCTCCACGACCTTCTTTAACCTGCTCTGGCAGAACACCCAGGAAGGCTTCCTGGCCGACCCGGCCTACGGCGGCAACCGCGACTTCGCCGGCTGGAAACTGGTCGGCTTCCCGGGCCCCCGCTACAACTACGTGCGCGAGATCGGCGAATACGGCAAGCCCTACCAGCAGCCCTACGTCAGCCTGATCGGCCGCGTGCCCGGCGCGGCGCTCGCGCATGCCGGGGAGGCTTCCTGATGGCGCGGCAGATGCCGCCCGTGGACGTGGTGCTGGTTGGCTTCGGCTGGACCGCCTCGATCATCGCGCAGGAGCTGACCGACGCCGGCGTGCAGGTGCTAGCACTGGAGCGCGGCGCCTGGCGCGACACCGTCCCGGACTTCGCCACCGACCACATCCAGGACGAACTGCGCTACGCGGTGCGCAAGCAGATCTTCGAATCGCCCGAGCGCGAGTCGCTCACCTTCCGCAACAACGCCAGCCAGACCGCGCTGCCGATGCGCCATCTGGGTTCGTTCATGCCGGCGGCGGGCGTGGGCGGCGCCGGCGTGCACTGGAACGGCCAGTGCTGGCGCTTCCTGCCGCAGGATTTCGTGATCCGCTCGCATACCGAGCAGCGCTACGGCAAGGGTTTCATTCCCGCCGACATGAACCTGCAGGACTGGGGCGTCACCTACGAGGAGCTGGAGCCGCACTACGACCGCTTCGAATACCTCTGCGGCATCTCCGGCCAGGCCGGCAACGTCAACGGCCAGCTGGTCGTCGGCGGCAACCCGTTCGAAGGTGCGCGCAAGCGCGGCTATCCGCTGCCGCCGCTGGAACGCAGCGCTTCCACCGTGCTGTTCGACAAGGCTGCGCGCGAGGTGGGCTTCAAGCCGTTCCCGTGCCCGGCCGCCAACGCCTCGCGGCCGTACCGCAACCCGCTGGGCGTGCAGATGGGCCAGTGCACCTACTGCGGCTACTGCGAGTGGTTCGGCTGCGGCAACTATTCCAAGGCGAGCCCGCAAACGACCATCCTTCCGGTGCTGCTGAAGAAGGACAACTTCCACTTCCGCACGCACTGCAACGTCACCCGCGTCAACACCGATTCGACCGGCAAGCGCGCCACCGGCGTCACTTACGTCGACGTCGAGGGCAACGAGTTCGAGCAGCCGGCGCAGATGGTGGTGCTGTGCGCGTTCGCCCAGCACAACGTGCACCTGCTGCTGCTTTCGAAGATCGGCCAGCCGTATGACCCGATGTCGAACACCGGCGTGGTCGGGCGCAACTATGCCTACCAGATCACTTCCTCCGTCGACGTCTTCCAGAAGGAGCGGCTGAACCCGTTCATGGGCGCCGGCGCGCTCGGGCAGGCGATCGACGAGTTCAACGGCGACAACTTCGACCACGGCCCGCACGGTTTCGTCGGCGGCGGCTACATCGCGCTGTGGAACACGGGCGGGCGGCCGATCCTGCAGCACTACCTGCCGGAAAACGCGCCCAAGTGGGGCGCCGGCTGGAAGAAGGCGATGCACGAGAACTACCTCACCGCCTGCTCGATCGCCACCCACGGCAGCGTGATGAGCTATCGCAACAGCTACCTGGACCTGGACCCGACCTGGCGCGACGTCTACGGCAATCCGCTGCTGCGGCTGACCTTCGACTTCCAGCCGAACGAGCTGAAGATGTCCGGCTTCCTCACCGACAAGGCCGCGCAGATCGGCCGCGCGATACCCGGCGCCGGCATCCACGAGAAGAAGCGCCAGGGTCCGTACTCGATCGTGCCTTACCAGACCACGCACAACACCGGCGGAGCCGTGATGGGCGACGATCCGAAGACCTCGGTGGTCAACCGCTACCTGCAGAGCTGGGACGTGCCCAACCTGTGGGTGATGGGCGCGAGCGTGTTCCCGCAGAACGCCGGCTACAACCCGACCGGCACGGTCGGCGCGCTGACCTACTGGTCGGCGGAGGCGATGAAGCGGTATCTGAAGAATCCCGGCCCGCTGGTGACGACATGAGCGCGCCGTTTGCCCGTTCCCCGCAAGGCTTCCCCCATCCGCCTGTCGGCACCTTCCCCCGTGGAACGGGGGAAGGCTCGGTGGGCGAGATCGCGAATCCTTCCCCCGTTCCACGGGGGAAGGTGCCCGGAGGGCGGATGGGGGCAAGCTTGCGCAAAGCCCTGGCCCTCGCGTCCCTGCTCCTGCTCGCCATGCTCTGCACCGCCTGCAGCCACGACCGCGACGCGGCCGCACCCTCGGCCATCAAGCTCGGCGAACGCATGAGCCCGGGACCCTGGGGCGAGATCTCCCGCGGCCGCTATCTGGTGCGCGCGGGCGACTGCGAGGCCTGCCACACCGCCCCCGGCGGCAAGCCGTTCGCCGGCGACCGCGCCATCCCGACGCCATTCGGCACGATCTACTCCACCAACATCACGCCGGATCCGGAAACCGGCATCGGACGCTGGACCAACGAAGACTTCTATCGCGCCATGCACGAGGGCATCGACCGCCAGGGCAACCACCTCTATCCAGCCTTCCCCTACCCCTGGTACACGAAGCTGAGCCGCGACGACGTGCTGTCGATCAAGGCCTACCTCGACACGCTCACGCCGGTGCGCCAGGTGGCCCGCCACAACGCGCTGCCCTGGCCGCTCGACCAGCGCGGGCTGATGGCGATGTGGAACGGCATGTACTTCGACGACGGTACCTACCAGAGCGACCCGAAGCGCTCGGCGCAGTGGAACCGCGGCGCCTACCTGGTCAATGGCCTGGGCCACTGCAGCGCCTGCCATGGCGACAAGAACTTCGCCGGCGCTACCGACATGGACGACCCGCCCACCGGCGGCCACGCCGAGAACGCCTACGCGCCGAGCCTGGCTGGCGGCGTCCGCGATGGATTGGGCAGCTGGACCGAGCAGGACCTCGTGCAATATCTGGGCACCGGCCGTAACAGCCGCACCGCCGCCGCCGGGCCGATGGCCGAGGTGGTCGAGCAGTCGACCCAGTACCTGAGCAAGCCCGACCTGGAAGCCATCGCCGTCTACCTCAAGAGCCTGCCGGCGCCGAAGGACGCGTCGGTGGCCACGGTCGACAAGGACACCCTCGATCGCGGCGCAGCGCTCTATGTGGACAACTGCGAAGGCTGCCACCTGAAGCAGGGCCAGGGCGAGATCGGCGCGTTCCCGCCGCTGCGGCAGAGTACCGCCGTGCAAGCCGCGAGCGCCGACACGCTGATCGGCGTGATCCTCGACGGCGCGCGCATTCCCAGGACCACGGCCGAGCCGACCGGCCTGGCGATGCAGGGCTTCGCCGATCACCTGAGCGATGCGCAGATCGCCGACCTGACCACCTATGTCCGCAACGCCTGGGGCAACCACGCGGAGGCGGTGGATGCCGATGACGTGGAAGACCTGCGCGAAACGCTGCGCAAGTCGCCCTGACGCTCTGCGCCCTCTCCCCTCCGGGGAGAGGGCTGGGGTGAGGGGCCGAGGCTCGCGGCAAGGTCGATCGCCCTGCCCCCCTCTGCCTCGGGGCGAGGGCCGGGCTCGCGGGAAGTTTCCCTGTGGAGTTCCCCGCAAGAGCGACCCCTCAGCTCAATCCTCTCCCCGGAGGGGAGAGGAGGCGAAGGTGGCGCTTCGCGCCGCACTACTAAATAAAACCGGGCTTCACGCCACCCCTGCGATGGTTGCTGTCGAACGCTCGCCTGAAAGGACCCACACGAGAGGGCGATGACCCAGATCTTCCATCCGCGCTTCGGCCTGTTCGTCAAGCTCGCCGTGCTGGCCGTGCTGGTGCTCGCGAGCGCCGCGGTGCTGGCCTGGCGCGGCCTGACCAACGAACCGCACCGCATCGGCGAGGCCGTGGAACAACCCGTCCCCTTCAGCCACAAGCATCACGTCGGTGACGACGGCATCGACTGCCGCTACTGCCACGACACGGTGGAAACCTCGGCCTTCGCCGGGATGCCGCCAATCTCCACCTGCATGACCTGCCACTCGCAGCTCTACACCGACCAGGCCGTGTTGAAGCCCGTGGTCGAAAGCTGGCAGCGCGGCGTGGCGCTGCACTGGCAGCGGGTTCACCAGTTGCCCGACTTCGTCTACTTCAACCATTCGATCCACGTCGCCAAGGGCGTCGGCTGCGAAAGCTGCCACGGCCGCGTCGACCGCATGCCACTGACCATGCGCACGAAGTCGCTGTCGATGGAATGGTGCCTTGACTGCCATCGCGCGCCACAGAAATACCTGCGCCCGCGCGAGCAGGAATTCGCCATGGGCTGGCAGGCCGACGACCAGGAAAAACTCGGCCTGGCGCTGATCAAGCGCTACCACATCGACACCCGCCGCCTGACGGACTGCTCGGTATGCCACCGATGAGCCGCCAGAAGCCCCGCGCCCCTGTAGGAGCCCGCTGGCGGGCGATGCCTTTGAGAGCATCGCCCGCCAGCGGGCTCCTACAGGGACATGGCGCGATGGGAGCGCAGGCGTGAACCATCCTGCAGCCTTCGATGCCCTGCGCACCCGCCTGGCCGACGCCCGCGGCCCGCACTACTGGCGCGCGCTGGAGGAGCTGGTCGAGCAACCGGCCTGGCGCGCCCGCCTGAGCGAAGCTTTCCCGCAGCTCTCCCAGCTCGAACCGCAACTGGGCCGCCGCGGCTTCCTCAAGCTGCTCGGCGCCTCGCTCGCGCTGGCCGGGCTGGGCGCCTGCAGCCGCCCGCCGCAGGAAGAGATCGTGCCGTGGGTGCGCCGCCCCGACCAGTTGCCGCCGGCGTTGCCGCGCTTCTATGCCAGCACGCTGGCCTGCGCGGGCGACGTGGCCGGCGTGCTGGTGGAAACCCACCAGGGCCGGCCGACCAAGATCGAAGGCAATCCCGCGCACCCGACGAGCCTGGGCGCCACCACCCCGGCGATGCAGGCCGCGGTGCTGGAGCTGTGGGATCCCGACCGCTCGCAGGCGCCGGTGCACGAGGGCGTAGCGTCGAGCTGGGACGCGTTCGGCGACGAGGTACGCACGCTCGCGGCGCGCTTCGCCCGTGACGGTCGCGGCCTGCACGTCCTCAGCGGCCGGCTCGACTCGCCCACGCTGGCGGCCCAGCGCGAGGCGTGGCTCAAGCGCTTTCCCGGGTCCCGCTGGCACGCCTACGAAGCGGTCGACGAGGACAACGCGCTGGCCGGCGCCCGGCTGGCGTTCGGCGAGCCGCTGCGCACGCGTTACCACTTCGACCGCGCGCAAACGATTCTCGCGCTCGAGGCCGACTTCCTCGGCGCCATGCCGGGCACGCTGCGTCACGGCCGCGACTTCATCGGCGGGCGCGACCCACAGGCCGAGGCATTCAGCCGTCTGTACGTGATCGAAGCCTCGCCCTCGCTTACCGGCGCCAAGGCCGACCACCGCTGGGCGCTGGGTTCGGCGCACATCGGCATGGCGGCGCTGGAGCTGGGCGAACTGCTCGGCGTCCCCGGCGTGCATGCGACCCAGTCCAGCGGCCTGTCGACCCGCCGCCTGCGTGCACTGGCGCAGGACCTGGACGCGCAGCACGGCAGCTCGCTGGTGCTCGCCGGACGCACGCAGCCGCCATGGGTGCATGCGCTCGCGCACCTGCTCAACGAGGCGCTGGGCAACGCCGGCCACACGGTCGAGTACTACGCGCCGCCCGAGCCGTGGGAGTCCTCGGCGCAGGGCCTGCACGAACTCACCGCGGCGATGGCCGGCGGCCAGGTCGACACGCTGCTGATCATCGACGGCAATCCCGTGTACGCCACGCCGGTCGACGCGCAGTTCGCCGCGCACCTGGCGAAAGTGCCCCACCGGATCCACCTCGGGCTTTACCGCGACGAGACCGCACGCGCATGCCAGTGGCACCTGCCACGCACGCACGCGCTGGAAGCCTGGTCGGACCTGCGCGCGGCCGACGGCACCGCCAGCGCGGTGCAGCCGGTGATCGCGCCGCTGTACGACAGCCGCAGCGCGCATGAACTGCTGGCGCTGTTCCTGGGTGACCTGCAAAGCCCGCGTGCGCGCGTGCAGGGCACCTGGCAGGCCGACGAGGCAGCCTGGCGCGCGATTCTGCAGAGCGGCGTGATCCCGCACAGCGCACCGCCGGCGCAACAACCGCGCGTGGACCGCGGTTTCCTCGCGCAGGCGACCGCGCCGGAAGACGCACCCGGCCTGGAACTGCTCATCGCCCCCGATCCGACCGTATGGGACGGCCGCTACGCCAACAACGGCTGGCTGCAGGAGTGCCCCAAGCCGCTGACCACGCTGACCTGGAGCAACGTGGCGCTGGTCAGCCCCGAGCTCGCGCTCGCCCACGACCTGAAGAACGGCGACGCACTGGAGCTGCGCATCGACGGCCGCCACACCCAGGCGCCGGTGTGGGTGATGCCGGGGCAGGCCGCGCGCAGCGTCACCGTCTGCCTCGGCTACGGTCGTCGCCATGCAGGGCGCGTGGGCGGACACCTGGGCTTCGACGCCTACGCGCTGCGCAGCATGGACGCGCCCTGGCGCAGCGACGGCCTGCGCGTCAACCGCACCGGCGCGCACCATGCGCTGGCCACTACCCAGCGCCACCACACCATGGAGGGCCGCGAGCCGGTGCGGGCCAGCACCCTCGAGGCCTTCCGCGCCGATCCCACCTTTGCGCAGGAGCACGCGCAGCCGCCGCCGAGCCTCTACCCCGACCGCCTGCACGGCGAATACGCCTGGGGCATGAGCGTGGATCTCAACGCCTGCATCGGCTGCGGCGCCTGCACCATCGCCTGTCAGGCGGAGAACAACATCCCCGTCGTTGGTGTCGAGGAAGTCGAGCGCGGCCGCGAGATGCACTGGATCCGCATCGACCGCTACTACGAGGGCGACGCACGCGCCCCGCGCATCCACCACCAGCCGGTGCCGTGCATGCACTGCGAGCACGCGCCCTGCGAGGTGGTCTGCCCAGTGGGCGCCACCGTGCACGATGCCGAGGGGCTCAACGTGCAGGTCTACAACCGCTGCGTGGGCACGCGCTTCTGCTCCAACAACTGCCCTTACAAGGTGCGCCGCTTCAACTTCCTGCAGTACAGCGACCTGCATACCGAAACGCTCAAGGCGCAGCGCAACCCGGACGTGTCCGTGCGCAACCGCGGCGTCATGGAGAAATGCACCTACTGCATCCAGCGCATCGAGACCGCGCACATCGCCGCCGACCGCGAAGGCCGGCGCATCGCCGACGGCGAGGTGCTGACCGCCTGCCAGGCGGTATGCCCGACCCAGGCGATCGTCTTCGGCGACCAGCAGGACCCGGCCAGCGCGGTCAGCCGCCAGAAGGCCTCGCCGCGCCACTACACCTTGCTGGAGGAACTCAACACCCGTCCGCGCACGACGTATCTCGCCGCCATCCGCAACCCGCACCCGGCGCTGGAGGATGACGCATGAGCGCGTGCCTTCATATTCGCCATGATCAGGCTCCCTCTCCCCTCCGGGGAGAGGGTTGGGGTGAGGGGCCGGGGCTCGCCCGGAACGCCCAGTTCCTGCGTGGCTTTTTGCCGGGCGCTTGGCTTCGGGCCGCCCTCCCCGCAAGCCTCGGGGGGGGGGGGCCGGCCCCCCCCCCCC
>NZ_JBHZGL010000009.1:0-161851 GCF_051900415.1 Frateuria sp. GZRR35
GGATGGCTTCCCGCGAGCCCCGGCCCCCCACCCCAGCCCTCTCCCCGGAGGGGAGTGTGAGCCCGGTTTACGGCGCGGCGGATGCCGCACGCGCAAGCCGCAGTTCCGCATACCGCCTGAGCCGCCGCCCCGCAGACAACCTCCTGCTCCCTCTCCCCTCCGGGGAGAGGGTTGGGGTGAGGGGCGGGGCTCGCGAAGATGTGGAACGACGCGGGGCTGGGGCTTTTTGCTCTCGGACGATCAGGGACTGCACGCGGATGGCTTCCCGCGAGCCCCGGCCCCCCACCCCAGCCCTCTCCCCGGAGGGGAGAGTGAGCCCGGTTTACGGCGCGGCGGATGCCGCACGCGCAAGCCGCAGTTCCGCATACCGCCTGAGCCGCCGCCCCGCAGGACAACCTCCTGCTCCCTCTCCCCTCCGGGGAGAGGGAGCCCGGTTTACGGCGCGAGGCGGGACAAGCTCCTGCCCCTCTCCTTTCCAGGGAGAGGTGCCTGTCTACGGCACGTTGGACGGATGCCGCTCGCGCAGGATCTTCACCACGTCGGGGAACGAGAACCAGTCGGGGATCTCGCTGCCTTCGCGCAGGCGCCGGCGCAGTTCGGTTCCGGAGATGTCGCGCACCTCGTCGCTCGGCTCGACCTCGGTCGCCGGGATATAGGTGTCGCGGTTGACCGCGTACACCATGGCCGGAAACGGCACGATCCGGATGCCAAGTTCTTCCTGGTGCTGCTCCAGCAGTTGCTGGGCATCGTACGGGCCATAGAACGGCTTGCCGCTGGCGTCCTTGCCTGGCCCCGCGTGGTCGCGCCCGACGATGAAGTGACTGGCGCCGTAATTTTTGCGGATGAGCGCGTGCCACATCGCCTCGCGCGGACCGCCCATGCGCATGGCCAGTGGCAGCAGCGACAACTTCGCCTGCCCCTCCGGATAGTGCGAGAGCAATGCGCGGTAGCAGCGCACCCGGGTGGAGTAGTCGACATCGTCAGGCTTGGTGCGCCCGACCGAGGGCTGGATCAGCAGTCTCGCACCCACCTGCTCGGCCGCGCGCAGGGTCAGTTCGCGGTGTGCGCGGTGCATCGGGTTGCGCGTCTGGAAGGCGACGATACGGCGCCAGCCGTTGGCTTCGAACCACGCCCGCAGTTCGCGCGGTGTGTCGCGCAGCTCGGCGAAGTCCGGGTGCGCGGGCCGTTGCAGGCCCCGCACGCGACCGCCCAGGTAGACCGGGCCGGTGCGGTCGAGCAGTTCGGCCACGCCCGGATGCGTGCGGTCGCTGGTGCCGAACACGCGCAGCGCTTCGTGCAGGCGGTCGGGCCAGTAGATGTCTTCCACGTCGAGCACCGCCAGCGCCACGCCCTCGCCATCACGCAGCACCACTTCGCTGCCCTGCGAGAGGTGGGCCGAGAACGCCTCGTCCACGTCCAGCGTGATCGGCATCGGCCACAGCGTGCCGTCGGAAAGGCGCATGTTCTCGACCACACCGTTGTAGTCGCTGCGGCCAAGGAAACCCTCCAGCGGCGAAAACGCGCCCGAGAGCAGCAGCTCCAGGTCGCACAGCTGGCGCGTGTTGAGCTGCAGCGATGGCAGGTCGTCGACGCGTGCGCCAAGCGCCTCGGCCTCCGCCGGGGGCAGGTAAAGGTCCTTGAGTACGCCGCCGTGCGGGGCGATCAAGCGGTCGGTGGCAGCCGTGTCGGCAGCGAGCGCAGTCACGTTCATGTGGCCCTCCTCCAGTCGCTGGGCGACTAGGCTAGTCCAAGGCTCAGAGGATGTTGTGCAGGCCGCATTCACGCGTGAGACCGAAGAAGCGGGTGTCCTGCGGATCCATGCCTGGCTCCCAGCGGTGGCTGGTATGCACGTCGCCGATCGAGGTGTAGCCCTGCTCCCACAGCGGGTGATACGGCAGGCCGTGACGCTTGAGGTAAAGGCCGACGTCGCGATCGGTCCAGTCGGCCAGCGGGTGGAATTTCCAGCGGCCGTTGCGGTGTTCGGCGAACTCCACGCCGGCGCGGGTGCTGGCCTGGCTGCGACGCAGCCCCGCGAACCAGCCGGCGGCGCCCAGTTCGGCCAGCGCGCGTTGCATGGGCTCGACCTTGCGCATCTGGTTGTAGCGGTCGATGCCCGCGACGCCCTGCTCCCACAGGCGGCCATGGCGGGCTTCCATCCAGCCCGGGCTGATCGCGGCCCGGTAGACCTTGAGGTTGAGCCTGAGGCGGTCGGTGAGCTCGTCGACGAAGCGGTAGGTTTCGGGAAACAGGTAGCCCGTGTCGATCAGCACCACCGGGAGCCAAGGCCGCTGGCGCGTGACCAGGTGCAGCGACACGGCGGCCTGCGCGCCGAAACTGGACGAAAGCACGTGCTCGCCCGGTACGTGTTCCAGCGCCCAGGCGACGCGTGCCTCGGCATCGAGCCCTGCCAGGTGGGCGTTGATGTCGGCCAGCGCCTGCGGTTCGCCGATGGCCTCCCGCAGCAACGCCGCACTCATGCGACCACCTCGGCGGGAATGCGACGCGGGGGTGCCAGCACGCCGCTGCGCAGCAGGAAATCACCGAAACCCTCGTCCTGCACCCGCTCGGCCGCATAGCGCGCGAACAACGCATCGAGCGCGTCGAGGATCGCCGCCTCGTCGACGTTCTCGCGATAGGGACGATTCAACCGCTGGCCCGCGAAATCCGCGCCCAGGCGCAGGTCGTAGCGGCCGGGCGCGCGACCGACCAGCGCGATTTCGCCGAGGTACGGCCGCGAGCAGCCGTTCGGGCAGCCGGACAGGCGCAGCAGGATCGGCGCATCGAGCAGGCCGTGGCGGCCCAGTTGCGCTTCCAGCTTGTCGAGGATCGTGGGCAGGTAACGCTCGCTTTCGGCCATCGCCAGGCCGCAGGTCGGCAGCGCCACGCAGGCGATGGCGTGGCGGCGGATCGCGCTCTGCTGGCGGTAGTCGTCCAGGCCATGCGCGGCGACGATCGCGTCGATGCGCTCGCGGTCGGTCGCGTCGACGTTGGCGACGATCACGTTCTGGTTACAGGTCAGGCGGAAATCGCCGGTGTGTACGTTCGCCAACTCGCGCATGCCAGTGAGCAGGCGGTGTTCATCACGATCGACCAGCCGACCCGATTCGATGTGCAACGTCAGGTGCCAGCGCCCGTCCTGGCCCTGCTGCCAGCCGTAGCGATCGCCGTTGTGCTCGAAGCGGTACGGGCGCGCGGGCTGCAGGGCGAAGCCCAGGCGCTGCTCGAGTTCCGTCTTGAACGCGTCGGTGCCGCGGCGATCCAGCGTGTACTTGAGTCGGGCATGCCTGCGCTCGCCACGATCGCCCCAGTCGCGCTGGATGGCGATGATCTGCTCGGCGGCATCGCGCAACTGCTCCGGCGTGACGAACCCGATCACCTCGGCCAGCCGCGGGTAGGTCGTCGGATCGCCATGGGTGGCGCCCATGCCGCCGCCGACCGCCAGGTTGAAGCCGGCAAGCCGGCCGTCCTCGGCGATCGCAATCAGACCGAGGTCCTGCGCGAACACGTCGATGTCGTTGAGCGGCGGGATCGCCAGGCCGATCTTGAACTTGCGCGGCAGGTAGGTGCGGCCGTAGAGCGGCTCGGGCTCCGGTTCGCCAACCAGCTTTTCCCCGTCGAGCCAGAGCTCGTGGTAGGCGGTGGTTTTCGGCGCCAGTTCTTCGGAAAGTTTAGCGGCCCACGCATAGGCCTCGGCATGTGCCGCGGATTGCACCGGCAGCGGCGTGCTCACCACGTTGCGCAGTACGTCGCCGCAAGCCGCGATCGTGCTCGCCATGGCGTGGTTGATCGCCGCGATGGTGGGTTTGAGGTCGTGCTTGAGGATGCCGTGCCACTGGAAGGTCTGGCGCGTGGTGATGCGCAGGCCGCTGCTCGCGCAGTCGCGGGCGAGCCGGTCGAATACCAGCCATTGCGCCGGCGTGACCACGCCGCCGGGCAGGCGTGCGCGCAGCATGAAGCTGTAGAGCGGCTCCAGTTTCTGGCGGCGGCGCTCGTCGCGCAGGTCGCGGTCGTCCTGCTGGTAGCTGCCGTGGAACTTGAGCAGCTTGGTGTCGGCCTCGGCGATCGCACCGGTGACCGGATCGGCCAGGCCGTCGGCGATGGAGCCGCGCAACTGGCGGCTGTTGTCCTTGAGGTGTTCGAGTTCGGAGAGCGCTGGCATGGTCAGTACACGTCGCGGGCGTAGCGCCCCTGGGTGAGGAGGTCGGCGAGCCACTCGCGGGCCGCGTCGGGGGAATGGCCGCCATGCGCGACGGCGATGTCGATGAGAGTCGCGTGCACGTCCTTCGCCATGTGGTTTGCATCGCCGCACACGTACAGGTGGGCGCCGCCTTCGAGCCAGGCGTAAAGCTCCCTGCCCTGCTCGCGCAGGCGGTCCTGCACGTAGGTCTTTTCAGCGCCATCGCGTGAGAACGCCAGGTCGAGGCGGTGCAGCGCGCCGGCCTTCAGCGCCTCCTGCCATTCGACCTGATAGAGGAAGTCGCGGGTGAAATGACGGTTGCCGAAGACCAGCCAGTTGCGGCCGCGCGCACCGGTTTCGCGGCGGTCCTGCACGAACGCGCGGAACGGCGCCACGCCGGTACCCGGGCCGATCATGATGATGTCGCGGCTGTCGTCCGCGGGCAGCCGGAAGCGGTCGTTGGCCTCGATGAACACGGGCACGGTGGCGTCCTCTTGCGCCGACGAGAGAAAGGCCGATGCCGCGCCCCAATGCGGTGCGCCGTAGGCGTCGTACTCGACCCGCGCAACCGTGAGGTGCACTTCTTCCTCGCCCACTGCCCGCGCGCTTGATGCGATCGAATACAGGCGCGGCGTGAGCGGACGCAGGGCGGCGACGAGATCTTCCGCGCGCCATGCCGCGCGGTAGCGGCGCAGCAGGTCGATCGGCTGGTGGCTGGCCAGAAGCTCGGCGAAGGACGCCGCGTTCTCCTTGCGCAGCACGCGCATCAGGTCGGCATGTCCACTGGCGGCCGCGTGCGCGGCAACGAAGGTGCGGGTGAGCCGGGTCATTTCGCGCTCGCGGCCCAGCCATTGCGCGAGTGGCAGCGTGCGGCCCCCGTGGGTGACCTCCTGCGCGTCGTCGAGGCGCAAGGCCTGCAGCCACTGTTCGACCAGCGCGGGCGGGTTGGTCGGCCAGATGCCGATCGCGTCGCCGGGCGCGTAGCGCAGGCCGGAGCCTTCCAGCGAGAGCTCCAGGTGGTGTACAGCGCGTTCGCTGTCGCGCGACACGATGCGCTGGTTGGCCAGCACGGTGGCGGCAAAGGGCTGCTCGCGCGAATGCGTGTTGCGCGTGGGCAACGCATGTACGGTGGCACTTCGCGCGGCGGACGCAGGCGTGCCCAGCGCCTCGCGGGCCTGTTCCAGCGCCTTGGACGACCACGGCACGGCAACCTGGTCGATGTCGACGTCCGCCTCGCCCAGTGGCGCCAACCGGTCGGCGCCGAGTTCGGCCAGGCGTGCGTCGAGCTGGCGCCCGATCGCGCAGAACTGGGGATAGCTCGAATCGCCCAGGCCCAGCACGGCGTAGTGCAGGCCCGGCAACCGGGGGGCGCGCTTGCCGGCAAGGAACTCGACGAAGCCGCGGGCGTCGTCCGGCGGCTCGCCCTCGCCCTGGGTGCTGATCACGATCAGCAGGTGGGATTCCTTCGCCAGATCGCGCTGCGGGTAGGCATCCGCGCGCAGCAGCCGCACCGGCATGCCGGCCGATTCGCTGCGCGCCGCCAGTTGTTCGGCCAGGCGCTTGGCGTTGCCGGTCTGGCTGCCGTAGAGAATCGTCAACCGCGGCGCCGTCGCGGTACCGGCGTGCGCATCGGCCGGGCTGGCGCCACGCTGAGCCTGACCCGCCCGGGAGGCGCTCCAGGCGGCTACCCAGTAGAGCTCTTCCGGCGCCAGGCCTTCGGCCAACCGGGCGAGCAAGGCCGTCTTTTCCGGGGTAAGAATGGCGGGCAAGTGCTCCGGAGCAACCAGGGCGTTCACGTTGTCTTGTCCTTTTGGACGTCCAAATGTGGGGCCCGGACAATCTAGGGCGCGGTGGTCGCGCCAGGGAAAGGACAGCTCGGCATGTGGATATACCAGCCCCTTATTTCCGCGCATGGGCGGCGCCTTCGATACTCTCGCCACCCCTTCGCCCGGGCGTATCGATGACGATTCCCGCCGAATTCCTCACTTTCGCCGCCGTCGGCGCACTGGCCCAGCTGGTCGACGGCGCGCTGGGCATGGCCTATGGCGTGGCCTCTGCGGCGATGCTGCTGGGTCTGGGCGTGCCGCCGGTCACCGCGACCGCGAGCGTGCACCAGGCCGAGGCTTTCACCTGCGGCGCCTCGGGCCTGAGCCACTGGCTCGCCGGCAACGTGCGCTGGCGATTGTTCTGGGTGCTGGCGATCCCGGGCGTGATCGGCGCGGTCATCGGCGCCGCGGTGGTGGTGCACGTGCCGGCCGACTGGATGCGGCTGGCGTTGACGCCCTACCTGCTCGGCATGGGCGTGTTTCTGCTGATGCGCGGCGCGCTGGGCCGGCCGCCTGGCCCGGATGTGCCCCGCGGCACTCCCGTACTCGGCCTGGGCGCGGGCTTTGCCGACGCGATCGCCGGCGGCGGCTGGAGCGCGCTTACCGTCACCACGCTGGTCGCGCGCGGCGCCACGCCGCGGATGGTGATCGGCACGGTGCATCTGGCCAAGTGCGTGGTGAGCATCGCCGCCAGCGTGAGCTTCCTGCTGATGATCGGCCTCAGCCATGGTACGGCCGTGTTGGGCCTGATCGCCGGCGGCGTCGTGGCCGCGCCGGTGGGCGCGATCTTCGCGCGGCGCATGCCGGCACGAGTGGCTACGGTGCTGGCGGCGATCGCGGTGTTGGGCCTGGGCGTCAATAACGTGGTCAAGGCCTTCGGCTAGGCCGGCACCTTGCAGGAGCGAGCCCTGTGCGCGGCCGCCATGCACCCGGTCGCGCACGGTGCGCTCCTACTGGACCTTCGCGCTCTTACAATGTCGCGATGAACGATCATCCCATCGAAGTCCGCGGCTCGACGAAGCAGCCACTGGGCATGTCGCCCGCGCAATTCCTGCGCGACTACTGGCAGAAGCGCCCGCTGCTTATCCGCAACGCCTTCCCCGACTTCCAGCCGCCGCTGCAGCCGGATGACCTGGGCGGCCTGGCCTGCGAAGAAGGCGCCCTGTCGCGGTTGATCATCCACGATGAGGCGCGCGAGCGCTGGTCGGTGAAGACCGGCCCGCTGGACGAGGCCGACTTCTCCCGCACCCCCGACGGCAACTGGACCCTGCTGGTCCAGGACGTGGACAAGTGGGATGCCGACGTGGCGCAGCTGCTGGAGCATTTCCGCTTCCTGCCGAGCTGGCGCATCGACGACGTGATGGTCTCCTACGCCGAGCCGGGTGGTGGCGTCGGCGCGCACGTGGACCAGTACGACGTGTTCCTGGTCCAGGGCCTGGGGCAGCGCCATTGGGCGATCAGCACCGACCCCGGCGCTCCGAAGGACTTCCGCCCCGACATCGAACTCAAGCAACTGGTGCATTTCGAGCCCACCCACGAATGGCTGCTCGAACCGGGCGACATGCTCTACCTGCCGCCGGGCGTGCCGCACGATGGCGTCGCCTTCGGCGGCCCATGCATGACCTTCTCGATCGGCATGCGCGCGCCGTCGCAGGCGGAACTCACCGGCGACCTGGCCGACTATCTCGCCGAGCGGTTGGACGATTCACAACGCTATACCGACGCCGACCTCGCGCCCGCGCGTTCCGCCGGCGAGATCGACACCGCCGCCCTCGAGCGCTTGCGCAGCACCCTGCCCTTCGCCGGTGCGCTGGACGAAGAAAGCCTGCGCGACTGGTTCGGCCGCTTCATCACTCGCTACCGCAACGCGCAAACGCCCGCGCTGCCGGCCAAGTCGACGACCCTGGCCGCGTTGCGCAAGCGCCTCGAGGGCGGCGCGGCACTGCTGCGCCACCCCTGGTCCCGGCTGGCCTGGAGCCGCAGCCGGCGCGCGGCCGTGCTGTTCGCCAACGGCCAGGCGTATGCCGCCCCCGCCGAACTGGCCCGGCGCCTGTGCGCCGAGCGGTCGCTTTCCTTCGAGGACATGCCCGGCGACGACGCCCTTGCCGTGTTGCTGGCGCTGGTAAACGACGGCCACCTCGTTCCCCACAAGGGCCGCCGGTGACGGACGATCCCGCCGCGATCGAGGCACTGCCCGCCGGCGACGCGGCCGAACTCGCGTCCGCGCGGCTCGCACTGCTGGCGTCGGCACGTCGCCAGGTGGACATCCGGGTACCGCGACTGGATGACTCGCTCTACGCCAGCCAGGAAGACATGGCCGAGCTTCGCCGCATCGCCACCTCCGGCCGTGGCGCGCAGATCCGCCTGTTGCTCGGCGATCCGGGCATGGCGTTGCGCGATGGCCACCGGTTGATCCTGCTGATGCAACGGTTGCCCAGCGTGATCCAGGTGCGCATGCCGGTCGACGAGCTTGACCTGGGCAACCCTTCCGCCTGCCTGCTCACCGACGGCGGCGGCTACCTGTTCCAGCCCGACGCCGAACGTTCGCAGGGCCGTGCGGCACGAATCGACCGCCCCGGCTATGTGCCGTTGCGCCAGCAGTTCGACGAGATGTGGGAGCGTGCCGAGCGGGCCCGCATGCTGCAGCCGCTGGATCTGTAGCCGGGCGGGGGTGGGTTTGGGCCCATCCTGTCGTGCCCGAGAAAAGCCGTGGGCTGAAGCCCGCCCTACAGGACCTTCCGGTTCTTGCGCCCGATCGCCACGATAATGATCGCGAAAGCCGCCAGGCGGATCAGGTAGGCGAAGCTGCGATTCTCGACGTAGACGTTGGTCACCGCGATCAGGACCTGCGCCACGCCGAGCAATCCGAACGCCAGCGAGAATGCGAGGAACAGCTTGTCGCCGGTGCGCCGCCAGAACCGCAGGAAAAACAGGCCGACGATGGCGAAACCGAACGTGACCGCCCCGGAAAGGAAATAGATCAGAAGCGTCATTCCCCTTCTCCGTTCCAGATGAAGCCGAACAGCAATGTCGCAACCGCCGCCAGCGACAACAAGGAGCGCGGCACTGCCAGGTCGACGGAGCCCGGAAAGACGATCAGGTCCAGCACCAGCAACAGGTTCTGCAACGCCAGCAACAGGAAACACAGCGCGCTCCAGAACAGCAGCCCCGCGCGGGTCCGGTGGAAACTTCGGCCGAGCATCAACGCACAGACCGTGCTGGCCAGGAAGCACAACAGGTAAACCGCCGGTGCGAAGTATTGGGACACGCGCTAGTCCTTACGGAATCGGAAGGCGTCGGCGAAGGCGACAAGGTTGTCGGATCGTGACCGCATGATCAGCCGCAGCACGGCGTCGGGCGAACGCACGTAAAGGGCCTGGGAGGCTTCGACGAGCTCGTGGAGGTCTTCGGAGGCTGGGCCGTAACGAACCAGATCGTCGCTCTCGCGCACGATCAGGCCCGCGGCGTGGAGCGATTCCACTGCCTGGCTCACGACCAGTTCGCTGGCTCGCAGCGCA
This sequence comes from Frateuria sp. GZRR35, assembly GCF_051900415.1. NCBI lineage: Bacteria > Pseudomonadati > Pseudomonadota > Gammaproteobacteria > Lysobacterales > Rhodanobacteraceae > Frateuria > Frateuria sp. GZRR35. The sequence goes on from NZ_JBHZGL010000009.1 coordinate 9,522, forward strand.
TCGACCAGTTCCGGGGAGGACCAGCAGCGCGCGGGATCGCGCAGCAGCAGGAACAGCAGTTCCATCGACCAGATGGACCGGAATGTCGACCGCAGGAAACCGGCTACATCCTTCTCCAATGGCATTCCGAAGTTCGCCCCCTTGTCTGGCGGATCACGTGGGCCCCCTCTAAACCCCCAAAAGCCGATCCCGAACCGGAGCGACCTGCTGTAGATAGCCGCCCGCATTCTATGGACTCTTCCTCGCGAAGCCAACCCGGCACCATGCTATGGTGCGGCGGCGCCGGGAGGGGCGCCGGCGGGAGGCATCAGCCGGAATTCCGCGGCGCGGGCCGTGTCATGAGCACGCCCCGCGTCGGTTGCGCCTGCCCGTTGTGTCGACCGGTTGAAGCATGGGTTCAGTGTGGGAAGCGCACTCTCAACGGCTTGCCCCTCGATGGCCGGATGGCAGCCACGTATCCATGACTCGACCCTGGACAGGACGAGCTGTCACCACAGGAGACTCATGTGAGCGCCGAAATTCGCCAGGAATCGCTGGACCGCGCCCAGCTCATCGCCGCCCTGCGCAGCCTGCGCAGCGGTGACTTCAGCGTACGCCTGCCCGAAAGCGGGCCCGGGGCCGACCCCGAGGTCGCTCGCCTGTTCAATGAAGTGGTCGGCTTCAACCGGCAGCTCACCGATGAACTGGAGCGCCTGTCGATCGTGGTCGGCAAGGAAGGCCGCATCAACCAGCGCGGCCGGGTCAAGGCCGCTACCGGCGGTTGGGAAAGCGCGATCCGCTCGGTCAATGACCTGATCGAGGACATGGTGCAGCCCACCGCCGAGGTGGCGCGCGTGATCGGCGCGGTGGCCAAGGGCGACCTCTCCCAGACGATGACCGTCGAGATCGACGGCCGCCCGCTGCGCGGCGAATTCCTGCGCATCGGCAAGGTGGTGAACACGATGGTGGCGCAGCTCGCCTCGTTCGCCTCCGAGGTGACCCGCGTGGCGCGCGAAGTGGGTACCGAAGGCAAGCTCGGCGGCCAGGCGACCGTGAAGGGCGTGGCCGGCACCTGGAAAGACCTGACCGACAACGTCAACGCGATGGCCACCAACCTGACCGGCCAGGTGCGAAACATCGCCGAGGTGACCACGGCGGTGGCTTCCGGCGACCTCTCCAAGAAGATTACGGTGGAGGTGAAGGGCGAGATCCTGGAGCTCAAGAACACCATCAATACGATGGTGGACCAGCTCAACTCCTTCGCTTCGGAAGTGACGCGCGTGGCGCGCGAAGTGGGTACCGAGGGCAAGCTGGGCGGCCAGGCGCAGGTGCCTGGCGTCGCCGGCACCTGGAAGGACCTCACCGACAACGTGAACCTGATGGCTGACAACCTCACCGGCCAGGTGCGGAACATCGCCGAGGTGACCACCGCCGTGGCCTCGGGCGACCTTTCGAAGAAGATCACGGTGGAGGTCAAGGGCGAGATCCTCGAGCTCAAGAACACCATCAACGTGATGGTGGACCAGTTGAACTCGTTCGCCTCCGAGGTGACCCGCGTGGCACGCGAAGTGGGTACCGAGGGCAAGCTCGGCGGCCAGGCGCAGGTGCCGGGCGTCGCCGGCACCTGGAAGGACCTCACCGACAACGTGAACCTGATGGGTGACAACCTGACCGGCCAGGTGCGAAACATCGCCGAAGTGACCACGGCCGTGGCGCGCGGCGATCTTTCCAAGAAGATCACGGTGGAGGTCAAGGGCGAGATCCTGGAGCTCAAGAACACCATCAACGTGATGGTAGACCAGCTCAACGCATTCGCTTCGGAAGTGACGCGCGTGGCGCGCGAAGTGGGCACCGAAGGCAAGCTCGGTGGTCAGGCCACCGTGCCCGGCGTCGCCGGCACCTGGGCCGACCTCACCGACAACGTGAACCTGATGGCCGACAACCTCACCGGCCAGGTGCGAAACATCGCCGAGGTGACAGTCGCGGTGGCGCGCGGTGACCTTTCCAAGAAGATCACCGTGGACGTCAAGGGCGAGATCCTCACCCTGAAGGACACCATCAACGTGATGGTGGATCAGCTCAACTCCTTCGCCTCGGAAGTGACCCGCGTGGCCCGCGAGGTGGGTTCGGAAGGCAAGCTGGGCGGCCAGGCGCAGGTGCCGGGCGTGGCCGGTACCTGGAAGGACCTCACCGACAACGTGAACCTGATGGCCGGCAACCTGACCGGCCAGGTGCGAAACATCGCCGAGGTGACCACCGCCGTGGCGCGCGGCGATCTTTCCAAGAAGATCACGGTGGAGGTGAAGGGCGAGATCCTGGAGCTGAAGAACACCATCAACACCATGGTGGACCAGCTCAACTCCTTCGCCTCGGAAGTGACGCGCGTGGCGCGCGAGGTCGGTACCGAGGGCAAGCTCGGCGGCCAGGCGCAGGTGCCCGGCGTGGGCGGTACCTGGAAGGACCTCACCGACAACGTGAACGCGATGGCGGCCAACCTGACCGGCCAGGTGCGAAACATCGCCGAGGTGACCACCGCCGTGGCGCTGGGCGACCTGTCCAAGAAAATCACGGTGGACGTCAAGGGCGAGATCCTGGAGCTCAAGAACACCATCAACACGATGGTGGACCAGTTGAACTCGTTCGCCTCGGAAGTGACCCGCGTGGCGCGCGAGGTGGGTACCGAGGGCAAGCTCGGCGGACAGGCGCAGGTGCGTGGCGTGGCCGGCACCTGGAAGGACCTCACCGACAACGTCAACCTGATGGCCGAGAACCTCACCGGCCAGGTGCGAAACATTGCCGACGTGACCACCGCCGTGGCGCGCGGCGACCTGTCGAAGAAGATCACGGTGGACGTCAAGGGCGAGATTCTCGCGCTCAAGGACACCATCAACGTGATGGTCGACCAGCTCAACTCCTTCGCTTCGGAAGTGACCCGCGTGGCGCGCGAGGTGGGTACCGAGGGCAAGCTCGGCGGCCAGGCGCAGGTGCCTGGCGTCGGCGGCACCTGGAAGGACCTCACCGACAACGTCAACCTGATGGCCACCAACCTGACCAACCAGGTGCGAGGCATCGCCGACGTGGTGACCGCGGTGGCGCAGGGCAACCTCAAGCGCAAGCTGTCGGTGGACGCCAAGGGCGAGATCGCCGCGCTGGCCGACACCATCAACGGCATGATCGAGACGCTCGCCACCTTCGCCGACCAGGTGACCAACATGGCGCGCGAGGTGGGCATCGAGGGCAAGCTCGGTGGTCAGGCGCGCGTGCCCGGCGCCGCCGGCCTGTGGCGCGACCTCACCGACAACGTCAACCAGCTCGCCGCCAATCTCACCAACCAGGTGCGCTCGATCGCCGACGTGGCGACCGCGGTGACCAAGGGCGACCTCTCGCGCTCGATCGCGGTGGCGGCTTCGGGCGAAATGGCCGCGCTGAAAGACAACATCAACGAGATGATCCGCAACCTCAAGGACCAGACCTTGAAGAATGCGGAGCAGGACTGGCTGAAGACCAACCTCGCCCGCTTCTCGCGCATGCTGCAGGGCGTGCGCGACCTGGCGACGGTGTCCAACCTGATCATGTCCGAGCTCGCGCCGCTGGTGAACGCCCAGTACGGCGTGTTCTACGTCGCCCGCCGCGAGGACAACGAAACGGTGCTCGACCTGGTCGCCAGCTACGGCGCCGAGAGCCGCGACCAGTTGAAGCCCACCTTCAAGCTGCGCGAGGGCCTGGTTGGCCAGTGCGCCGCCGACAAGCGGGCGATGCTGATGACCGACATCCCCGAGAATTTCATCCGCATCGGCTCGGGACTGGGCCACGCGCCGCCGGCCAACGTGGCGATCCTGCCGGCGCTGTTCGAGGACGACGTCAAGGCGGTGATCGAGCTGGCCTCGTTCAACCGCTTCAACGAGACCCACCAGAACTTTCTCGACCAGCTGATGGAATCGGTCGGCATCGTGCTCAACACGATCGCCGCGACGATGCGCACCGAGGGCCTGCTCAAGCAGTCGCAGTTGCTCACCACCGAGCTGCAGGCGCGCCAGACCGAGCTCACCACCAAGCAGGAAGAGCTGCACAACACCAACGAAGAGCTGCAGGAAAAGGCCCAGCTGCTGGAGAACGAAAAGAAGCAGGTGGAGGCCAAGAACTTCGAGATCGACATGGCCCGCCGCGCAGTGGAGGAGAAGGCCGAACAGCTGGCGCTCACCTCCAAGTACAAGTCCGAGTTCCTGGCCAACATGAGCCACGAGCTGCGCACGCCGCTCAACTCGCTGCTGATCCTCTCGCGCCTGCTGGCGGACAACCCGCAGGGCAACCTGAGCGAGAAGCAGACCGAGTTCGCCCGCACCATCCACTCGGCCGGCTCGGACCTCTTGAGCCTGATCAACGACATCCTGGACCTGTCCAAGATCGAGTCGGGCACGGTGTCGATCGAGATCGGCGACATGCCGATGAGCGGGCTCAAGCAGCATATGGAGCGCACCTTCCGGCAGCTCGCCAGCGACAAGAACCTCGAGTTCAAGGTCGAGTTCGACCCGGGCCTGCCCGCCTCGATCCGTACCGACGAGAAGCGCCTGCAGCAGGTGGTGCTCAACCTGCTCTCCAACGCCTTCAAGTTCACCGGCGAAGGCAGCGTCACGCTCGCCGTGCGCCCGGTGTCCGGCGGCTGGAGCACCAACCATCCGGTGCTGCGCTACGCCGAGCGCGCCATCGAGATCGCCGTTACCGATACCGGCATCGGCATCCCGAAGGACAAGCAGAAGCTCATCTTCGAGGCGTTCCAGCAGGCCGATGGCACCACCAGCCGCAAGTACGGCGGCACCGGTCTGGGCCTCTCGATCAGCCGCGAGATCGCGCGCCTGATCGGCGGCGAGCTGCAGGTGCGCTCGACGCCGGGTGTCGGCTCGACCTTTACGCTGTTCGTCCCGCTCGAAGCGGTCACCGCGGCCGCCCTGCCCGTGGGCGGCAGCACCGCCCGCTACGACAACAGCGGCGCGATGGTTCCGGGCGCCCTGCCCGCGCCGATGGAAGTCACCGACGACCGCGACGCGCTGGGCGACTCGCCCTTCGTGCTCATCGTAGAGGACGACCCGACCTTCGCCTCGATCCTGCTCGACATCGCCCGCGAGACCGGCCTCAAGGGCGTGGTTTCCACCGCCGGCGCTGGCACGCTGACGCTCGCGCGCAAGCTGCAGCCGCACGCGATCACGCTGGACCTGGGCCTGTCGGACATCGATGGATTCGTCCTGCTGGACCTGCTCAAGCACGACCCGCAGACCATGCACATGCCGATCCAGGTGATCTCCGGCGCCGACAAGCTCGGCGCCGCATTGAGCCTGGGTGCCTTCGGCGTGACCGAGAAGCCGGCCGCCTCCGGGCAGCTGGCCGAGATCTTCAACCGCCTGGCGACCCACATCGGCCAGACACCCACACCGCGCCCCACGCCGGAGGCCGCCAGCGGCATGGGACCGGTACCGGAACTGGGCGGGGCGCGCATCCTCATCGTCGACGACGACATCCGCAATATCTATTCGCTGACCAGCGTGCTGGAAAGCCACGGCGTGGAGGTGATGCATGCCGAGGGCGGCCGCGAAGGCATCGCGATCCTGGAACAGACGCCCGGGATCGACATCGCCCTGATCGACATCATGATGCCGGAGATGGACGGCTACGAAACGATGCAGCAGATCCGCGCGCAACCGGCACTCGCCGAAGTACCGCTGATCGCGGTTACCGCCAAGGCCATGAAGGGCGACCGCCAGAAATGCCTGGACGCGGGTGCGTCGGATTACATCGCCAAGCCGGTGGACATCGAACTGCTGCTGGCGCTGCTCCGCGTGTGGCTTGCCCGCTCGCGCGAGCGGTCGCCTGCCATTGCGCTGTAGCGCAGAGCCCAAGACGCCATGAACGTACCTGTTTCCCGCCAATCCCCGTCCCCGCTGCGGCGCAGCCATCCGGCCGAGACGTCCGAGCGGGCGCGCATCCTCATCGTCGACGACGACGAGCGCAACCTGCTGGCCATCCGCACCGTGCTTGAGGACATCGCCGACGTGGTGCTCGCCCGTTCCGGCGAGGATGCGCTCAGGCAACTGCTCAAGGGCGAGTTCGCGGTGATCCTGCTGGACGTCTACATGCCCGGCATGGACGGCTACGAGACCGCGCAGATCATCCGGGCGCGCGAGCAGACCAAGCGCATCCCGATCATCTTCCTCTCGGCGGTCAACAAGGAAACCGAACACCTGATCCGCGGCTACGCGATGGGCGCGGTCGACTACGTGTTCAAGCCGGTCGAACCGGTGGTACTGCGCTCCAAGGCGGCGGTGTTCGTCGACCTGTACATGATGACTCGCGAGGTGCGCCGCAAGGCGAAACAGGAACAACAGCTGCTGGATGCCAACCTGCGCGCGAACGCCGAGCGCCTGCGCGCCGAGCAGGAGCTGCGCCTGGCCGAGCAGCGCCAGGCGGCGATCATCCACTCGCTGCCGCTGGTGCTTTACCTGGAAGACCAGGACGCCACGCCGCGCATGCCCAAGTTTGTCAGCGGCAATTTCACCGCAGTCACCGGTTTCACCTACGACGACGTGGTCGCCACGCCCACGCTGTGGCTGGACCGGTTGCACCCGGAGGACCACGACCGCGTCGTCGACGCCCTGCGCGCGCGCCGCCAGGGCCGCGCCTATGCGGTCGAGTACCGTTGGCAGTGTGCCGACGGCGCCTACAAGCACTTCCTCGACCAGGCGGTGCTGCTGCGCGACGCCGAGGGGCGCCCACTGGAATACGCGGGCACCCTGCTCGACGTCACCGACCGCAAGAACCTCGAAACCCAGCTGCTGCACGTGCGCAAGATGGACGCGCTGGGCCAGCTGACCGGCGGCATCGCGCACGATTTCAACAACCTGCTGGCCGCCGTGCTCGGCGGCCTGAGCCTGATCGAGCGGCGGGTCACGCTGGCCGACGACCAGCGCAAGGTGCTGGACATGACCCGCCACGCAGCCCAGCAGGGCGCCGAACTGGTCTCCCGGCTGCTCGCCTTTGCGCGCAAGCAGAAGCTCGAGCCGGCGCACATCGACATGGTCGACCTGTCTGGCGCCGTCACCCAGTTGCTGGGACACACGCTGGGCGGGCTGGTCGCACTGGAATGGGAGCTGCAGGACGGCCTGTGGTCGCCCTATGCGGATGAAACCCAGCTCGAACTGGCCCTGATGAACCTGGCGATCAACGCGCGCGACGCCATGCCCGAGGGTGGCAAGATCTGCGTCGCTTGCCGCAACGTCAGCGTCGTCGACGGCGAGGATGCGGCTGCGGGCGACTACGTGGTGCTTGCGGTTTCCGATACCGGTTGCGGCATCGCGCCGGACATGCTCGAGCGCGTCACCGAACCGTTCTTCACCACCAAGGCCGTCGGCAAGGGCACGGGCCTGGGCCTGTCCATGGTCTACGGCTTCGCCCAGCAGTCGGGCGGCACCATGCGTATCGAAAGCCACCTGGACCAGGGCACCACGGTCGAGCTTTGGCTGCCGCGCGCACCGGAGGCGGCGCGCCGGCCGCCGGCCATCGCGATCGATGGGGCGTCCGCCGCCAGCCGTACCCGCCACATCCTGCTGGTCGACGACCACGAGGGCGTGCGCGCGACCACCGCCGCGATGCTGGAGGACCTGGGGCACCACGTCACCACCGCCGCCGACGGCGAACACGTGAGCCAGTTGATCCAGGCCGACCACCTGCAGGCGATCGACTTCATCATCAGCGACTACGCCATGCCGCTGGTGTCCGGCTCGGAGGTGATCCGCAAGCTGCGCGCGGTCAAGCCGGGGCTGCCGGGCATCATCATCAGCGGCTACGCGGACAAGGCGGCGATCTCGGGCGCGCCCGAGGGGGTGATCGTGGTGTCCAAGCCCTTCACCCCGACCCAGTTGCAGGACGCCATCGCCGCTGCCGCACACGCCAACGCGTAGCTCGCCGCCGCCCATCCACGGACGCACCGCCGCGTTTCCTCCGAACGGAGGGGATCGAGCAACGGCTCCGGCCATGAGGATCATGCGGAACAGGCCCGCTACCGGCCTCGACACCCGTGCATCGGCGGCCAACTGAACAAAGGCTGGACCACCGCCCGCGCCCATCCCGGCGCCCCGGGACACCGGCAGGCACGGTGCCATGCCGATTCGCGCCTCCCCGGCCTTGAAATCAGCCGCCGCACCGCGAACTCCAAGGCTTGGCCGGCTTGCCGCGGCGCAGCAGGCCCGGCGTATAATCGTTAAGATTGCATACGGCCCTTCGCCCTTCCCCAGTCGGACGGCCGCAAAGCCTCCCTTCCCTGCCGGTGGTGACGTGAGCACGAACCTGATTCGCGAGTTTTCCGAGTCCTCCCAACTCGCTGGCGGCAACGCCGATTACGTCGAGCAGTTGTACGAATCCTGGCTCGCCGACCCTGCGTCGGTGACGGCCGACTGGGCCGGTTATTTCGAGTCGTTCAAGGGGCGCGGCAGCGACACTCCGCACTCGGCCGTCATCGCCCGCATCGAAGCCGCGCAGAAGCTGCGCCGCACGACCGGCGCCCCGGTCGACGACGCGCATGCCCGCAAGCAGGCCGGCGTGCTGCGCCTGCTGACCGCCTACCGCTCGCGCGGCCACCTGGCCGCGAACCTGGACCCGCTGGGCCTGGCCAACAAGATGGAGGCACCGGACCTGGGGCTGGCCTTCCACGGCCTGTCCGACGCGGACCTCGACACCGAATTCGACTGCGGCACCTACGCCGGCGGCGGCCAGCGGATGAAGCTGCGCGACCTGCTCGCGCGGCTGAAGAAAACCTACGCCGGCGCGATCGGCGCGGAGTTCATGTACATCTCCGATCACGCCCAGCGCGCCTGGATCTACACCCGGCTGGAGCAGGCCAACGGCAGCGCCGGGCTGGACGCCACCGGCAAGAAGCGCGTGCTGGCGGGCCTCACCGCCGCCGAAGGCCTGGAGCGCTACCTGCACACTAAGTACGTCGGCCAGAAGCGCTTCTCGCTCGAAGGCGGCGACAGCCTGATCCCGATGGTCGACGACGTGGTCACCTCGGCCGGCGACAACGGCGTCAAGGACCTGGTCATCGGCATGGCCCACCGCGGCCGCCTGAACGTGCTGGTCAACATTCTGGGCAAGCCGCCCAAGACCCTGTTCAACGAGTTCGAGGGCAAGTTCGAGCATCCGGACGATCCGGCGCACTCGGGTGACGTGAAGTACCACATGGGCTTCTCCGCCGACGTGCGCACGCCCGACGGCAACGGCGTGCACGTCGCGCTGGCGTTCAACCCCTCGCACCTGGAAATCGTCAACCCGGTGGTCGCCGGCTCCGTGCATGCGCGACAGATCCGCCGCCACGACGGCGAGCGCACCCAGTCGATGGCGGTGCTGATCCACGGCGACGCGGCCTTTGCCGGCCAGGGCGTCAACATGGAACTGTTCCAGATGTCGCAGGCGCGCGGTTTCAAGATCGGCGGCAGCCTGCACATCGTGATCAACAACCAGGTGGGCTTTACCACCTCCAACCCGCAGGACGCGCGCTCCACGCTGTACTGCACCGACCTGGCCAAGATGGTCAACGCGCCGGTGCTGCACGTGAATGGCGACGACCCCGAGGCGGTGATCGAAGTCACCCGCCTGGCCTACGACTTCCGCAAGCAGTTCCGCAAGGACGTGGTCATCGACCTGGTGTGCTACCGCCGCCACGGCCACAACGAAGCGGATGAACCGTCCGCCACGCAGCCGGTGATGTACCAGATCATCAAGAAGCGCCCGACCACGCGCGACCTGTATGCGCAGCAGCTGGTCAAGGAAGGCGTGCTGGCCGAAGGCGACGGGCAGAAGGAGCTCGACGCCTACCGCGACCGCCTCGAAGCCGGCGGCTCGATGACCGCGCTCGACCCCAACCCGCAGCGCGACATCCACGTGGACTGGAGCCGCTTCGTCGGCGGCAAGCTGTCCACGCAGACCGACACCGGCGTGCCGAAGCAGAAACTGCTGGAGCTGGCCAACCACATCCTGGACCTGCCGACCGATCTCACGCTGCAGCCGCGCGTAGCCAAGATCTACGACGACCGTCGCAAGATGGCCGCCGGCGAGCACCCGGCCGACTGGGGCTTCGCCGAGAACCTGGCCTATGCCACGCTGATCGACCAGGACTACAACCTGCGCCTGGTCGGCCAGGATTCCGGCCGCGGCACCTTCTTCCACCGCCACGCGGTGCTGCATGACCAGAAGGACGGCCACACCTACATGCCGCTGGCCACCGTGCGCCCGGGCGCCGACGTCGAGATCATCGACTCGCTGCTGTCCGAGGAAGCTGTGATGGCGTTCGAATATGGCCACGCCACAACCGACCCGCAGACGCTCAACATCTGGGAAGCGCAGTTCGGCGACTTCGCCAACGGCGCGCAGGTAGTGATCGACCAGTTCATCAGCTCGGGCGAGGCCAAGTGGAACCGCCTGTGCGGCCTGGCGCTGTTCCTTCCGCACGGCTACGAAGGCCAGGGCCCGGAGCATTCCTCCGCGCGCCTGGAACGCTTCCTGCAGCTGTGCGCGATGGACAACATGCAGGTCTGCGTGCCGACCACCCCGGCGCAGGCTTTCCACATGATCCGCCGCCAGATGGTGCGCCCGGTGCGCAAGCCGCTGATCGTGATGACGCCCAAGTCGCTGCTGCGCCACAAGCTGGCCGTGTCCTCGCTGGACGAACTGGCAAGCGGCGAATTCCAGTTGGTGATCGGCGAGCACCGCGACCTGGCCGCAAAGAAGGTCAAGCGCGTGGTGTTCTGCTCGGGCAAGGTGTACTACGACCTGCTCGAAGAGGCGGAGAAGCGCGGTCTCGCCGACGTGGCCATCGTGCGCGTCGAGCAGCTCTATCCCTTCCCGCGCCCGCGCGTGGTCGAGGAGCTGGCGAAATACCCGTCGGCCAAGGAAGTGGTCTGGTGCCAGGAGGAGCCGATGAACCAGGGCGCCTGGTTCCAGATCCGCCACCACCTGCAGGCCTGCGTGGGCGCCAAGCACAGCCTGTCCTATGCCGGCCGTGGCCGCTCGCCCGCCCCGGCCGCCGGCCACCTCAACACTCACGTCGCCGAACAGACGGCACTCGTCGAGCAGGCGCTGGTCGCGCCGATCGGCGACGACCAGTCGGCGGAGTAAACTTTTTCGGATCGTGCGGCCAGGATGGCCGCTTTGTGCCGCGCCAGGACCGGCGCCCACCCTTAAGGACCCGTCATGTCCATCGAAGTCAAAGTCCCCGTCCTGCCCGAGTCGGTTTCCGACGCCACGATCGCCAGCTGGCACAAGAAGGTCGGCGAGGCGGTCAAGCGCGACGAGAACCTGGTCGACCTTGAAACCGACAAGGTGGTGCTGGAAGTGCCCTCGCCGGTCGACGGCGTGCTCAAGGAAATCAGGCACCAGGCCGGCGACACGGTGAACAGCCAGCAGGTCATCGCGGTTCTCGAGGAAGGCGCCGCCGCACCGGCGCCCGCGCCCGCCGCGAAGGAAGAGCCGAAGGCTGCTGCGCCGGCTTCAGCCAAGGCCGAGGCACCGCAGGCTGGGGGCAAAGGCGTGGACGAGCTGTCCCCGGCCGGTCGCCGCGTCGCCACCGAAGAGCAGATCGACCCGTCCAAGGTCGCCGGTACCGGCCGCGACGGCCGCGTGACCAAGGAAGACTTGGTCAACTACGGCAAGGGCGGCGCTGCCCCGGCCCCCGCCGCACCGGCCGCCAAGCCGACGCCGGGTTCGCGTCCGGAAGAGCGCGTGCCGATGACCCGCATGCGCGCCAAGATCGCCGAGCGCCTGATGCAGTCGAAGAACTCGATCGCCATGCTCACCTCGTTCAACGAGGTGAACCTGGCCGAGGTCGTGAAGATGCGTAAATCCTTGGGCGAGCAGTTCCAGAAGACCCACGGCATCAAGCTCGGCTTCATGAGCTTCTTCGTCAAGGCGGTCGCCGAGGCGCTCAAGCGCCACCCGGTCGTCAACGCCTCGGTCGACGGCAACGACATCATTTACCACGGCTACCAGGACATCTCGATCGCCGTGTCCACGGACAAGGGCCTGGTGACGCCGGTGCTGCGCGACGTGCAGGACATGAGCTTCGCCGACATCGAGAAGGGCATCGCCGACTACGCCAAGAAGGCGCGCGACGGCAAGCTCTCGCTCGACGACCTGCAGGGCGGCACCTTCACCGTCACCAACGGCGGCACCTTCGGCTCGCTGCTCTCCACGCCGATCGTCAACCCGCCGCAGAGCGCAATCCTCGGGATGCACACGATCAAGGAGCGCGCGATCGTCGAGAACGGCCAGGTCATCGCCGCACCGATGATGTACATCGCCATCTCCTACGACCACCGCATCATCGACGGCAAGGACGCGGTGCTGTTCCTGGTCGACATCAAGGACCAGTTGGAAAACCCGCAGCGGATGCTGCTCGGTCTCTGATCGCCGCCCGGCGATCAGAAAATAGGTACGAAGCTCTAATGGTGGGCCGTGCGATTAAAGCTCGCCCACCGTAGCTTTCCCGCTTCATTCCATGCCGCGATCGTCCCCGACGAGGCATGCAGCAAGGAACCGACCATGAGTGACCAACAATTCGACGTCATCGTCATCGGCGCCGGCCCGGCCGGCTACGTGGCCGCGATCCGCGCCGCGCAGCTGGGCCTGAAGACCGCCTGTGTCGACGACTTCACCGGCAAGGACGGCAAGCAGGCGCTGGGCGGCACCTGCCTCAACGTGGGCTGCATCCCGTCCAAGGCGCTGCTCGATTCGTCGCGCCAGTTCTGGAACATCTCGCACAACTTCCCGGTCCACGGCATCAGCGTGGAGGGCGCCAAGGTCGACCTGGGCACCTTCATCGGCCGCAAGGACAAGATCGTCAAGCAGTTCACCGGCGGCATCGCGCAGCTGTTCAAGGCCAACAAGGTCACGGCCTTCTATGGCAAGGGCAAGCTGCTCAAGGGCAACCAGGTCGAGGTGACCGGCAAGGACGGCACCAAGCAGACGCTCAGCGCCACCAATGTGATCCTGGCTTCCGGCTCGGTGCCGATCGAGCTGCCGTTCGCCAAGTTCGACGGCAAGACGATCGTCGACAACGCCGGCGCGCTGGACTTCGCCGAAGTGCCCAAGCGCCTGGGCGTGATCGGCGCGGGCGTGATCGGCCTGGAGCTCGGCAGCGTGTGGAAGCGCATGGGCGCCGAGGTCACCGTGCTCGAAGCGCTGCCCGACTTCCTGGGCGCCGCCGACGCGGACGTCGCCAAGATCGCGCTGAAGGAATTCACCAAGCAGGGCCTCGCCATCAAGCTCGGCGCCAAGGTTTCCAAGGCCGAGGTGAAAAAGGACGGCGTGCATCTGACCTATTCGGACAAGGACGGCGAGCAGAAGCTCGTGGTCGACAAGCTGCTGGTGGCCGTCGGCCGCCGCGCCTACACGGACGGCCTGCTGGCCTCTGACACCGGCGTCAAGCTGGACGAGCGCGGCCGGATCGTGGTCGACGAGCACAACCACACGGGCGTCGATGGCGTGTGGGCGATCGGCGACGCGGTGCGCGGCCCGATGCTCGCGCACAAGGGCTCCGAGGAAGGCGTGGCGGTGGCCGAGTGGATCGCCGGCAAGGCCGGCCACATCAATCTCGACACCGTGCCGTGGGTCATCTACACCGAACCGGAAATCGCCTGGGCGGGCAAGACCGAGAAGCAGCTCAAGGACGAGGGCGTGCCGTACAAGGTCGGCACCTTCCCGTTCGCTGCCATCGGCCGCGCCGTCGCGATGAACGAGGCCATCGGCCAGGTGAAGATGCTCGCCCACGCCGAAACCGACCGCATCCTCGGCGTGCACATGGTTGGCCCGGGCGTGTCCGAGCTGATCGCCGAGTGCGTGGTGGCGATGGAGTTCAAGGGTTCCTCCGAGGACCTGGCGCGCATCGTCCACGCCCACCCGACCCTGTCCGAGGCCGTGCACGAGGCCGCGCTGTCGGTCGACAAGCGCGCCATCCACAAGGGCAACTGACCGTCCTTGGCAAGGCCAATACGGCCCGCTCGTGGAAACATGGGCGGGCCGCTTCGTTTGGCTTCACCCGTTCTTGGCAGGAGCCCGCTCGCGGGCGATGCTCCCGCCCCGGGCTCCACCGATTAGAGCATCGCCCGCGAGCGGGCTCCTACAAGACACCTTCAGGATACTGATGCCCCAACCCACCGCCCTCTGTGTCTACTGCGGCTCCAGCAGCGGCAGCCATCCGGAGTATGTTGAACAGGCCCGCGCCTTCGGCACCGAGATGGCACGGCGCGACATCGCGCTCGTCTACGGCGGCGGCAAGGTCGGCTTGATGGGCACCGTGGCCGATGCCGTGCTGGCCGCCGGCGGCAAGGCAATCGGCGTGATCCCGCGCCAACTGGTGGATCTGGAAGTGGCTCACCCGGGGCTGACCGAGCTGGTGGTGGTCGAGACCATGCACCAGCGCAAAACCCGCATGTACGAGCTTTCCGACGCCTTCGTCGCCCTGCCCGGCGGGTTCGGCACCATGGACGAGATGTTCGAGATGCTGACCTGGGCCCAGTTGGGCCTGCATCGCTATCCCTGCGGCTTTCTCGACGTACGCGGCTACTACACGCAGTTGCGCGCGATGATGGATCACATGGTCGCCGAGCGCTTCGTGCGCCCGGAGCAGCGCGAGGACGTCTGGTTCGGGGATGACATGGCGGCGCTGTTCGACTGGATGGCAAGCTACGAGGGTCGCTACCTGCCCAAGTGGGTCGACGACCGCAGCATCGACGCCTGAGTGCAGGCAAGGAGGCAAGCATGAGCCCGCCCAACGCGTTCCGCGCCATGCGCATCCACAGCGACCCGTCCGGCTATCGCAGCGGCATCGAGCGCATCGATACCGGCGCGCTCACGCCGGGCGAAGTGCTGGTGAAGGTCGCCTGGTCGTCGGTCAACTACAAGGACGCGCTGGCCGGCACCGGCAAGGGCAAGATCCTGCGCCAGTACCCGTTGAACGGCGGCATCGATCTGGCCGGCCACGTGGTGGCCTCGACCGATCCGGCATTCAAGGAAGGCGACGCCGTCCTGTGTACCGGCAGCGGCCTGTCCGAGACGCGCGACGGCGGGTATGCCGAGTACGCCCGGCTGGAGGCGCGCTGGACCGTCCCGCTGCCCGCGGGCCTGTCCCTCCGCGAGAGCATGATCCTGGGCACCGCCGGCTTCACCGCAGCGCTGGCCCTGCTGCGCATGCAGGACAACCGGCAGACCCCGGACCTCGGCCCGATCGCGGTCACCGGCGCCAGCGGTGGCGTCGGCCAGCTCGCCATCGACATCTTCAGCCGCGCCGGCTACCAGGTGCACGCCATCAGCGGCAAGGCCGACCATTTCGACTTCCTGCAGGGCCTCGGCGCCCGCCAGTGCATCGACCGCCACCAGCTCGCCTTCAGCGGCAAGCCGATGGATTCGGCCCGCTTCGGCGGTGCGCTGGACAACGTCGGCGGCCCGATGCTGGCCGGCCTGCTGCCGCTCATCGCCCCCTACGGCAATGTGGCGATCTGCGGCAACGCCGGCGGCATCGCCTTCGACAGCACCGTGATGCCCTTCATCATCCGCGGTGTGAGCCTGATCGGTGTCGCCTCGGCCGGCACCGCGCGCGACCTGCGCGACGCCATCTGGCGGCACCTTGCCGGCGACTGGAAACCCCGCCACCTCGACCGCATCGCCACTGACGAGGTCACGCTGGAGGAACTGCCGGCCGTTTTCGAACGCATGCTGGCGGGCCGATCCTTCGGTCGTACCCTCGTGCGGGTCGGTGGCGGCTGAAGCCCACGCTTGGAAGCGCTCTCCGCGCGGCATAGAATCCACGACAACTACCAGGAAACCCCCACCTCATGGCACGAATCCTCATCGTCGACGACTCCCCGTCGCAGCTGCTGGGCCTCAAGCGTATCGTCGAGAAGCTCGGCCATGAGTCGCTGACCGCCGAAGATGGCGCCGCCGGTGTCGAAGCGGCCAAGCGCGAGCGCCCCGACCTGATTCTGATGGACGTGGTCATGCCCAACCTCAACGGTTTCCAGGCCACCCGCATCATCAGCAAGGATCCGGACACCGCGCACATTCCAGTCGTGCTGGTCACCACCAAGGACCAGGAAACCGACCGCGTGTGGGGCATGCGCCAGGGCGCCAAGGCTTACGTGACCAAGCCGATCAAGGAAGACGAACTGGTCGCCACCATCAAGCCGCTGCTGCCGGCCTGACATTCTCTTTCGCCCTTCGCGTTCCGCGGAGGGATGCCGCCATCGCGCCCATGTGTGATGGCCTGGCTTTCCAAGCAAGCGGGTTTCCCCGCAAGAGCGGCCCCTCACCCAACCCTCTCCCCGGAGGGGGGAGGGCGCGGGTCTGTGGCAAGTCCAACCTCTGCGAAAACCCGCCCGCCTTCGAGCCCTCTCCCCTCCGGGGAGAGGGTTGGGTGAGGGACCGGGGCTCGCCACTGTCTTTCACTCGTTGCGCTTCAGTTTCTGAACGCTCTCAGCAGCTCCCCGCCAGGGCACCCCTCGCCCCGCTTTCCCCCTGAAGGAAGCGGCAATGACATCTCAAGCGCGCGGGTCGTACCCTTCGAACTGCTTGCTCAGGGCCTCGTAGGCCTCGCGCTGGGCATCGCTCTCGATGGCCGGAGCGCGGATAGACAGTTCCACCAGTTGGTCCCCGGCCGGGTTCCCCGGCAAGCCACGACCTTTAAGCCGCAGCTTGCGACCGGATTGCGAACCGGCCGGGATGCGCAGGTCGACGGCGCCGGCAAGCGTCGGCACCGGCACGGTCGCCCCCAAGGCCGCTTCCCACGGCGCCAGCGGCAGCACGTGCAGCACATTGCGACCTTCCAGCTTGAAACGCGGATCGTCGCGGATCGTCACTTCCAGCATCAGGTCGCCGCTGGGACCGCCGGCGGCGCCCGGCTGGCCCTGACCGCTCAGCCGGATCACCTGGCCGGGGAGGATGCCGGCGGGAATCTTCACTTCCAGCACTCGTTCGCTGCCGCTGCCATCCTGCAGCGCAAGGCGCGTGCGGCCGCCGTCGAAGGCAGTCTGCAGATCGATCTGTACCTGTGCCTGCACGTCGCGGCCACGACGCGGGCGCGGCTGGCCGCGCGGCCCGCCGCCGGCGCGGCCGAACAGGCTCTCGAAGAAATCGCTGAAATCACCGTCGCCGGCCCCGCCGAAGTCGAAACCACCGCCCTGCCCCCAGCCCGGCGGCGGACGGAACTGCTCGCCGCCGCGGTAGCCTCCGGCACGCAGCTGGTCGTAGGTACGGCGTTTTTCCGGATCGCGCAGCGCTTCGTTGGCCTCGTTGATCGCCTTGAAGCGCTCTTCGGCACCGGGTTCCTTGTTCTTGTCCGGGTGGTACTGCCGCGCCAGCTTGCGATACGCCGACTTGATCTCGGCCTCGCTGGCATCGGGCTTTACCCCGAGGATCTCGTAATAGTCTTTGAATTCCACTGGCCTTCCTCGGCAAGACTGCGCAGGCAGGCGACCCGTCGCGGATAGCTTCCGCGAGGGGCCGCCAGGATCACGCTACGGTAGCCGCTCAGTGGTTGCCGCTGCTGGAACCCGGGCCCGAATTACCGGACGTGCCGCCGTGCTCGGTAGTAATCGAGATCCGCCGGGGCGTGGTTTCGGCGCGCTTGGGAATCATGATCTCCAGCACGCCGTGGCGCCCGACCGCGGTGATCCCCTCCGGATCGGCGCTGTCGGGCAACGCGAAGCGGCGATGGAAGGTGCCGTGCGCGCGCTCGATGCGGGTGAAGCGGCCGGTCTGCTCCTGGTTCTGCACGGTGCGCTCGCCCTTGATGGTGAGGATGCCCTTTTCCATGCTCACCTCGATGTTCGCCGGATCGACGCCGGGGACATCGACGAAGATCACGAAGCGCCGGTCCTCTTCCTTGATGTCCACGCGCGGGGCCCACTGGCTGGTCACCACGTTGGACGGGTCGGCCTCGTCCTGCTGGAAGAAGCGATCGAAGGCGTGGCGGATCTCCTCGGGAAACGCGCTGGCTGCATTCCACATCGGGTTACGGTTCGAACTCATGGGCAGGTTCCTCCAGAAAGGCTCACGGCGGGCGCCGCTTGCCTCAAAAGTAGGTGCGGGCGCCGCCGATTCAAGGCGACAGCCGGCGCCGGGCGGGTTTACGATGCTCGGTCCCGCCCCACGGACGAAGCCCCATGAGCATCCAGATCGGCCAGGCCCTGCCGGACCTCGAAGTCGCCGTAATCGAGGACGGCGCACCGGTCCGGCTCATGTCCTCCGCCAGCCTGCTCGGCCAGGGCCCGATGGTGCTGTTCGCCGTGCCGGGCGCCTTCACGCCGACTTGCTCGGACCACCACCTGCCTGGCTACGTGCAGCACTTCGAGGCGTTCCGTGAGCTCGGCGTCGGCGTGGTCGGCATGGCCGTGAACGACGCCTACGTGATGCAGGCGTGGGCGGCCGTGCAGCAGGTCCCACCCGGCCTGAAGCTGCTGGCCGACGGCAACGGCAGCTTTGCGCGCGCGCTGGGTCTGGAATTCGACGGCACCGCCTTTGGCCTGGGCCTGCGCGCCCGTCGCTTTGCGCTGTACGCCGAGGACGGCCTGGTGCGCCAGTTGCACGTGGAGGCGCCCGGTGAGTTCCGCGTGTCGACCGCCGAGGCGGTACTGCAGGCACTCAAGGCGCCCGGGGCCAGCGCGACCGGGTGACGCGCGGACCGACGCGCGTCCCATGTGGCAGGGCCTGCGCCACCCGGAGGCGTTACGATGCGCCCGCGGTACGCAACATCAGCCAGTCCAGGCCCGTCTATCGATCGCCAAAGGAGCGCTGCCATGCGGTACGTACGGTTCGACAAGATCAGTAACGAGGTCATCCTGCTTGCACGGATACTTCTGGTCGTTTTGTTCGTGCTGTTCGGCTGGAGCAAGCTGACCGACTTTTCGGGGACGGTCGGCTACATGGCGAGCCAGGGCTTGCCGGTGCCGACGCTGGCGGCGGCGGTGGTCGTCATCATGGAGTTCTTCGTCGGCCTGGCGATTCTGCTCGGCTTCTGCACGCGACCGCTCGCCTTGCTGCTGGGCCTGTACACGCTCGGCACGGCGTTGATCGGGCACCACTACTGGACCATGGACGGCACCGAGCGCATGGCCAACATGATCAACTTCTACAAGAACCTCTCCATCATCGGCGGCCTGCTGTTGCTGTGCGTGACCGGACCGGGAAGGTACTCGATGGACCGGCGCTAGTCCTGCAGCCCGGCGAAAAAAAGCCCCGGCGAACCGGGGCTTTTTTCATCAGGCCTCTTCCGTTCCATGCGGGACGGGCGCCGGACCTTCCGGCGGGACGCCTTCGGGCGATTCGAGATCCTCGCCGTTGGCTTCCTCGGCATCCAGCCGCACCACGCTGACCAGGTTCTCGTCGGCCGGCAGGCGGATCAGGGTCACGCCCTGGGTATTGCGACCCAACTGCGAGATTTCCCCGACGCGGGTACGCACCAGCGTGCCCTGGTTGGAGATCAGCATCAGCTCGTGGCCCTCGGTGACCTGCACCGCGGCAACCAACCCGCCGTTGCGCTCGGAGCACTGGATGCCGATCACGCCCTGGGTGCCGCGGCCCTTCTTGGTGAACTCCTCCAGCGGCGTGCGCTTGCCGTAACCACGCTCGGTCGCCGTGAGGATGTCGCCCTCCGCCGCCACGATCAGCGAGACCACCTCCGCACCTTCGGCCAGGCGCATGCCGCGCACGCCGGTAGCCGTGCGGCCCATCGAGCGCACGGTGTTCTCGTCGAAGCGGTTGACCTTGCCGTTGGAGGCGAACAGCAGGATGTCGCTGTTGCCGTTGGTGATCGCCACGTCGACCAGCGCGTCGCCCTCGTCCAGGTTGATGGCGATCTTGCCGCGCTGCAACTGGAAGGCGAATTCGGTCAGCGGCGTCTTCTTGACCGTGCCGCTCTTGGTCGCGAAGAACACGTAGCAGTCCGGGCTGTACTCGCGGATCGGCAGCACCGCCTGCACCTTCTCGCCCTCGCCCAGCGGCAGCAGGTTGACGATCGGCTTGCCACGCGCGCCCGGGCCGGCCTCGGGCATCTGGTAGACCTTGAGCCAGTAGACGCGGCCGGTGCTGGTGAAGGTCAGCAGCGTGTCGTGGGTATTGACCACCCACAACTGCTCGACCACGTCCTCGTCCTTCAACGCCGACGCCGAACGGCCCTTGCCACCGCGCTTCTGCGCACGATAAGTGCTGGCCGGCTGGCGCTTGACGTAGCCGGTGTGCGACAGCGTGACGACCATGTCCTCCGGCGCAATCAGGTCGAGAACGTTGAGGTCTTCCTGCGAATGCTGGATCTCGGTGCGGCGGTCATCGCCGTACTCGGCCTTGATCGCCTCCAGTTCCTCTCGGATCACCCTCAGCAGCACGTCCGGGTTCTCGAGGATCTCGATCAGGCCGCGGATGGTTTCCAGGATCTGCCGATACTCGTCGGACAGCTTTTCCTGCTCCAGACCGGTCAGGCGGTGCAGCCGCATGGCCAGGATTTCCTGCGCCTGCACGTCGGAGAGCTGGTAGCCATCGCTCTTGAGGCCGTCGCGCGGATCCATATCTTCCGGCCGCGAAGCCTCCGCGCCGGCGGCGGCCAGCAACGTGCCGACCATGCCCGGCTGCCACTTGCGCGCGAGCATGCGCTCGCGCGCCTCGGCCGGCGAGGCGGAGCTGCGGATCAGCTCGATCATCTCGTCGATATTGGCCAGCGCAACGGTCAGGCCTTCCAGGATATGGGCGCGGGCGCGTGCCTTGCGCAGTTCGAAGATGGTGCGACGGGTCACCACCTCGCGGCGGTGGCGGATGAAGGCCTCGAGGATTTCCTTGAGGTTGAGCAGCCGCGGCTGGCCGTCCAGCAGCGCCACCATGTTGATGCCGAAGGTCACCTGCAACTGCGTCTGCAGGAACAGATTGTTGAGCACCACGTCGGCCATCGCATCGCGGCGCACCTCGATCACCACGCGCATGCCGTCCTTGTCGGACTCGTCGCGCAGCTCGCTGATGCCCTCGAGCTTCTTCTCCTTGACCAGCTCGGCGATCTTTTCGATCAGACGCGCCTTGTTTACCTGGTAGGGCAGTTCGTGGATCAGGATCGTCTCGCGGCCGTTGGCCTCGGTTTCGATCTCGGCGCGCGCCCGCACCAGGATGCGGCCGCGACCGGTGCGGTAGGCCTCCACGATGCCGGCGGCGCCATTGATGATGCCGGCGGTCGGGAAGTCCGGACCGGGGATGTACTGCATCAGCTCGTCGACCGAGAGCGAGGGCTCGTCGATCAGCGCGATGGTGCCGGCGATCACCTCGTTGAGGTTGTGCGGCGGCACGTTGGTCGCCATGCCGACCGCGATGCCGGCCGAACCGTTGATCAGCAGGTTCGGCACGCGGGTGGGCAGCACCAGCGGCTCGCTTTCGCTTTCGTCGTAGTTCGGGCCGAAGTCGACCGTGTCCTTGTCGATGTCGGCCAGCAGCTCGTGGGTGAGGCGCGACATGCGCACCTCGGTGTATCGCATCGCCGCGGCACTGTCGCCATCGACCGAGCCGAAGTTGCCCTGCCCGTCGACCAGCATGTAGCGCAGCGAGAACGGCTGGGCCATGCGCACGATGGCGTCGTAGACCGACGCGTCGCCGTGCGGGTGGTACTTACCGATCACGTCACCGACCACGCGGGCGGACTTCTTGTACGCCTTGTTCCAGCTGTTGCCCAGCTCGTTCATCGCGAAGAGCACGCGGCGATGGACCGGCTTGAGGCCGTCGCGTACATCCGGAAGGGCGCGTCCCACGATCACGCTCATGGCGTAATCGAGGTAGCTCTGGCGCATCTCGTCTTCGATGTTGACGCGGATGACTTCTTTGGCGAGTTCTGCCATCAATCGGCTTCCCAGTGGCTTCCGTGGAACCAAAAAAGGCCGCGCAACGGACGCTGCATGCGCGCGGTTGCGCGGCCCTCAAGCAATCGTGAAATTGTATCACGAACGCGCCTGGAAAGCCCTTATTTTCTCCTTTAGAAACAGCGGCTTACAGAGGTTGCTTTGGCTGCCGGAAAAGCATGCCCCGAGCTGTCGAAAAATTGACCAGCGCAGCCACCGCCGAACCTGCCGCGGCCGCCAGCGCAGGCCAGCGCGTGAGAGGTTCGAAAGACAGCAACAGGGCGGCATAAACGGCATAGTTCACGCACGCGCCAACGCCCATTAGCGCCATCCAGTGCAACCATTCGGCCACCGGGGAACGCCGGCTGGCACGATGGGCGAAGGTATGCCGCCGATTCCAGGCCCACGTCACCGTGGCGGCCAGAAAAAACGAAAGCACCCGCGCCAGATACGGATTCCAGTCCCCCCACCCCACCAACGCCTGCACGGTGCCCGCGTCCACTAGCAGGCCGAACACGCCGCCGATGGCAAACAGGCCGGCCTCGCGGCGCAATCTCATCGGCCGAACATCGCCTGCATGGCCATCGTGTTGGGGCGTTCGATCACGCCACGCTCGGTGACGATCGCATCGATCAGCTCCGCCGGCGTGACATCGAATACCGGGTTCCAGGCCTGTGCGCCCTCGACCACCGTGCGGCGGCCACCGGTAGCGAGCAGTTCGTCGGCGTGGCGCAGTTCGATCTCGATCGCTTCCCCGTTGGGCGTGGCCATGTCGACCGTCGAGGAAGGCGCAACCACCATGAATTTCACGCCATGGTGGCGCGCGGCGATCGCGAGCTGGTAGGTGCCGATCTTGTTGGCGGTATCGCCGTTGGCCGCGATGCGGTCGGCGCCGACGATCACCCACTGCACCTTGCCCGAGCGCATCAGGTGGGCGGCTGCCGAGTCGGCGATGAGATGCGCGGGGATCCTGTCGCGCACCAATTCGTACATGGTCAGGCGCGCACCCTGCTGCCAGGGACGCGTCTCGCCGGCGAACACTTCGTGGATGCGCCCGCCCGCCACGCCGGCGCGGATCACGCCCAACGCGGTGCCGTAACCCGCGGTGGCCAGCGAGCCGGTGTTGCAATGGGTAAGCACGCCCGAGCCCGGTGCGATCAATGCGGCGCCCAGCTCGCCCATGTGGCGGTTGGCGGCCAGATCCTCGTCCTGGATGGACTGCGCCTCGCGCTCGAGTCCGGCGGCATCGGCCCCGGCAGCGATGCGTCTCTTCATGCGGTCGAGCGCCCACATCAAGTTGACTGCCGTCGGCCGCGCGGCCCGCAGCGTGGCCAGCACGTCATCCAGCGGGGCGCCCTGCTGCGCCGCGAGCACCACACCCCACGCGGCGGCGATGCCGATGGCGGGCGCACCGCGCACGGCCAAGTCGCGGATCGCCTGCGTGACCTGGCCGGCATCACGGCATTCGATCCAGCGTTCCTCGGCCGGCAGCAGGCGCTGGTCGAGCAGGCACAGGCGGTCGCCGCGCCATTGCACGGCGCGGATGGTGTCGTGCTCGCGGAAGGATTCGGTGGAAGTGTTCATGGGAAGGCAGCTGCGGAGTGACCGAAAAGCCTAGCACGCGACCCACGCGTCGGGCGTAGGGTGGGCTTCAGCCCACCGCCGTTCCAGGGAACTGAGCGGCTGTCGCCTTCCGTCATCTCCCGCCAAGACCGAGGTGGCTGGAGCCCACCCTGCGCTTACCCGTGCGCGCGTAGCCAGCGATGGATGGCGGGCGGCACTTCACGCTGCGCACGACCGGAAACATAGATGCCGATGTGCCCGCCCTTGAAGGCCAGTTCGGTGTAGTCGTCGCTGCCGATGTGGTGGCCAAGCGCGCGCGAAGCATCGGGCGGCACCAGATGGTCCTGTTCGGCATAGATGTTCAGGACCGGGTGAGTGACCAGGGCAAGGTCCACTGGTTTGCCACCGATCGCGAGGCCGCCCCTGATCAGCTTGTTGGCTTGGAAGAACTCCTTGACGAACTCGCGGAACGCTTCGCCGGCCTGGTCGGGCGAATCGAAGATCCAGCGCTCCATGCGCAGGAAGTTCTCCAGCTCCTTCGGGTTGTCCAGGATGTCGACCAGGTTCACGTACTTCTGCTGCAGCAGCCGGACGGGCTTGAGCGTCAGGTAGACCCAGTTCATCAACGCCGCCGGGATGTTGCCGAGCGTGTCGACGAACAGGTCCACGTCGATGTCGCGCGCCCAGTGCGAAAGCATGTTGTCGGGCGTGTGGTAGTCCACCGGCGTGACCATGGTGACCAGGTTGCGCACCTTGGCCGGGTGCAGCGCCGTATAGCAGAGCGAGAACGCGCCACCCTGGCAGATACCGAGCAGGTCGACGGCCTCCACGCCCGCCTGCGCACGCACCGCGTCCACGCAGCGATCGAGGTAGCCGTCGATGTAGTCCTCCAGCGTCAACCAGCGGTCGGCACCGTCCGGGTAGCCCCAGTCGATCAGGTACACGTCCTCGCCCTGCGCGAGCAGGTTGCGCACCAGCGAGCGGTCGCTCTGCAGGTCGGTCATCCAGACCGTGTTGACCAGCGCGTAGACGATCAGCAGCGGCGTCTGCGAAGTCGGCTCGCGCTCGCCGCGCATGCGCCAGAGCGTGAGCTTGTCCTCGCGATAGACCAGTTCGCGCGGGGTATCGGCATAGGCAGGCTCGGCCAGGCCGCGCAGGCTGGCGGCGCCGGCGGCGAGCTTGCGCTGGAAGGTGGTGATCTCGTCTAGGATCCGGGTGGGATCCAGCGGTCCTGGCGTCTGCATGGGCGGTCTCAGCGCGTCTTGCGCGGTGCGCGGCGGGTGGTGGGCCTGGAGGCTGGCGTGGCGCGGGATGAGGGCTTCGAGGCAGTCGTGCGTTTGGGCGTCTTTACGGCCGGGCGTGCCTTGGCCTCGCTTCCGGCCGCCTGCAGGTGCCGCACTTCGCGACGCAGCTCCTGCAACCGTTGGCCGAGCGTATCGACCTCGCTGCGCGTGGGCAGCCCGACCTCGCGGCACCATTGCTCCACCTGCTGCCGTTGCAGTTGGCGCACGCGCATCTGCGTATTGCCCTGGGCCGCGTAGGCGTCGCGGAACTCGTCAGACAACGCGATCTCCGCATAGGCCTCTTCCACCGCATCGACCCACAGGTCGTACATGGCCTTGAGCGAATCGACCTGGAAGCCGGGCTCGGCCAGCTTGCGCTGCATCCGCTCAGCGCCCTGCACCTGCGCCCGGGCGAGCAACTCCTGATAGCGCGCGCTCGCCTGCTGGTGGTCGAGCAACGCGCGCAGGAGCGCCTGCTGCTGGGCCTGCTGTTCCCGCGTGTAACCGAAGGCGGGGCTGTCGAGCAGGCCGCGCAAGGCGTCGAGGCCGGCGGGCGGCGTGGGAGCGCCGGGCATGCGCCAGCCGGCGAAAGGGGCGACCGGCGGGGGCATCGGGGCACCTTGCCCGGTCAGGGCGGCGGCCACCTGCTGCATCCAGTCGAGGTGACCCTTGAGGCCGTCCATGCCGGGCACAGCCTCGGCGGCGGGCGGAGCGACATGCCCGGGCCAATGGCGGCTCCAGGCCTCCCAGACCTGGCGACCCAGGCTTTCGAAGTCGGTGAAGGGGCTATTCGCGGCGGTCACGGGAATGCCTTGCGAGGAATCGTGGGGATCGTAGCAAAACGGTGTGGCGACCGGCCTCGCGTCGCGTGCGACCGCTGCGTTCGTAGAAGAGCGGGCGCACTGCCCGAGGTTGATGCGCGCATAAAAAAAGCGGGCCGACAGGCCCGCTTTTCATTTCACCGGATCGGCGGCGATCAGCCGTTGGCGGCTTCGTCTTCGGCCACGGCCTTCATCGACAGGCGGATACGGCCCTGCTTGTCCACTTCCAGCACCTTGACCTTCACGATGTCGCCTTCCTTGAGCTTGTCGGAAACCTTCTCGACGCGCTCGGAGGAGATCTGCGAGACGTGCACCAGACCGTCCTTGCCCGGCATGATCGTCACGAACGCGCCGAAGTCCATCAGCTTGGCGACCTTGCCCTCGTAGATGCGGCCCGGCTCGACGTCGGAGACGATCTGCTCGATGCGCTTCTTGGCCTCGTCGGCCGCCAGGCGGTTGACCGAGGCGATGATGACGGTGCCGTCGTCGCTGATGTCGATCGTGGTGCCGGTCTCTTCGGTGATCGAGCGGATGGTGGCGCCGCCCTTGCCGATGACTTCGCGGATCTTGTCCGGATGGATCTTGATGGTGAGCAGGCGCGGGGCGTACTCGCTCATCTCCGAACGCGGCGTGCTGATGACCTTGGCCATTTCGCCCAGGATGTGCAGGCGGCCGCGCTTGGCCTGCTCCAGCGCCACCTTCATGATCTCTTCGGTGATGCCGTCGATCTTGATGTCCATCTGCAGCGCGGAGATGCCATCGGCGCTACCGGCGACCTTGAAGTCCATGTCGCCGAGGTGGTCCTCGTCGCCCAGGATGTCCGACAGCACCACGAAGTCGCCGCCTTCCTTGACCAGGCCCATGGCGATGCCTGCCACCGGCGCCTTGAGCGGCACGCCGGCGTCCATCATGGCCAGCGAGGAACCGCACACCGAGGCCATCGACGAGGAGCCGTTCGACTCGGTGATCTCCGAGACCACGCGCAGCACGTACGGGAATTCCTCGATCGAGGGCTTCACCGCCTGCACGCCACGCTTGGCGAGGCGACCGTGGCCGATCTCGCGACGCTTCGGCGCACCGAAGCGGCCGGCCTCGCCCACCGAGAACGGCGGGAAGTTGTAGTGGAACAGGAACGGATCCTTCGACTCGCCTTCCGGCGCGTCGATGATCTGCGCGTCGCGGGTGGTGCCCAGCGTGGCCACGACCAGCGCCTGCGTTTCGCCGCGGGTGAACAGCGCCGAACCGTGGGTGCGCGGCAGCACGCCGACGCGGACGGTAATCGGACGGACGTCGTCAAGCTGACGGCCGTCGATGCGCACCTTTGTCTTGAGCACGCTGTCGCGCATGGTGCGGTACTCGAGCTCGCCGAATTCCTTCGACAGCTCGGCACTCGACCAGCCATTGGCGTCGGCCTGGCCCTTGAGGGCTTCCATCACGTCGGCCTTGATCGCGGAGATCGCATCGCGGCGCTGCAGCTTGTCGCGCACCTGGAAGGCTTCTTCCAGCTTGTTGCCGACCTCGCCCTTGAGGGCGGCGATCAGCGACTCATTGCGCGCCGGCGCCTGCCAGGTCGAGGCGGGCTTGGCCGCTTCGGTGGCGAGCTCGGCGATCGCGTTGATCGCGACCTGCATCTGCTTGTGGCCGAACACGACCGCGCCGAGCATCACTTCCTCGGACAGCAGCTTGGCCTCGGACTCGACCATCAGCACCGCACCGGCGGTACCGGCGACGACCAGGTCCAGGTCAGAGGTCTTCAGCTCGGTGTGCGTCGGGTTGAGCACGTACTGGCCGTTGACGTAGCCGACGCGGGCGGCGCCGATCGGGCCCTTGAACGGGATCCCGGCCAGCGACAGCGCGGCGGAGGCGCCGAGCATCGCGACGATGTCGCCATCGACCTCGGGGTTCAGCGAAACGACCTGGGCGATGACCTGCACTTCGTTCTTGTAGTCGTCCGGGAACAACGGGCGGACCGGGCGATCGATCAGGCGCGAGGTGAGCGTTTCCTTCTCGGTCGGGCGGCCTTCGCGCTTGAAGAAGCCGCCCGGGATGCGGCCGGCCGAGTAGAACTTCTCGACGTAGTCCACGGTGAGCGGGAAGAAGTCCTGCCCCTCGCGCGGCTTGGCCGCGGCCACGGCGGTGACCAGCACCACGGTGCCGCCCATGCTGGCCATGACCGCACCGGATGCCTGGCGGGCGATTTCGCCCGTCTCCAGTGTGACTTCGTGATTACCGTACTGGAATGACTTGGTTACTTTCGCCACGTTGGTCTCCTCGAGTGATTAACGGCGGAGGCCGAGACGTTCGATGAGGCTCTGATACCGAGCCAGGTCGCGGTCCTTGAGGTAACCAAGGAGGCGCTTGCGCTGGTTGACCAGCTTGAGCAGGCCACGACGCGAGTGGTGATCCTGCTTGTGTTCCTTGAAGTGGTCGGTCAGGTGATCGATGCGGGCGGACAGCAGGGCCACCTGGACTTCCGGCGAACCGGTGTCGTTCGGCACGCGGCCGTACTCAGCAATGATCTTGCCGGTCTGTTCTGCGGTAAGGGACATGTGTATCTCTTCCTTCGAAAATGCGGATGCGGAACTTGTGCAACGTCACCACCCGATGAGGTTGCACAAGCTCCGCCGGTTGAATGTAAAACGCTGGAACAAGCTAGCTATTGTAGCGAGGGCGGGCGTCCGGCAACAAGAGCGCCCAAAGGCGCCTCTTGGGCAGCTGTCCCGGGCGGCCCTGCCTCCGACTTACGGGACGCCGGACCGGCTGCCTCAGGGACCGGGCAGGTTGAAGCCGCGGACGATGCGGATGCGCCCGGACGAATCGGGCTCGACCAACGCCAGCAGGCGGCCATCGGGTGCGAAGGCGGCACTGCGGCCCAGGTCCAGGCGGCCTGGCCAGGGAATCTGCTGGCCCTGCGCCACGGCGAGCGCCTGGGACGCATCCAGCGCAAGAACCGGCAGGTCTGCCAGGCCGGCCGACAGTGGCAGCAATAGCCGGTCCAGTGCCGCCTCGCCTTGCCCTGCGGCCTGTTCCAGTTCCGCAAGGGTGATCATGGTCGGCTCGCGGAACGGCTCGACCCACATCCGGCGCAGCGAGGTCAGGTGCGCCCCGCAGCCGAGTCGCTCGCCAAGGTCCACCGCCAGGCTGCGGATGTAGGTACCCGAGCCGCATTCGACCATGAGCTTCAATCGGTCGCCCCCGTGCGCCAAAAGCTCCAGGCGGTGGATTTCGACCTCGCGGGGCGGCACGTCCACCGCTTCGCCGCGGCGGGCTTTCACATACAGCGGCTCGCCGCCCTGCTTGAGCGCCGAATACGCCGGCGGTACCTGCGTGATGCGCCCGCGCAGCGTGGCCAGGGCCTGTTCGATCATCGCCGCGTCCAACGCCGGCACCGGCCGCTTTTGGACGACTTCGCCTTCCAGGTCGGCCGTGGTCGTCGTGAGGCCCAGTCGGCATTCGGCCAGATACGCCTTGCGCGAGCCCAGCAACATACCGGCGATCTTGGTGCCTTCGCCGAAACACAACGGCAGCAGGCCGGTCGCCAGCGGATCGAGCGCCCCCGTGTGGCCGCCCTTGGCGGCGCGCAGCAACCGGCGCGCGGCCTGCAATGCCTGGTTGGAGCTCAGCCCCAGCGGCTTGTCGAGCAGCAGGATGCCGTGCAGGTCGCGAGATGGAGGGGCGGAGTCCCGGCGTGAACCCCGCCGATTACGACTCGCTTTCGCCATCGCTCTTTGGCTGGATGTCGCCCGAATCGCGCAGCAAACGCTCGATCCGCTCGCTCTTGTCGACCGAATCGTCGTACTTGAAGCGCAGCTCCGGCACGCGCCGCAGGCGCATGCTGCGCGAGAGCGTGCGACGGAACTCGATCGCCAGTTCGTTGAGCGCCTTGACTGCTTCCTTGGCGCGCTCCGCCTGCAAGGCAGTCACCCATACGGAGGCAAAGTCGAGGTCTCGGGTGACTTCGACGTCGGACACGCTGACCGAAGGCAACGCGTGGTCGCGCACGGCAGCGTGCACCAGCAGGCCAAGCTCACGGCGGAGCTCGGCGCCTACGCGGTCGGTGCGTTTGAAGTCGCGTGAGGGCATCAGAAACTCCGAAGAGGAAAACCCTTCTCCCCACGGGAAAAGGTGCCCCGAAGGGCGGATGAGGGTTTGGGCACGCGCGGAATCCAAGCAGTCACGAACCCTCACCCCAGCCCCTCTCCCGAGGGGAGAGGGGCTCGAGCAATTACAGCGTGCGGGCCACTTCGATGCGCTCGAAGCATTCGATCTGGTCGCCGACCTTGACGTCGTTGTACTGCTTCACGGCGATACCGCATTCCATGCCGTTGCGCACTTCGTCGACCAGTTCCTTGAAGCGCCGCAGCGATTCCAGTTCGCCCTGGAAGATCACCGTGTTGTCGCGCAGCACGCGGATCGGCTTGTTCCGCTTGACCGTGCCCTCGGTGATCATGCAGCCGGCCACCGCGCCGAACTTGGAGCTGCGGAAGACCTCGCGCACCTGTGCGATGCCGATGATTTCCTCGCGCACTTCCATGCCCAGCAGACCCGAAGCGGCCTGCTTCACCTGGTCGATCACGTCATAGATGATCGAGAAGTAGCGGACATCCAGGCCGGCAGTGTCGATCACCTTGCGGGCAGAGGCGTCGGCACGGACATTGAAGCCGATGACCAGCGCCTTCGACGCGGCCGCGAGCGTTGCGTCGGACTCGGTGATACCACCGACGCCGGCGGCAATGACGTTGACCTTCACGTTCTCGTTGCCGATCTGGCTGAGCGAGTCGCGCAGCGCCTGCACCGAACCCTGCACGTCGGCCTTGACCAGGATGTTGAGCGTCTGCTGCTCGTTGCCCTGGCCCATCTGCGCCATGATGTCCTCGAGGCGGTTGGCCTTGCTGACCATGCGCGTCTCGCGGCGCTTCTGCTGGCGCTCGGCCGCCACCTCGCGCGCCAGGCGCTCGTCAGCCACCACCACAAAGTCGTCGCCGGCTTCCGGCACGCCGGAGAGGCCCAGGACCTGCACCGGGATCGACGGACCGGCTTCCTGCACGGTCTTGCCGGTCTCGTCGACCAGCGCGCGCATGCGACCGTATTCCACGCCACAGACCACGAAGTCGCCACGCTTCAACGTACCCTGCTGCACCAGCACGGTGGCGACCGGACCGCGACCCTTGTCCAGGCTGGACTCGATCACCACGCCGGTAGCGGGGCCATCGTGCACGGCGGTGAGTTCCATCACCTCGGCCTGCACCGACACCGCGTCAAGCAGGTCATCGATACCCATGCCGGTCTTGGCCGACACGGGGATGAAGGGCGTGTCACCACCCCACTCTTCCGGGATGACTTCCAGGTTGCCCAGGCCCTGCTTGACGTGGTCCGGATTGGCGTCGGACTTGTCCATCTTGTTGAGCGCCACGATCAGCGGCACCTTGGCGGCGCGCGCGTGCTGCACGGCCTCGGCCGTCTGCGGCATGACGCCGTCGTCGGCGGCCACCACCAGCACCACGATGTCGGTGGACTGGGCGCCGCGGGCACGCATGGCGGTGAACGCCGCGTGGCCGGGGGTGTCGAGGAAGGTGATCACGCCCTTGGGCGTATCCACGTGATACGCGCCGATGTGCTGCGTGATGCCGCCGGCCTCGCCCGCCGCCACCTTCGTGCGACGGATGTAGTCCAGCAGCGAGGTCTTGCCGTGGTCGACGTGGCCCATGATGGTGACGACCGGCGGCCGCGCGGACTTCTCGCCCTCGAGCTCGGCATTCTGGGTATGCGCGGCCAGTGCGGCCTCGGCGTTGTTCTCGTTCGCCTCGACCGGGGTATGGCCGAGCTCCTCGACCACCAGCGTGGCGGTGTCGCGGTCGATGGTCTGGTTGATGGTGGCCATCACGCCCATCTTGAAGAGCGCCTTGACCACTTCCGAACCCTTGACCGCCATCTTCTGCGCCAGATCGGCGACGACGTTGGCCTCGCCAACCGCAACCTCGCGCACGACCGGTGCCGTCGGACGGGAGAACCCGTGCGGACCGGAAGCCGCGCCACTACCGCCCCGCGACACGTCCCTTCCACCCTTGCCCGGCTTGCCGCGCTTGCTGGAACGGCGCGCGCGATCGGCATCGGACAGGTGCAGTTCGCCGCCGGCGAAGCGCTTGCCCCCCGGGCCCTCGTCACGGTCACGACCGTAGCGGGTCTTGGCGCCGCGGCTGTCCGCCGGCGCGGGGGCCGGGGCCGGCGCGGGGGCCGGCGCTGCGACAACGACCTTCTTCTCGCGCTTACGCGGTTCGTGGATGCGCGGCACGATCATGCCGAACGCACTGTGATCGGTCACACCGGTGGACGATGCCGGTGCCGGTGCCGAAGCGGGAGCCTTTGCCGGTTCGGCCACGGGCGCCTCGGCGGCTTCGGCCACCGGCTCCTCTACCGCCTCGCTCGTCGCGGTGGCTGCTGCCTGCTCGGCGGCTACGCGCTGGGCCTCCTCGGCCTGGCGCTGCTGTTCTTCCTGCGCACGGAGGGCTTCTTCCTGGCGACGCTGTTCGGCCTCCAGGCGCTCACGCTCCTCGTGCTCGCGCTGCTGCTGCGACTCGGCCAGCTTGCGTGCGGCCTCCTCGCGCTCGGGCTCGGCACTGGCTTCCTCGGCGATCACGCTGCGCTTGACGTAGGTGCGCTTGGCGCGCACTTCCACGTTGACCGTCTTGGCGCTGCTGGCGGCACCGCGCCCGCCCGGCGTGGCAACCTTGAGCTCGCTGACCTTGCGGCGCTTGAGGGTGATCTGGCGCGGGGCGCTGTCCTCCACCTCGGCGGTGGCGTCGCTCTTGCCGTGCGTGCGGCGCAGGAAACCCAGCAGTTTCACCTTCTCGGTGCTGCTGATGACCTGCTCCGGATCGGAGAAATTCATGCCCGCCTCACCCAGCTGCCCGAGCAGCTTGGTGACCGGCATGCCCAGCACCTGGGCCAGTTGTTTGATCGTTACATCCGACATCGTGTTCTTTCTCCGCCGTTCCCGCGCTTATCGTCCGTGCGGCCCCAAGCCTGCACGTCCACCTCCATCCATGGTGGAAGACCCGCAGGTCCTCCTCGGCGCGCCCTTCCAAAGGCGCCGCCGTCCGCGGTTAGCCGCCCTTCTCCAGTCGCTCGATCATCGGTGCGCGGGCCGCCATGATCAATGCCGCGGCGCGCTCCTCGTCCATGCCCTCGATGTCGATCAGGTCGTCGACCGCAAGGTCGGCCAAGTCGTCCACCGTACTGATTTCACGTGCAGCCAACGCATAGGCGGTGGCTTCGTCCATGCCCGGCAGGCCGAGCAGTTCCTCGGTCGGCTCGGCAATGCCCTCTTCGACGGCCAGCGCCTCGGTGAGCAGCGCATCACGGGCGCGGGCGCGAAGCTCCTCGACGATATCTTCGTCGAAACCTTCGACAGCCAGCAGCTCGGCGCTGGGCACGTAGGCGATTTCCTCGACGCTGGAGAAGCCTTCCTGCACCAGGATGTTGGCGATCTCCTCGTCCACTTCCAGCTTGTCCATGAACAGCTGGCGCGCGGCCTGCTGTTCGGATTCGCTCTTGGCGGTGACCTGATCCTGGGTCATCACGTTGAGCTGCCAGCCGGTCAGCTTGCTGGCCAGGCGCACGTTCTGGCCACCGCGGCCGATCGCCTGGGACAGCTTGTCCTCGGCCACCGCGATGTCCATCGAGTGCTTTTCCTCGTCCATGATGATGGACTGCACTTCGGCCGGCGCCATCGCGTTGATCACGAACTGCGCCTGGTTGTCGTGCCACAGGATGATGTCGACGCGCTCGCCGTTGAGCTCGTTCGATACCGCCTGCACGCGCGAACCGCGCATGCCGATGCAGGCACCGATGGGATCGGTGCGCGCGTCGTGCGCGATCACCGCGATCTTGGCGCGGTCGCCCGGATCGCGGGCGCAGCCCTTGATCTCGACCAGGCCCTGGCCCACTTCCGGCACCTCGAGCTTGAACAGCTCGATCATGAATTCCGGCGCGGCGCGCGAAACGAACAGCTGCGGCCCGCGCACTTCCGAGCGCACCTCGTAGAGGTAGCCGCGCACGCGGTCGCCGACGCGCGCCGACTCGCGCGGAATGGTCCTGTCGCGCGGGATGAAGGCCTCGGCGTTGCCGCCCAGGTCCAGGTAGACGTTGCCGCGCTCGACGCGCTTGACGATGCCGGTGATCAGCTCGCCGATGCGATCCTTGTAGGCGTCGACCACCTGCTGGCGCTCGGCCTCGCGCACGCGCTGCACGATCACCTGCTTGGCGGCCTGCGCGGCGATGCGGCCGAATTCGGCGTTCTCGATCTGCTGCTCGATGTAGTCGCCGACCTGGGAATCGTCCTTTTCGTCCAGCGCGTCCATCAGGCGCAGCTGGTGGAACGGCGATTCCATCTCGCCGTCGTCGGCGATGACTTCCCAGCGGCGGAAGGTCTCGTAGTCGCCGCTCTGGCGGTCGATCGCCACGCGGATATCCGGATCCTCTTCCGGATAGCGCTTCTTCGCCGCCGAAGCCAGCGCGGCCTCCATCGCCTCGAAGATCACCTCGCGCGGCACGCCCTTTTCATTGGCGACCGCATCGACGACCAGCAACAGTTCTTTGCTCATTGCAGCAACCTCGGTATTTGTGCGTCCATCCATGGCCGCGAGGATCAAGAAGCGGCCTTCCATGGCCGCACTCTCAAATTTCTTCCGGCTTCGCTGGTGCTTATTCGCCGGTCTTCTTTGCAGATTTTTTGCCACCCGGCTTGGGCTGCGGCACGTAGCCGAGCGCTGCCCAGTCCGGCACCACCCGCGCGCTTTCCACGTCGGCGTGGTCGAATTCGAACGTCTTGCCCTCGGCCTCGAAGGTCAGCTTGTCGCCATCGACCGCGGCCAGCTTCCCGCGCAGGCGGCGGCGGCCCTCGATCGGCGCCTTGAGCAGCACCTTCACTTCCTGTCCGATGACCTTGCCGAACTGCGCCGCGGTGAACAGCGGGCGGTCGATCCCCGGCGAGGACACTTCGAGCACGTAATGACCCGGGATCGGATCGTCGACGTCCAGCATCGCCGACAGCTCGCGACTGGCCGCCTCGCAATCGTCCAGCGTGACCTCGCGACCCTCGGCGTGGTCCAGCACGTCCAGATAAACGCGCAGCGTACTCTGCCCCTGCGACGGGGAGAATTCCACACCGAGGCATTCCAGGCCCAGATCGGCCAGGACGTCGGTGAAGCGTTGTGCCAGTGCCTGTGTATCCATAGTCGTCGTTCGTGTGCTCCAGAAACAAAAAATGGGCGCATGCGGCCCATTCCTCCACCTCGACGATGTGCCGACTCGTCCAGGCTCTTTCCGGCAGCGCATCGGACACCTTAGCGTTACGAACACTGCGACGCATCCTTGCGCCCAACAAAAAAGCCTCACGAGGAGGCTTTCTTGTTCTAAGAAAGATCTGGTAGCGGGGGCAGGATTCGAACCTGCGACCTTCGGGTTATGAGCCCGACGAGCTGCCAGACTGCTCCACCCCGCATCAGAGTCCGCAAACTATAGCGGCATGGCCGATTTCTTGCAAGCTTTTTGACACCAATCACGGACAATTTTGTAGAAGCGCTCCTGTTCCGCGAACGGGTGCATGACGGTCGCGCACAGGGTGCGCTCCTATGACGATCAGCTGGCGAACGCCGCGCGGCACCAGCCCAGCAGCGGACCCCAGTACAGGCCCAGCGCCAGCAGCACCAATGCGTTGAGCGACAGCACCGTGCGCAGCACGCCGTCCGCCTGCGGGCGCACTTCCAGACCCTCGGCCGGCTTGTCGAAGTACATGACCTTGACCACGCGCAGGTAGTAGTACAGGCCGATGATGGCGAACACCACGCCGACGAGCGCCAGCCACATCATGCCCGCGTCGATCGCCGCCTTGAGCACCAGCAACTTGGCAAAGAAGCCGAACAGCGGCGGCACGCCCGCCAGCGAGAACATCGCCAGCATCATCAGGAACGCCATCCACGGCGAACGCTGGTTGAGGCCCTTGAAATCGTCGATCTCCTCGCACTCGAAACCGGCACGCGCCAGCGCCAGGATCACGCCGAAGGCCGCGGTGCTCATCAGCGCGTAGCAGATGGCGTAGAACATCGCCGCCGCGTAGCCCTCGGGACCGGCGTTGACCAGGCCCAGCAGCAGGAAGCCCATGTGCGAGATGGTCGAATAGGCCAGCAGGCGCTTCAAGTTGGTCTGCACGATGGCGACCAGGTTGCCGATCGCCAGCGAGACGACTGCCAGCACGGCCAGCATCATCTGCCACTGCCCCGCCATGCCGCCCATGCCCGACTCGAGCAGGCGATAGGCCATGCCGAAGGCGGCGATCTTCGAGGTCGAGGCGACGAACGTGGTGACCGAGGTCGGCGCGCCCTGGTAGACGTCCGGGATCCACATGTGGAACGGCGCCACGCCCAGCTTGAAGCTGATGCCGACGATCATGAAGATCAGGCCGAACACCATCAGGTTGGACATGCCCGCGTGCACCACCGCGCCGTGCAGCTGCGCCAGCGCCAGCGTGCCGGTGGCGCCGTAGACCATCGACATGCCGTACAGCAACATGCCCGAGGACAACGCACCCAGCACGAAGTACTTGATCGCTGCCTCGGAGGAAAGCTGCGAGTCGCGGTTGAGCGCCACCAGGCCGTACGAGCACAGCGTCAGCAGTTCCAGCCCCAGGTAGATCATCACCAGGTTGCCGGCCGACACCAGCAGCATGGCGCCGATGGTGGCGAAGATCATCAGCGTGTAGAACTCGCCCTGGAACAGCTTGCGGTCCTGCATGTACGGGCGCGAGAACACGAAGATCAGCCCCGTGCACAGCAGCGCGAAGACCTTGAGGATCTCGGCGGCCTGGTCGCGCACGAACATGCCGCCGAAGGCGGTCACCGCCACGTCCGGCTGGCCCGCCACCACCAGGTAGATGCCCACCAGCACAACCAGGATCGAAACCCAGTGCAGGATGTTGCGCTGCTCGGGCTTCATCCAGGCGTCCAGCAGCAACAGGAGGCACGCCGCCGCCACCAGATAGAACTCCGGCAGCATGATCATGATGTCGTTGAGATTCGGCATTAGCGTGTGATCCCGCTTAGATCTTGTGAACGGCGAGCTGCTGGACCAACTGGGACACCGAAGCGTCCATCAGGTGGATCAGCGGCTGCGGCCAGATGCCCAGCGCCAGCACGGCAAGGGCAAAAGCGGCCAGCACGAACGTCTCGCGGCCGTTGATTTCCTTCATCTCGCGCACGTGCGGGTTGGTGATGTCGCCCCACAGCACGCGCTTGACCATCCACAACGTGTAGGCCGCGCCGATGATCAGGGTGAAGGCTGCGAACAGCGCGATCCACGGGTTGGCGCTGAAGCTCGCCAGCACGACCATGAATTCGCCGACGAAGCCGCTGGTGCCCGGCAGGCCGGAGTTGGCCATGGCGAACAGCACGTAGAAAAAGCCGAACCACGGCATCACGTTGATCACGCCGCCGTAGTCCTTGATCTGGCGCGTGTGCAGGCGGTCGTACATCACGCCGATGCAGGAGAACATCGCGCCGGAAACGAAGCCGTGCGAGATCATCTGCACCATCGCGCCCTGCATGCCCAGCTTGGCGGCATCGAGGTTATTGGCGTCGCGCACCAGCATGAAGGCGATGAAGATGCCCAATGTCACGAAGCCCATGTGCGCCACGGACGAGTACGCCACCAGCTTCTTCATGTCGTCCTGCACCAGCGCCACGTAGCCGATGTAGACCACCGCGATCAGGCTGAGCACGATGATCAGCCAGGCGAAGTGCTCGGAGGCATCCGGCACGATCGGCAGCGTGAAGCGAAGGAAGCCGTATCCGCCGATCTTCAGCATCACCGCCGCCAGCACCACCGAGCCGCCGGTCGGTGCCTCCACGTGGGCGTCCGGCAGCCA
This sequence comes from Frateuria sp. GZRR35, assembly GCF_051900415.1. Taxonomy (NCBI): domain Bacteria; kingdom Pseudomonadati; phylum Pseudomonadota; class Gammaproteobacteria; order Lysobacterales; family Rhodanobacteraceae; genus Frateuria; species Frateuria sp. GZRR35. The sequence goes on from NZ_JBHZGL010000009.1 coordinate 46,984, forward strand.
GGTGTGTACCGGGACCATCGGCACCTTGACGGCGAACGCAATCAGGAAGGCGAAGAACAGCCAGGTCTGCTCCTTCATCGTCAGGGGCAGCATCGCCAGCGTGTGCAAGTCGAAGGTGCCTGCCTTCAGGTACAGGTAGATCAGCCCGATCAGCATGAAGATCGAGCCGAGGAACGTGTAGATGAAGAACTTGAGCGTGGCGTAGACGCGCCGCGGGCCACCCCAGATGCCGATCAGGATGAACATCGGGATCAGCATCGCCTCGAAGAACACGTAGAACAGCAAGGCGTCGGTGGCGCAGAACACGCCGATCATCAGGCCCTCGAGCACCAGCATGGCGGCCATGTACTGGTGCGGCTTGTCCTGGATTACCTCCCAGGCGCCGACGATGACAAGGATCGTGACGAAGGTGGTGAGCAGGATCAGCGCCACCGAAATGCCGTCCACGGCCAGGCCGTAGTGCACGCCGAGCGAGGCGATCCAGACGTGGCTTTCGGTCAGCTGCATGGCGCTGTCGGCCGCGTTGTAGGCCGGCAGCAGGAACAGGCTGGCCACGAAGGCCAGCACCGCCACCAGCAGCGAGATCCAGCGCGCCAGGCCCGGTCGGGCCGAGCCGGCCAGCAGCACCGGGATCGCGCCGACGATGGGGAGCCAGATCAGCAGGCTGAGCAAGTGATTGAACATGGAGCGTGCTTCCTTATTGCCCGATCTGCCCGGACCCGAAGACCCAGAACCCGCCCAGCAGCAGGATCAGGCCGAGAATCATCGCGAAGGCGTAGTGGTAGAGGTAACCCGATTGCAGGCGACGCACGCCGCCGGCAATGCGCTGCACCAGCCCGGCCGAGCCGTTGACCATCGCGCCGTCGATCACTGCCGCGTCGCCCGCCTTCCAGAACAGCCGGCCGAGCGCCACGCCACCGCGGGCGAAGATCGCGAAGTAGACGTCGTCGACCCAGTATTTGCGGTCCAGCACGGTCCACAGCGGCTTGAGGACGTTCTTGATCTTGCCAGCCATGGCCGGGTTGAACAGGTAGATGTACGTCGTGATCACGAAGGCCAGCGCGACCAGCGCGAACGGCCAGCTGGCGAACCCATGCAGCGCCATGGCCGCCGCGCCATGGAACTCGTGACCGAGTTCGCCGAGCACGTTGTTGGCCTCTTCCACGTGGATGGCCTGGCCGAACCAGTCGCCGAACAGCATCGGGCCGATCGTGAAAAAGCCCACTAACAGCGACGGGATCGCCAGCAGGATCAGCGGCAGCGTCACCACCCAGGGCGACTCGTGCGGCGCATGTTCCAGCTCACCCGGCTTGTGTGCGTGATGTGGATCGTCCGAAGGCGCGTGGTGTTCGTCGGCGTGGCCGTCGTGGGCATGCGCGTCGCTGTGGACGGCGTGCGCATCATGCGCATGGCCGTGATGGCCCACCACCACGAAGCGTTCCTTGCCGTGGAAGGTCAGGTACATCTGGCGGAAGGTGTACAGCGCGGTGACGAATGCGCCGATCAGCACGCACACGTAGGCGTAGCCCGAACCCCAGCGATGCGACTCGCCAACCGCCTCGATGATGGCGTCCTTGGAGTAGAAGCCCGAGGTGAACGGGATCGCCACCAGCGCCAGTGAACCGATCCACATGGTGATCCACGTGATCGGCATGTACTTGCGCAGGCCGCCCATGTAGCGCATGTCCTGCTCGTGGTGCATCGCGATGATCACCGAGCCGGCACCAAGGAACAGCAGCGCCTTGAAGAAGGCATGGGTCATCAGGTGGAACACCGCGCCGGCATAGGCCGAGACGCCCAGCGCCACGGTCATGTAACCCAGCTGCGACAGCGTGGAATACGCCACGACCCGCTTGATGTCGTTCTGCACGATGCCGATCAGGCCGGTGAACAGGGCGCCGGTGGCGCCAATCACCATCACGAAGCTGAGCGCGCCCTCGGACAGCTCGAAGAACGGCGACATGCGCGCGACCATGAAGATGCCCGCGGTCACCATCGTCGCCGCGTGGATCAGCGCGGAGATCGGGGTCGGGCCTTCCATCGAATCGGGCAGCCACACGTGCAGCGGCACCTGGGCGGACTTGCCCATCGCGCCCACGAACAGCAGCACGCAGATCACCGTGGCCGCATCCCAATGGGTGTTGGCGGTCACCGCCAGCGTCTTGCCGATCAGGCTGGGCGCACTGGCGAACGCCGTGGCGTAGTCGAGCGTGCCCAGGAAGTACAGCACCGCGGCAATGCCCAGCAGAAAGCCGAAGTCGCCCACGCGGTTGACCAGGAACGCCTTCAGGTTGGCGAAGATCGCGGTCGGGCGCTTGTACCAGAAGCCGATCAGCAGGTAGGACACCAGGCCCACGCCTTCCCAGCCGAAGAACAGCTGCATGAAGTTGTTGCTCATCACGAGCATCAACATCGCGAAGGTGAACAACGAGATGTAGCTGAAGAAACGCTGGTAGCCCGGGTCGTCGGCCATGTAGCCGATGGTGTAGACGTGTACGAGCAGCGACACGAAGGTCACCACCACCATCATCATGGCGGTGAGGCGGTCGACCATGAAGCCGACGCTGACGTGCAGGCGGCCGATCTCGAACCAGGTGTAGATGTCCTGGTTGTAGGACGGCGCACCGCCGGCGGTGATCTGGTAGAGCACGTAGAACGACAGCACGCAGGAGATCAGCAGACCGAGGATGGTCACGCTGTGCGCGCCGGCACGGCCGATCTGCTTGCCGAGGAAGCCGGCAAGCAGGCAACCCACCAGCGGCGCCAGCGCAATGATCAGCAGGATGGAGGTCGAAAGTTGCATCGGCTCAGCCCTTCATCGAGTCGATTTCGGCGACATTGACCGTGCTGCGGTTGCGGAACAGCAGCACCAGGATCGCCAGGCCGATCGCGGACTCGGCGGCCGCGACGGTAAGGATGAAGAACACGAACACCTGGCCGCCCACGTCGCCAAGGAAGCGCGAGAACGCCACGAAGTTCATGTTCACCGCAAGCAGCATCAGCTCGATCGCCATCAGCAGCACGATCACGTTCTTGCGGTTGATGAACAGGCCGGCCACGGCGATGCAGAACAGCACCGCGCCCAGCACGATGAAATGCGACAGGGTGATCATTGCAGCGGCTCCTGCGAGGCGGTCGGTTCATCCGGGCGCGAGGGCGCCATCTTGACCACGCGGATACGGTCACGCGGATTGACGCGCACCTGCTCGCTAGCGGACTCGTGCTTCTTGTCGCCGCGCTGGCGCAAGGTCAGCGCCACGGCCACCACCACGCCCACGGTCAGGATCAGTGCGGCAATCTCGAACGGCAGCAGGTACTGGGTGTACAGCGCCCCGCCCAGCCAGGCGGTGTTGGACAGGCCCGCGGCGGCGGCCGGGTCGGCACCCATCACGTGCGCGTGCATCGCGCGCACGCCGATCAGCGCCAGCATCTCCGCCAGCATGACCAACGCGACGATGATGCCCACTGGCAGGTAGCGGATGAAGCCTTCGCGCACCTGCTCCATCTTGATGTCGAGCATCATCACGACGAACAGGAACAGCACCATCACCGCACCCACGTACACCACGATCAGCGCGATGGCCAGGAACTCGGCCTCGGCCAGCAGCCAGATGCAGGCGGTGCTGAAGAAGGCCAGCACCAGCGAGAGCACCGCGTGCACCGAGTTCTTCAGGCTGATCACCGCCAGTGCGGCGCCCACGGTGACGGCGGCGAAGCCGTAGAAACAGATCAGTTGGAGCAGATTGGTATCGATCATGTCGGTGGCCTTTAGCGGTACGCGGCGTCTTGCGCGCGGGCCGCGGCGATTTCCGGCTCGAAGCGGTCGCCGATGGCGAGCAGCTGCGCCTTGGTTACCACGTTCTGGCCACGCTGTTCGAAGTGGTACTCCATCACCGAGGTTTCGACGATGGAGTCGACCGGGCAGCTCTCTTCGCAGAAGCCGCAGAAGATGCACTTGAACAGGTCGATGTCGTAACGCGTGGTGCGGCGCTGGCCGTCGCTTTCACGCGGGGCCGAGTCGATGGTGATCGCCAGCGCCGGGCACACCGCCTCGCACAGCTTGCAGGCGATGCAGCGCTCTTCGCCGTTGGCGTAGCGGCGCAGCGCGTGCAGGCCGCGGAAGCGGTTCGACCGAGGGATGTGTTCCATCGGAAAGCGTACGGTGTACTTGGGCTTGAACATGTAGCGCAGGGTCAGCGCCATGCCCTTGAGCAGCTCGATGAGCAGCAGGCTCTTGAAGTAGTCGGTAATGCGGTTCATGGAATGCCTTATGCCCCCGTGCCGACCAGAACTAAGCCGAAGTACTTCATGCAGCCGGCCACGAGGACCCACACGATCGTGATGGGAATGAACACCTTCCAGCCCAGCCGCATGATCTGGTCGTAGCGGTAGCGCGGGAACGTCGCGCGGAACCACAGGAACAGGAAGGACATCAGGAAGGCCTTGATCAGCAGCCAGATGACGCTGCCGGTCCAGATCCAGTTGACCCACGGCGAGACGTCCGCCGTGACCCAGCCCTGCAGCGGGCTGAGCCAGCCCCCCAGGAAGAAGATCGAGGCGAGGAAGCTCACCAGGATCATGTTGGCGTACTCGGCCAGGAAGAAGATCGCGAAGGCCGAGCCCGAATACTCCACGTGGAAGCCCGCGACGATTTCCGATTCACCCTCGGCCACGTCGAACGGCGCGCGGTTGGTCTCGGCCACGCCGGAGATGAAGTAGACGATGAACACCGGCAGCAGCGGCAGCCAGAACCAGTCGAACAGGCCCTTGCCGCCCGCCTGCGCGTGCACGATGTCGGTCAGGTTTAACGAGCCGGCCAGCACCAGCACGCAGACCAGCGACAAGCCCATGGCGAGCTCGTAGGAAATCACCTGCGCAGCCGAGCGCATGGCACCGAGGAGCGCGTAGCGCGAGTTGGACGCCCAGCCGGCCAGGATGATGCCGTACACGCCCAGCGAGGTCATCGCCAGCAGATACAAGAGGCCCGCGTTGACGTTGGCCAGCACCATCCGGTCGTCGAACGGCACCACCGCCCACGCGGCGAACGCCGGCACCAGTGCCAGCAGCGGCGCGAGGTAATAGAGGAAGCGGTTGGCGCTGGAGGGAAGAATCACTTCCTTGATCAGCAGCTTCACCACGTCTGCGAACGCCTGCAGGATGCCGAACGGGCCGATCTTGTTCGGTCCCATGCGCACGTGCATCCAGCCAATGACCTTGCGCTCCCAGTACACGAACATGGCCACCGCCAGGATCAGCGGCACCGCGATGCACAGGATGTAGACGACCGGCCAGACCAGCTCGTTGAGGAGTTGTTCGCCCATGGGTTACGCCTTGCTCAAGGTGATGGCCGCGCCATAAGGCGGCAGCGTGGCGGTCAGGTCGTGTGCGGCCTCGATCCATACCGCACCGTCGGGCACGGACGCGTCGATCGCCACCGGCAGCAGCGCGTCGGCGATGCGTACCTGCGCGCCGGCGGTCAGGCCTTGATGCATGGCGTCGTTGGCGTTCATGCGCACGGCGGCCGGCCGGTTGATCGGATGCGCGTTGAGCGCGGTGGCGCGGCGCAGCACGGCGTCGCCGCGGTAGATCGGCCAGGTCGCCAGACGCACCAGGCCGCCTGCCCCAGCCTGGCGCGGGGCCAGGGACGTGGCGTGCGACGGCACCGGACGTTCGGTGATGCCCTCGCGCAGGCCGGCAAGGTCGTCGAACTCGAAGCCACCCAGTTGCAGCATGCCGCCGAGCGCGCGCAGTACCTTCCAGCCCGCGCGCGCCTCGCCGGGCGCCTTGGCGCCGGCCAGCGCGCTCTGCGCCAGGCCGTCCACGTTGACCAGCGTACCGTCGGTTTCCGGCAGCAGCGCGATCGGCAGGATGACGTTGGCCACCTCGCGCAGCGCGTCACTGGCGTAGGCGCTGAACGCCACCACCGCCTGTGCCCCGCACAGCGCCGCCAGCGCCTTGGCGCCGTCGGCGAAGTCGTGCGGCGGCTCGACGCCGTAGAGCACGTAGCCCTTGCGCGGCTGGGCGAGCATCGCCTGCGCATCGAGGCCGCCGTTGCCCGGCAGCACGCCGCCCTGCCCCAGGCCCAGCGCGTTGGCGCCGACCGGGAGTTCGTTGTAGCCGGCGCCGGTCGCCTGGGCGATGAAGCGCGCCACGGCACGCAGCCACGAGGCCTGCGGGTGCGTGGCTGCCGCCTCACCGAGGATCACCACCGCCTTGCCCGCCTTGAGCACGGCGATCGCCTCGCGGTCGCCCTCGTCGTGCCGGGCACCGTTGATGGCGTCGGCCAGCGCGGCTGGCGCGGCGGCACCGCCGGCGACCGCGGCCTTGGCCAGCGCCAGCAGCGCGTCGACCAATGCGGCCGGTGACACGATCGCCTCGCCGGCCAGCGCGTAGTTGAAGCCGAAGCGGGCCGGGTTGACCGTGTACACCTTGGCGCCGCGCTTGACCGCCTGGTGCAGGCGATGGTTGAGCAGCGGCATTTCGTAGCGCAGGTCCGAACCCACCAGCAGTGCGCCGGTGACCTGGCTGACTTCGGCGACCGGGACTTCGAAGCGGGCCGCGACCGGGCGGTCGGACAGGTCCAGCTGGCGCAGGCGATGGTCGACGTGCGCGCTGCCCAGCCCGCGGGCCAGGCGCACCAGCAGGTCGCCTTCCTCGTTGGTGGTGGCAGGCGAGGCCAGGATGCCCATGTCGCTGCCCGGCACGGACTTCAGCGCCTCGGCAGCGACCGACAGCGCCTCTTCCCAGCTGGCTTGCTGCCACTGGCCGTTGCGCTTGATCTGCGGCGCGTGCACGCGGTCGGCGGCGTACAGGCCCTGGTAACTGAAGCGGTCACGGTCGGACAGCCAGCACTCGTTGACCGCCTCGTTATCGCGCGGCACGGTGCGCAGCACTTCGCCGCGGCGCGTGTGCAGCCACAGGTTGGAGCCCAGCGCATCGTGGTAGGCGATCGACGGACGCGCGATCAGCTCCCAGGCGCGCGCCTGGAACTGGAACGGCTTGTTGGTCAGCGCGCCGACCGGGCAGACGTCGATGATGTTGCCCGAGAGCTCGGTCTCGACGGTCTTGCCGATGTACGTACCGATCTGCAGATTCTCGCCGCGGTTCATGCCGCCGAGCTCGTAGGTGCCGGCGATCTCGCTGGTAAAGCGCACGCAGCGCGTGCACTGGATGCAGCGGGTCATCTCGGTGGCGACCAACGGCCCGATGTTCTCGTCGGCGATGGTGCGCTTGCGCTCGGTGTAGCGCGACACGCTGCGGCCGTAGCCCAGCGCCACGTCCTGCAGCTCGCACTCGCCGCCCTGGTCGCAGATCGGGCAGTCCAGCGGGTGGTTGATCAGAAGGAATTCCATCACGTCCTTCTGGAACTTCAGCGCCTTGTCCGAGCGCGTCATCACCTTCATGCCTTCGGCCACCGGGGTGGCGCAGGCCGGCTGCGGCTTGGGCATCAGCTTGCCGCCCATCTCCACGTCGACCAGGCACATCCGGCAGTTGGCGGCGATCGGGAGCTTGCGGTGGTAGCAGAAACGCGGGATCGACACGCCGATCGCATCGGCGGCCTCGATGATCATCGCGCCCTTGCGGATCTGCGTGGGCTTGCCGTCGACCTCGATATTGATCAGGTCCGGCGCGGTGGTGGTCGGCTGCGCGCTCATCAGGCGGCGACTCCAAGCTTGTCGTCGGTCATCGAGCGACCGTGCTCGACGAAGTATTCGAACTCGTTCCAGAAATGGTGCAGGAAGCCCTGCACCGGCCAGGCGGCGGCTTCGCCGAAGGCGCAGATGGTGTGACCCTCGATCTGGCCGGCCACGGCCTTGAGACGATGCAGGTCGTCCTCGGTGCCCTTGCCCGCGACGATGCGGTCGAGCACGCGATACATCCAGCCGGTGCCTTCGCGGCACGGCGTGCACTGGCCGCAGGACTCGGCCATGTAGAAGCGCGAGATGCGGTGGCAGGCGCGCACCATGCAGGTGGTGTCGTCCATCACGATGACGGCGCCCGAGCCCAGACCCGAACCGGCCTTCTGCAGACTGTCGTAGTCCATCGTGCACTCGAGCATGGTCGCGGCCGGCAGCACCTTCATCGAGGAGCCGCCCGGGATCACCGCCTTCAACTGGTGGCCATTGCGCACGCCGCCGGCCATCGCCAGCAGGTCCTTGAACGGCGTACCAAGGCGGATCTCGAAGTTGCCCGGGTTGTTCACGTGGCCGGAGACCGAGAAGATCTTTGGGCCACCGTTGTTGGGCTTGCCGAGGTTCAGGAACCAGTCGGCGCCGTTGCGCAGGATCGCCGGCACCGACGCATAGGTCTCGGTGTTGTTGATCGTGGTCGGCTTGCCGTACAGACCGAAGTTCGCCGGGAACGGCGGTTTGAAGCGCGGCTGGCCCTTCTTGCCTTCCAGCGACTCCATCAGCGCGGTTTCTTCGCCGCAGATGTAGGCGCCGGCGCCGAGCGCCGTGTAGATGTCCACGTCGATGCCGCTGCCGCCGACGTTCTTGCCCAGCAGGCCGGCCGCGTAGGCTTCCTTCAGCGCCGCCTCGAAATGCTCGTACGGCTCGTGGTGGAACTCACCGCGCAGGTAGTTGTAGGCGACGGTCGAGCCGGTGCAGTAGCAGGCGATCGCCAGGCCTTCGATGACCGCGTGCGGGTTGTAGCGCAGGATGTCGCGGTCCTTGGCCGTGCCGGGCTCGGATTCGTCCGAGTTGCAGAGGATGTACTTCTGCATCGTGCCCTTGGGCATGAACGACCACTTCAGGCCCGTCGGAAAGCCCGCGCCGCCGCGGCCGCGCAGGCTCGACTTCTTGACCTCGTCGATCAAGCTGGCGGGATCGGGCTTCTCGGCGAGAATCTTGCGCCACGCCTTGTAGCCGTCGACCTTCTCGTAGCTGTCCATCGACCACGGCGTGTCGAAGTGCAGCGTGGTGTAGACGACCTGGTGGTCTTGCGGTGCGGGTCCGACCGGACCGTTGCTGCTAGCCATTGCCCTGCCTCACTCCAGACCGTCGAGAATTTCGTCGAGCTTCTCGGGCGTGAGCCGCTCGTGGTAGTGACCATTGACCGTCATCGCAGGTGCGTACACGCAGGCGGCGATGCATTCCTCTTCGCGCTTGAGATAGACGCGGCCGTCCGGCGTGCTCTCGCCGAGCTTCACGCCCAGCTTCTTCTCGCAATGACGCACCAGCCCTTCGGCACCGTTGAGCCAGCACGAAATGTTGGTGCAAATGGCCACGTTGTTGCGCCCGACCGGCTTGGTCTCGAGCATCGAATAGAAGCTCGCCACCTCGTAGCCCCACACGGCCGGCAGGTCGAGATATTTGGTTACCGCCACGATCAGGTCGTCCGTCAGGAACCCCTGGTTCTGCTCCTGCGCGGCGAACAACGCCTGGATCAGCGCCGAGCGCTTGCGGTCGGCCGGGAACTTGGCGACCCATTCGTCGATGTGGTGGCGGGTGTGCTCGCTCAGCACGACGAGCGGATCGACGTGCTTGACCTGCTCGTAATTTCCGGTGGCCTTCATGGGAATCTCCTCGGTGCCGGCTTAGCGGTCGACTTCGCCGAACACGAGATCGTAGGTGCCGATCATCGCCACCACGTCGGCCAGCATGTGGCCGCTGACGGTGGCGTCCATCGACGAGAGGTGGGCGAAGCCCGGCGCGCGCAGGTGCACGCGGAAGGGCTTGTTGGCGCCGTCGGAGACCAGGTAGCAGCCGAACTCGCCTTTGGGCGCCTCGACCGCGCAATAGGTCTCGCCGGCGGGCACGCCGTAGCCCTCGGTGAACAATTTGAAGTGATGGATGAGCGCTTCCATGCTCTCCTTCATTTCGGCGCGCGAAGGCGGCGCCACCTTGAAGTTCGTCACCATCACCGGACCGGGGTTGGCACGCAGCCAGTCGACGCATTGCTTGATGATGCGGTTGGACTGGCGCATCTCTTCCACGCGCACCAGGTAGCGGTCGTAGCAGTCGCCGTTGACGCCGACCGGAATGTCGAAATCCATCTCGGCGTACTTGGCGTAGGGCTGCTTCTTGCGCAGGTCCCACTCCACGCCCGAACCGCGGATCATCGCGCCGGTCATGCCCCACGCCTTGGCCATCTCCGGGCTGATCACGCCGATGCCGACGGTGCGCTGCTTCCAGATGCGGTTGGTGGTAAGCAGGTCTTCGTACTCGTCCACACGCGATGGGAAGATGCGCGTGAACTCCTCGATGAAGTCCAGCATCGAACCTTCGCGCGCCGAGTTGATGCGCTTCAGGTCCGCGCCCTTGTGCCAGGGCGATTCCTTGTACTGCGGCATGCGGTCCGGCAGGTCGCGGTAGACGCCACCCGGGCGGTAGTAGGTCGCGTGCATACGCGCGCCCGAGACCGCCTCGTAGACGTCCATCAGTTCCTCGCGCTCGCGGAACGCGTACAGGAACACCGCCATCGCGCCCAGGTCGAGCGCGTTGGAGCCGATCCACATCAGGTGGTTCAGGATGCGGGTGATCTCGTCGAACATCGTGCGGATGTACTGCGCACGCTCCGGCGCCTCGATCCCCAGCAGGGTTTCGATGGCGCGCACGTAGGCGTGCTCGTTGCACATCATCGACACGTAGTCCAGGCGATCCATGTAGCCGATCGACTGGTTGAACGGCTTGGACTCGGCCAGCTTCTCGGTACCGCGATGGAGCAGGCCCACGTGCGGGTCGGCGCGCACCACGGTCTCGCCATCCATCTCCAGCACCAGGCGCAGCACGCCGTGCGCGGCCGGATGCTGCGGGCCGAAGTTCATCGTGTAGTTGCGGATTTCCTGCATGTCAGTTGTTCCGCCAGTCGTCGGCGGCCTCGGCTTTGGCCTGGACAAGATCGGCATCGTCGCGGATCACTCGCGGCACCAGCACGCGCGGCTCGATGGTCACCGGCTGGTAGACCACGCGCTGCTGCTCGGCGTCGTAGCGCACCTCGACGTTGCCGATCAGCGGGAAGTCCTTGCGGAACGGGTGGCCGACGAAGCCGTAATCGGTGAGGATGCGACGCAGGTCCGGATGGCCATCAAAGATGATGCCGAACAGGTCGAACGCCTCGCGCTCGAACCAGTTGGCGACCGGCCAGATGCCGGTCAGCGAGGGCACCATCGGCAGCGCGTCGTCCTCGCAGAACACGCGCAGGCGCAAGCGGCGGTTGTGGGTGAGCGAAAGCAGGTGCACCACGGCTGCGAAACGGCGAGGCATGTTGGCGTCGCGCGGACGCTCGGCCCAGTTGAAGCGGCCCATCGCCTGGCCTTCGACGCCGCGCGAGAAGCCGGTGGCGGTGACCGTCTCGGTGGCCCACTCGTCCAGGCCGTAACCGAGGTAGTCGACGCCGCAGACGTCGATCAGCTGCTCGAAGTGGAACTCCGGCTCGTCGCGCAGCGCGGTGGCGACGCTCAGCAGGTCGGCAGCCGCCAGTTCGGCAGTGGTTTCGCCGCCGCGGGCGGGCAGCAGCGCGAGGGTGTCGCCGAACCGTGCCGCGAGGCGTGCGGCCAGCGAAGTGTTCTGGATATCGGTCATGGCTTGTGCCTTAGCCGCGGGCGATCGTGCTGGTGCGGCGGATCTTCTTCTGCAGCTGCAGGATGCCGTGGATGAGCGCCTCGGCCGTCGGCGGGCAGCCGGGCACGTAGATGTCCACCGGCACGATGCGATCGCAGCCGCGCACCACCGAATACGAGTAGTGGTAGTAGCCGCCGCCGTTGGCACAGCTGCCCATCGAGATCACCCACTTCGGATCGGGCATCTGGTCGTACACGCGGCGCAGCGCGGGTGCCATCTTGTTGACCAGGGTGCCGGCCACGATCATGACGTCGGACTGGCGCGGGCTCGGACGGAAGATCACGCCGTAACGGTCCAGGTCCAGGCGCGCGGCGCCGGCGTGCATCATCTCGACCGCGCAGCACGCCAGACCGAAGGTCATCGGCCACATCGAGCCGGTGCGCGCCCAGTTCATCAGCGCGTCGACCGAGGTGGTGGCGAAGCCGCGCTGCACGACGGGGTTGTCCTCGGCCGGACGCAGGATGTCGTCGACCAGGTTCAGCGGTTCCGGGTTGTGCATCACCCGGTCGATGGAAGACATCACTCCCATTCCAGTGCTCCCTTCTTCCACACGTAGGCGAACCCGACCACCAGCAGCAGCAGGAACAGCGCCATTTCGATCAACGCGACGATGCCGATGTGCTGGAACACCACCGCCCACGGGAACAGGAAGGCGATTTCCAGGTCGAAAATGATGAACAGGATCGCCAGCAGGTAATAGCGGACGTCGAAGCGCATGCGCGCGTCTTCGAAAGCCTCGAAGCCGCACTCGTAGGGCGCGAGCTTGATCGCTGCGGGACGGCGCGGGCCGGCAAGCATGCCGATGATCAGCAGCACCACGCCGAGGCCGGCGGCAACGCCGATGAACAGCAGGATGGGCCAGTATTGAGCAAGCACGATGCAACGTACCTCCGCACCCTTCGGGCGCATCAGTGACCGCCACGATGGCGATCCGGCTGGTTCGATTCGGCAGGCCGCGCACGGCAGGGGCTGTCCGGCCACGATCGCACGCGTGGGGGCCGCGAGCGCCCGATTTCCACGAAATCCCTTCGTGTAACCGCCGCATTGTATCAGCGCGTGCGGGGACTACGCCAAGTATTGCGGACGCGACAGTTATTGGTTAATGCGAGCCCGTTCTCGCAGATCGCGGGTGAGCGCGCGGCGAATGCACGGCCGGAGCGCGCGTCCCGGCGAAAGGGGCGTCACATGGTGTGGGTCGGACGCTCGGAGGCGAGCACGCCGGCGAGGATGTTCTCGATGCGCTGACGCGCCGACTCGGCATCGCCGGATTCGTTGAAGTGCACGCCGATGCCGGCGGTGCGGTTACCCTGCGCGCCGAGCGGGCTGATCCAGGCGACCTTGCCCACGACCGAAAGGCGCTCGGTTTCATCCATCAGCGTGATCAGCAGCACCACCTCGTCGCCCAGCGCATAACGTTGCGCTGTCGGCGCGAACAGACCGCCGTTCTTCAGGAACGGCATGTACGCGCTGTACAGCGACGCGGCGTCCTTGATCTTCAGCGAGATGATGCCCTGGCGGGCGGCGGTGGGGGTCATGCTGGGCTCCGGAGCGAACAGGCCGGTTTCGGCCGGCGCCCGAGCATCGTAGCGAGCGTGATGGGCCGGCGCAAAGCGGCCCATCACGTAGCGTGGGCTGCGGCCCACCAGGCCACATGGTCGCGAAAGAGCCGGTGGGCTGAAGCCCACCCTACGCACGCCGTAGCCACTACAGCTCGCACCATCCCCAGCGGTCGAAAATCCACGGCGATGGCACGTCCATGTCCAGCCGCGCGAAGCACGGCGCCGTCGGCACTTCGGCCAGGCGCCAGCGGCCCTGCCCGTCGTGCCGCAGCGGTGCGTCCGGCCAGGACCAGTGGCGTACGCCGTCGGGACTGGCGATGGTCAGACGCAGCCGCGAGCGCCAGGCCCCGGGGTGCCAGGGTAGCGCACCGGCCTCGCGGTCGGCCGGAGGCCGGGCGACACGGTCGTAGCGCTCGGGGCGATCGGTGAGCCGACGCATGCGGCCTGCGCTCAAGGCCATCTGGCTGCCATGGGCCGTCAACGCGGCGAGTTTGGCTGCGTGGCGCTCGGCGGCGGTGGGCAACGCGATGTCGGGCGCCGCCTCCTCGCGACCGTGCACCAGGTAACTGAGCAGCAGCGGCGGCTCGGCATCCCAGTCCGCCAGCGCAAGCCGCATCAGGACGTGCGCACTGCCGTGGTCCGGGTGACGATCGGACAGCGCCGGCAGGGCGACGACGTTCGGGCGGAAGCCGACCAGTTCCTCGACCAGGCGTGCGCGTGCCATTGAGGCGTCCTCGCGCACCAGCGTGGTGAGTCCCATGTCCGGCCAGCCCATCGCGTGCAGCGCCTCGAACGGCACGTCGAGCCGGCGCAGCGCCTCGGCGACCTCGCCGCGGCGACGCCTGCCCCAGCGCGCACGCTCGGCATCGCCGATGCGCAGGCGGCGTTCCAGCCAGCGTTGCGGCCAGGGATTGTCGTCGCCGTCGGTGAGCAGCAGCACGCGTACTTCGCCGCCCGCCGCACGCACGAGTTGCAGCAGTTCGCCGGTGCCGATGGTTTCGTCGTCGGGATGCGGCGCCACCACCAGCAGGCGGGTCCGCGCGTCGGGGCTGTACAGCTCCGGGCTCAACGGCATGTCGTGGCGCCTCCCGCGCCAGGGTGTGGGGAACGCCGGGCCCGGAAGCCGCTGGCGATCGTTGCGCGCAGCTTGCGGCAGCGCGCGTTCGCACTACGTGTAGCGTGAGGCAGGCGACCGGAACGACCCTCGGGCCTTCGGGTCAGTGCCAGCCGGCGAGCAACTCTAGCAGCAGCAGGTCGCCGCGCAGCGGGCCTCGCAAGGCGTCGCGCGTGCGGTTGGCAACGGCGAACCAGTCGGCCAGCGCCTCGGCATCGAGCTGGCTGCCCAGCGGCGCCGCGCCGCCGGTCGCGCGGGCACGCGCTTCGTCGACCGCGGCCTGCGCGGCGAACCACAGGCACTGCTCCGGCTCGGCATCCAGCCAGCGGCGGGCCACCTCCATCGGCTCGGCGCGGCCGGCCGCCAGCGCGGCCAGGTCCTTGCGCACCGCCTGCCTGCGCGCCAACGCGCCCTGGTCCGCCCAGGCCTGCGCCAGCCCAGGATTGCCGCCGGCCGCCTCCAGCGCTGCGGCTGAATCGGCAACACCCTCTGCGGTGAGCCAGTCCATTGCCTCGGCCGGCTGGGGCAACTGGAACTCGATCCGCTGACAGCGGCTGCGGATGGTCTGTGGCAACCGCCAGGGGGCATCGGCGACCAGCAGCAACAAGGTCTGCGGCGAGGGCTCCTCCAGCGTCTTGAGCAGGGCGTTGGCGGCGGCCGTGTTCATGGCATCGGCCGGATCGATCACCACCACCTGCCAGCCACCAAACTGGCTGGACATCGCCAGCCGTGCGGAGAGCTCGCGGATCTGCTCGACCACGATTTCCTTGCGCTGCACACCGTCCTTGCGCAGGCCGAAGCTGATGGTGACGAAATCCGGATGGGTGCCGGCGCCCAGCAACAGGCAGGCACGGCACTGGCCGCAGGCTTCGCCCTCGCGCGGGCGCTCGCACAGCAGGCCACGCACGAACCGCTGCAGGAAGGCACGCTTGCCCAGCCCCGCCGGACCGCACAGCAGCAGCGCGTGCGGCAGTGCTTCACGCGCCAGGCGCGATTGCAGTCGTTGCCAGTGCGCCTCGTGCCAGGGCGGTGCCGTCATGCCGCGTCCTCCGCGAACAGCGGCGCGAGCGCCGCGATAGCCGCCCGCAACACGGCATCGGCCGGTTGGCCGGCATCGATCACGCGGAAACGGTCCGGTTCCGCCGCGGCCCGCGCGCGATAGCTGGCACGCACGCGCTCGAAGAACGCGTCGGCCTCGGTCTCGATGCGGTCTGCCTCGCCCCGCCCTGCGGCGCGCGCACGGCCGGTCGCCACCGGCAGGTCGAGCAGCAGCGTCAGGTCCGGTGCCATGCCGGCGCAGGCCCAGCGTTCCAGTTCGGCAATGCGCTCCTGCGGCTGGCCACGCCCGCCGCCCTGGTAGGCATAGCTGGCGTCGACGTAGCGGTCGCACAACACCCACTGCCCGGCGTCCAGGGCCGGTGCAATCGTCTCGCGCACCAGTTGGGCACGCGAGGCGAACATCAGCAGCAGCTCGGTCTCGGCGGCCATGCCGCTTGCCTGGGGATCGAGCACGAGCGCGCGGACCGCCTCACCCACCGCAGTGCCGCCCGGTTCGCGGGTCTGCACCAGGTCGATGCCCTGCCCCGCGATGTAGTCGCGCAATCCGGCCAGCAAGGTGCTCTTGCCGGCGCCTTCGCCGCCTTCGAGCGAAATGAAACGTCCGCGCCGTGACTCAATCATGGCAACGCTTCAGCTGGTAGCAGGCGACGTTGCGGTTGTGCTCGGCCAGCGAGCTGGCGAACACGTGGCTGCCATCGCCCCTGGCGACGAAGTACAACGCCTTGCCCGGCGCCGGATGCAGCGCCGCCTGGATCGCCGGTCGTCCGGGCAAGGCGATCGGTGTGGGCGGCAGGCCCGCATGCAGATAGGTGTTGTAGGGCGTATCGGCCAGCAGGTCGCTGCGGCGGATGTTGCCGGCGTACGCCTCGCCCATGCCGTAGATCACCGCCGGGTCGGTCTGCAGCAGCATGTGGTTTTCCAGCCGGCGCACGAACACGCCGGCGATCTTCGAGCGCTCATCCGCGCGCCCGGTTTCCTTCTCCACGATGGACGCCAGGATCAGCGCCTCGTAAGGCGTGGCCAGCGGCAGACCCTTGTCGCGTCCGGGCCAGAGTTCGGCCAGCGTCCTGGCCATGGCCTGGTGCGCGCGCTTGAGGATGTCCAGGTCGCCGTCACCCTTCACGTAGGCGTAGGTCTCGGGCAGGAAGCGTCCTTCCGGCTTCTCGCCAGGCGCACCGATGCGGCGCATGAGTTCCGCATCGTCCAGAACCGCATCGTCGTGGCGCAAGGTGGGCACCTTCGCCAGCGCATCGCGCAACTGGCGGAAAGTCCAGCCGTCGACGATGGTGAAGTCGCGCTGCAGGACGCGCCCGGCGGCCATGGCATCGAGCAGCTGGCCGGGCGTGGTGCCCGGGTCGAGCGCGTACTCGCCCGCATGCAACCGGTCGGCGACCCGCATGCGTTCGGCCAGCACGCGCCAGTACAGCGACGGTGCATGGGTGAGGTTGCGCCCACGCAGCTGCGCCACGATGCCGCGCAGGCTGCTGCCGCGCTCCACATCGAGCGTCTGACGCTGCGGCCCGACCGTGAGCGGCGTGCGGCTGAACCGCTCGAAGTCGTACCAGCCGGCCACCAGCGCGGTCAGGATGACGAGCAGAACCAGCCATCCCAAGATCCGCCAGGCCGCCCGCCCCTTTCTTTTCTTGCGCCCCATGGCGACTCCTTCAGAAACCCAATTCGCGCCAATGCGACTGCAGCGCGCGCGTCACCGTTCCGACCGCAAAGGCGTGGCCGTCCAGTTCGCGAACAGGCAGGATGCCGCGCACGCTCGAGGATAGGAAGAGCTCGTCCGCCCGGCGGAGTTCCTCAAGCGTGATCGGGCGCACCTGCGCGCGTGGCCAGGCCGCCAGCACTTCGGCCCGTGCCACGCCTGCGATGCCGCAACGATCGACCGCCGGTGTGGCAAGCACGCCCGCGAAAACCGCAAAGAGGTTCGCCGCCGTGGCGGAGATCGCCAGCCCGTCGGCGTCGCACAGCAGGCCCTCGGTGATGGCCGGGTCGTCCCACTCGGCCCGCGCCAGCACCTGTTCGAGGCGATTGAGGTGCTTGAGGCCGGCAAGCTGCGGCTGCGCCGCCAGGCGCGTGGCGCACAGGCGCACGCGGATGCCGTCGGCGTAGGCCGCCTCATCGCGCGGCGGACCATCAAAGGCCGCGACGATACGGGTGGCCTGTGCGGGCACGGGTGGCTTGTAGCCGCGGGCGCCCGTGCCCCGCGTCAGCGTGATGCGCACGACCGGCTGGGTCAGGTCCCGCGCCACGGCCTGCACCTCGGCCAGCAGCATGGCAGGGTCCGGCATCGGCAGAGCCAGCCGGCGGCAGCCGTCCTGCAGGCGCTGGATGTGGCGCGGCCAAAGCGGCGCCTCGGCACCAGGGAAACGGATCGTCTCGAACAGGCCATCGCCGTAGGCGAGCCCGCGGTCCAGCACGGAAACCCGGTCCCCGGCCTGGCCATCCACCAGCACGCGCGCGATCAACCGGACGCTCCCAGTGCGCGCAGCAGGCCGCGGGCCTTGGCACGGGTTTCATCCAGTTCACGCTCCGCCACCGAGTCGGCCACGATGCCCGCGCCGGCACGCAACGTAACCTCGGGGCCGATCTGGGTGAGCGTGCGGATGAGAATGTTGAGGTCGAGCTCGCCGCTCAGGTCGAGATAGCCCAGCGCCCCGGTGTAGGCGCCGCGCGGCGTGTCCTCGATCGCCGCGATGATTTCCATACAGCGCACCTTCGGGCAGCCGGTGATGGTGCCGCCCGGAAACGTCGCGGCGATCACCTGCCCCGGCGTCACGTCCTTGCGCAGGCGTCCGCGCACGTTGGAAACGATGTGGTGCACGTGGGCGTAGCTCTCCACCACCATCAGCTCGTCGACCTCGACCGTGCCGGGCACGCAGACGCGGCCCAGGTCGTTGCGCTCCAGGTCGATCAGCATGACGTGTTCGGCCCGCTCCTTCGGATGCGCGGCGAGTTCACGGACGCGCGCCGCGTCGTCATCGCCCGCCACGCGCGGACGCGTGCCGGCGATGGGGCGGGTCTGCGCGATGCCGTTGCGTACCTCGACCAGCCGCTCCGGCGAGGAACTGGCGACCGCCCAGCCGGGCTGCTGCAACAGGCCCGCGAATGGCGCCGGATTGGCCGTTCGCAACGCCCCGTACAAGGCGGCCGGTACAGGTGGCTGCGCGTACTGCCCACACCAGGCGCGCGAGAGATTGACCTGGAAGATGTCGCCCGCGTGCAGGTGCTCGTGGACACGGGCAACACCGTCGAGGAACCGCGCAGGCGCATCCTCCTCGATGGCGATCGGAGGAGCGAGCGGCGGCAAGGCCAGGGACACGGCCAGATCGGCCTCCATGGCATCGAGCAGGCCGGCATGCCCTGCCTCGGCCACCAGCATCGTCCGATCGCGGGCGTGGTCGACGACCACCGCAGCCGGGCAGCGCAGCGCCAGTGCTGTCGGCAGGCCGTTGCCGGAAGGCAGGCGCAGGCGAGGCTCGATCTGGCCAGCCAGTTCATACGCCAGCAGCAGCACCCAGCCGCCGTGGAACGGCAGCCCGTCATCGCAGACAGGCTGGCGTTCGGCGTGCCAGGCAGCATCGAGCGCGTCGAGGAAACGTCCCTCGAGCTCGCGACCCTCCCTGTCCAGCAATCGCCCGTCGCCGTGCAGGGTCAGGCGATCGCCCGGAAACGCGAACAGGATGTCGTAGCGTGCCTGCGCGCTGCCGCGCACCACGCTTTCGAGCAGGCAGGGATAGCGGTCCGCAAAAGCGGCGGCCGGCGCGAGCAGGTCGCGCCGGCCGTCCAGGACCCTCAGGTGGCAGCCCACGCTTCCGCTTTAGTGGCGGCGGAAGACGAGCGTGCCGTTGGTGCCGCCGAATCCGAACGAGTTGGAGATCGCCACGTCGAGGTCGGCCTTGCGCGCCGTGTGCGGCACGAAGTCGAGGTCGCAACCTTCGCTCGGCTCGTCCAGGTTGATGGTGGGCGGCAGCACCTGGTCGCGCAGCGCCAGGATGGTGAAGATCGCCTCGACGCCGCCAGCGGCACCCAGCAGGTGGCCGGTGGTCGACTTGGTCGAGCTCATCGCCAGCTTGTAGGCGTGCTCGCCGAACACCTTCTTCGCCGCCATCACCTCGCCGAGGTCACCCAGCGGCGTCGAGGTGCCGTGCGCATTGATGTACTGGACCTCGGCCGGCTTGACGCCGGCGTCGTCCAGCGCCGCCTGCATGCAGCGCGCTGCACCTTCGCCGCCCTCGCTCGGGGCGGTAATGTGGTAGGCGTCGCCGCTCATGCCGAAGCCGACCAGCTCGGCGTAGATCTTGGCGCCGCGGGCCTTGGCATGCTCGTACTCCTCCAGCATCAGCACACCGGCGCCGTCGGACAGCACGAAGCCGTCGCGGTCCTTGTCCCACGGGCGGCTGGCCTTGGTCGGCTCGTCGTTGCGGGTGGACATGGCCTTGGCCGAGCAGAAACCCGCCATCGCCGTACCGGTGGTGGCGAACTCGGCGCCACCGGCGATCATCACATCCGCATCCCCGTACTGGATCATGCGCATGGCCAGGCCGATGTTGTGCGTGGCCGTGGTGCAGGCGGTGACGCACGCGATGTTCGGGCCCTTCAGGCCGAACATGATCGACAGGTGGCCCGACACCATGTTGATGATCGAGCTGGGCACGAAGAACGGCGACACGCGGCGCGGGCCCTTCTCGTGCAGCTCGATCGACGTGTCTTCGATGGTGTTCAGGCCACCGATGCCGGCGCCGACCGCCACGCCGATACGCGGCGCATTGGCTTCGGTGATCTCCAGCCCGGAATCGCGCAGCGCCTGGGTGCCGGCCGCGATGCCGTAGTGGATGAACGGGTCCATCTTCTTGACGTCCTTCGGCGGCATCCACTGTGCCGGGTCGAAGTCGCGCACCTGCCCGGCAATGCGCGTGGCATAGCCGGTGGCGTCGAAATGCGTCACCTGCCCGATGCCGCTGTTGCCCTTGAGGATGTTGTCCCAGGCGGTGGCGAGGTCATTGCCGACCGGCGAGATGATGCCCATGCCGGTCACTACAACACGCCGTCTACTCACGGGTCGTTCGCTCATGGATTTCAATCCTTACGTGTTCTCTTAGGCTCGCTGCCGCGCAACGGCCTCAAGTCCAGCCACCATACGGTATCGGACGTTTCAAAAGGCAGAAACGAAAACTGCGCCAAGGTGGCGCAGCTTTCAGTATCGCTACGTGAACGGGATCCGCGCCGTCATGGGCGCGAAAACCGCACACGAAACCGATCAGTCCTTGGTGTGGGCCTTGATGTAGTCCACGGCCTGCTGAACGGTGGTGATCTTCTCGGCCTCTTCGTCCGGGATCTCGGTCTCGAACTCTTCCTCGAGGGCCATCACCAGTTCCACCGTGTCCAGCGAATCGGCGCCCAGGTCGTCCACGAACGAAGCGTTCGCCGTGACTTCGTCTTCCTTCACGCCCAGCTGCTCGATGACGATCTTCTTGACGCGCTCTTCGATGGTGCTCATGTTGCCAAACCTCCCAAGGGGTGTGCTTTTTTGTCGGGCCGGCACGGGTCCGGCAAAGGACGGCGAATTGTAGTGGCTAAGCGGCCAGGCCGCCATTATTCCGCCGACAGGTTCAAACGCGCCGTCCTGCGGACCGGCGCGAAAGGTCGATTGTCGCCTAAAAACGCGTCCTTGGCGACAACCGCGCCATACGTCAGGGCATGTACATGCCCCCGTTGACGTGTAGGGTTTCGCCCGTGATGTAGGCGGCGGCGGGCGAGGCGAGGAAGCCGACGGCCTTGGCGATGTCGCTCGCTTCGCCCAGTCGGCCCAGCGCAATCTGTCCCAGCAGGGCCTGCTTCGACTCCTCCGGCAGCGCGCGCGTCATGTCGGTATCGATGAAACCGGGCGCAACCACGTTGACCGTGATGCCGCGCGAACCGATCTCGCGCGCCAGCGATTTGGAGAACGCGATGATGCCGGCCTTCGCCGCGGCGTAGTTCGCCTGCCCCGGATTGCCGGTGAGACCAATCACCGAGGCGATAGAGATGATGCGGCCCTTCTTCGCTTTCATCATGCCGCGCATGACCGCCTTGGAGGTGCGGTAGACGGATGTGAGGTTGGTATCGAGGATCGCCTGCCAGTCCTCGTCCTTCATGCGCATCAGCAGCTGGTCGCGCGTGATGCCGGCATTGTTCACCAAAATGGAGATCGCACCGAATTCTTTGGCGACCCCATCGATGAGAGCTTCGACCGCCGCGCCGTCGGTCACGTCCAGCACGCGCCCGTGGCCACCGCTCGGAGCCAGGCGCTCACCAATGGCCTTGGCGCCGTTCTCGCTGGTAGCGGTACCGATCACGGTGGCGCCCATGACCGCCAGTTCGTCGGCGATCGCCGCGCCGATGCCGCGGCTGGCGCCGGTGACCAGCGCGATTTCTCCTTCCAGGATCTTGCTCATCGTCTTGCCCTTTTGCGGGGATGTGGAGGAACGGACGCGGGGCCCGTCCCGTCAATGGTGACTTACGCCAGCGCGGTTTCGAGTTCGGCCGGCGTACCGATGGCGCGCGCATCCAGGCCCTTGTCGATGCGCTTGATGAGGCCCGAGAGCACCTTGCCCGGACCGCATTCGAGCACGCGGGTGGCGCCGTTGCCGGCGAGCGCCTGCACGCATTCGGTCCAGCGCACGGGGAGATAGAGCTGACGCTGCAGCGCGCCGCGGATGTCCTCCACGCTGCCGTAGCTGCGCGCCTCGGCGTTCTGCACCACGGGAATGCCGGGCAGCGACCACTCGATCATGGCCATGCGTTCGCCCAGGCGATCAGCAGCCTCGCGCATCAGCGCGCAGTGCGAGGGCACCGACACGGCCAGCTTGACCGCCTTCTTCACACCCAGCTCGGCGAGCTTCGCCAGCGCGCGGTCGACCGCCTCGGCATGGCCGGCGATCACCAGCTGGCCCGGCGAGTTGTAGTTGGCAGGCGAAACGACCTGGCCCTGCGCGACCTCTTCGCACACCTGCGCGATCTGCGCGTCGTCACCGCCGAGGATCGCCGCCATCGCGCCGACGCCCGCCGGTACCGCGGCCTGCATCAGACGGCCGCGCTCGGCCACCAGCGCGGCGGCATCGTGCAGCGTCAGGGCGCCGGCACAGACCAGCGCGCTGTACTCGCCGAGGCTATGGCCGGAAAGCTGTGCCGGCCGCGCGCCACCGAGCTTGTTCCACACGCGCCACACGGCCACGCTCGCGGCCAGCAGAGCCGGCTGGGTGTTTTCGGTGCGATTGAGCTGGTCCTCCGGGCCCTGCTGGCTGAGCTGCCAGAGGTCGACGCCGGCGCCCTGCGAGGCTTCCTCGAAGGTCGCCTGCACCTCCGCGTTCGCGGCGGCGAGGTCGGCCAGCATGCCGACCGATTGCGAGCCCTGGCCGGGGAAGACGAAGGCGAGCGAGGCGGCGGTGTCGGTCATCGGTGTCGATCCATCAAAGGCAAAGAGGCGATGATGCCAGCAGCGGCGCGCGTACGCAGCCGTATCGGGATTCGCGCGCATGGCCTGGCGTTTTCGCAAGGCCTCCCTTGCCCCAAAACCAACCACTAAAAACGACGATGCCGCCCGAAGGCGGCATCGAATGACGTGCGAACCGGCTCAGTAGCGCAGCAGCGCCGAAGCCCAAGTGAAACCGCCACCGAAGGCCTCCAGCAGCAGGTTCTGCCCGCGCTGCACCTTGCCCGAACGCACCGCGTAGTCCAGCGCCAGCGGCACCGAACCGGAGGAGGTGTTGGCGTGCTTGTCGACGGTCACGATGACCTGGTCCATCGACATGCTCAGGCGCTTGGCCGTCGCCTCGATGATGCGAAGGTTGGCCTGATGCGGGATCAGCCAATCCAGCTGCGAGGCCTCCATGCCGGCGGCCTTCAAGGTCTGCTCGACCAGCGAGTCGAGCGTCTTGACCGCGACCTTGAACACCTCGCGGCCAGCCATCTTGATGCGCACGCCATGATTGGGCTCGTCGCGGAAACCGACGGACACGCCGACCGGATTCCACAGCAGTTCCTTGTAGCCACCATCGGCATGCAGGCAGGTGGCATAGATGCCCGGCTCGTCGCTGGCCTCGAGCACGACGGCGCCGGCGCCGTCGCCGAACAGCACGCAGGTTTCGCGCTCCTTCCAGTCGACCATGCGGGTCAGCGTCTCGGCGCCGATCACCAGCGCTTTCTTGGTCTGGCCGCTTCGGATGAACTTGTCCGCCACGCCAAGCGCATAGACGAAACCCGAGCAGGCGGCGTTGACGTCGAACGCGGCGCAGCCGTTGGCGCCCAGGCGGTTTTGCACTAGGCACGCGGTGGAGGGAAAGATCAGGTCGGGCGTCGTGGTACCCAGGATGATCAGGTCGAGCTCGGACGCCTTGACGCCGGCCGCAGCCAGCGCGCGCTCGGCGGCGAGGAAGGCCAGGTCGCCAGTGGTCTCGCCCTCGGCGACCACATGGCGCTGGCGGATGCCGGTGCGGCTCTGGATCCACTCGTCGCTGGTCTCGACGAATTTCTCCAGATCGAAGTTGCTCAGAACGCGTTCGGGAAGCGCGCTGCCGGTGCCGATGATGCGGGCGTAGGTCGAAGCCATGGACTTTCCATCTGCATGCGGGGGCGATGGCCAGGCCACGCCGGAGCCGCAACGTTACGTTCGTGGACGCCGAAACGCAAAGCGGCGCGTCGCCGCGCCGCCCAGGTTGCGTCCGATGGAAGCCCTTACTCGGCGTCGACGGCCGCGGCGGTGTCGATCACCTTCTTGCCGCGGTAGTAGCCATCCTTGGTGACGTGGTGGCGCAGGTGCACCTCGCCGCTGGTCGGGTCGGTCGCCAGCTGCACGGTCTTGAGCTTGTCGTGCGAACGACGCATGCCGCGGGTGGACGGGGTCTTGCGGCTCTTGGCAACGGCCATGGGTGTATCTCCGGCTTCAATCGGTTTTCTTGAGTTCGCGCAAAACCGCGAACGGGTTGTCGTTGGGCTCCGACACGGATTCCTCCGGGCCGGGGCCAGTCACCTCGGGTGGCAGGCTGCTGTCCGGATTGACCGGCACCAGCGGCACTGCCAAAAGCAATTCGTCCTCGATCACGGCGGCCAGGTCCAGCTTGCCGTCGTCCTCGACCAGCAACGGTTCGCAGCCCGGCGGCAGGGCCGCCTCCTCGCGCTCGTTGCGGATCAGGCCGAGCCGGCTGTCTACCGTCAGGGGCAGCACGAACGGCTCCAGCGTGCGCTGACAGGTCAGCGTCAGCGGCGCCTCGACGTGCACCTGAAGGTAGGCCGTGCCGAAATCGTCCCGACCGAAGTCCAGTGTGTACTGCGCCGCCCCTTCGTTGCCGGCCAGCATCCCGCACAGGCGGGACATGGCGGCCACGGGAAGCGCTCCGGCGAACGAACGCCGCGCCGAGACCATGCGCCAAGCGTCCACGGACTCTGGCAGTGTCACGGACATAATCGCGAAATCTTAGGGTCGACGGGGGTTCAAGTCAACCGCGCCACTCCGGGGCTTTGCCTCCCGAAGGGACTGCGGCAGACTGCCCTTCCGATCGTAACCGGTTGTGCTCGTGCCCGCTTCCCTCGCCTTTGGCCTCGCCGCGATGTGCCTGCTGCTGGTGGGTGCTGGCGCACTCGTGCTGGCCGGACGGCGGCGTCGGTTGGAGCGGCGCCGCCACAGCATGCACCGGCTGCTGGAACTGGCCGACCAGCTGGAAGCGGATCTGAAGACCTGTCGCAAGGGCCTCAAGCAGGCCCATGCGGTGATGTCATTCAACCCCGACCAGCCGGCCGCCGGCGAGCAGGAGGCCAAACAGGCGATCGACGCCGGCCTGCGCTCGCTGCTGCAGCAGCGACTATGGATCCGCGACTGCGCTCCCGATGCGAGCCAGCAGGGCCTGGATGAGGCGGCCGCCGACATGAGCCAGACCCGCGCGCGCCTGCGCCCGCTGGTAAAGGCGCTGGAGCGGGCGCACCACGAACTGGACGACGCCATGCGCGAACACATCCGGCGCGAATCGGACGTATGACGCGACTGGTGCTCGGTTCCACCTCGCGCTACCGCGCCGAACTGCTGCGCCGGCTGGTACCGCAGTTCGAGCAGCGTCCACCGGGTACCGATGAAACCCTGGCGCCCTGCGAAACCCCGGCCGACGGAGCCCTGCGGCTGGCGATCGCCAAGGCCGAGGGGGCCGCGCGCGGACTCGGTCAGGCGCTGGTGATCGGTTCCGACCAGATCGCCGAGCTCGACGGCTGTGCGCTGGGCAAGCCCGGCAGCATCGAGGGTGCGCGAGCCCAACTGGGCGATTGCGCGGGCCGCGAAGTGCGTTTCCATACCGGACTCTGCCTCCTCGATACCCGCGGCGGACGCCGCCACACGCACTTGGATACCACCCGCGTGCGGTTCCGGCCGCTCACGTCGGAAGAGATCGCGCGTTACGTGGAACGCGAGATGCCGCTGGATTGCGCCGGCAGCTTCAAGTGCGAAGGCCTGGGGATTTCGCTGTTCGAGCGCATCGACAACAGCGACCCGACCGCGCTGGTGGGTTTGCCGCTGATCGCCCTGGCGCGGCTGCTGCGCGAGGCGGGCTTCGCCATTCCGTAAACCGTAGGGCGGGCTTCAGCCCACCATGCGCATCGGCGGGACGGGTGGCGGGCTGAAGCCCACCCTACGGTCACGGCAAGGCTTGCGCGTTGCGCCAGAACAGGCATTGCGTGGGATCGGCCAATGGCGTGGAGGCTTCCGCCGGCACGCGTCCGCGGTAGTACGCAAAGCTTTTGCGCCCGTCGAACAGCACCCGCCGCGTGACCAGCCGTGGCGCCGCGATGCTTCCGCAGATGGCGCCGAGCCGCTCCAGCCTCTCGCGCTCGCGCATCACCTCGCTCACCACCAGCAGCATCGGCGCACCCGCATGCGCGGCATGCAACCCGGCTTCGTCGCGCCTCCAGATCGCCAACTGCGGCGCACGGCCGTGCTTGACGTTGAGCGTGCTGTCCAGCGAGTACACCGGGCGGTTGCCGAGCTGGAACTCGAGCTCCGCGGCGAGCATGAAATTGTCGGCGACCAGCACGGCATCCTTTCGCTCCAGCAGCGTGCGCGCCTGCGCCGCGCTTTCGCGCCAGCCGACGAAGTTGGTCGGAAAGGCCTTGCTCGAAGCCAGCACGTCGACGCCCTGCGGGCTCGCCGCCAGCGCCAGGTATCCGAGCCCCAGCAGCGCCCCGAGCCCGCCCAGCACACCACCGGCCACTGCGGTCGTGCGCCAGCCCCTGCTCGCCCCGCGGCATAGCGCAGGCAACGCGGCCAACAGCGGCAGGTAACCCGGCAGCGGCCAATGCGCGCGAAAACGCAGGTCATCGGCGAACAGGCCAAACACGAAATACGGGACGAGAAAACCGAGTGACGTCCAGGCGAGCAGGTCCCACGGCGCACCCTGGCCGCGCCGTCGCCAGCACTGCCACAGCGCCCATAGCAGCGCGACATAGAGCACCGGCGTGCAGGCGATCGCCTGTTCCAGCGGTTGCACCAGCGCATCGGCATGGAAGCTCCACGGGTTCCGCTCGACCAGCTGGAACGCCAGCCCGGCGCCGTGCTGGCGCCAGTTCGACACGATCAACGGCACCAGTCCCAGCGCCGCCACGGCAAGCGCCAGCCACAGGCCCGGCCTGCGCCACTGCGCGCGACCGCGAGGCGTGAAGACCAGCAGCAACAGCCCGGCGAGCATCGCCATCGCGGCGCGATAGTGGGTCAGCCACGCCACCGCCAGCGCGATGCCCAGCAGCAGCCAGTCGCGCAGGCGGTCCTCGTCCATCGCGCGCAACAGCGCATACAGCGCGACCGTGATCGCCAGGGTCAGCGGCACGTCGGGCATGGCCATTACCCCAAAAGTGCCTGCCAGCGGCAGCGCAAGACACAGCAGGCCTGCCTGCCAGCCGATACGCGCATCGAAGGCACGCCGCCCGAACGCCACGATCATCCATGGCAGCGCGCTGCCCAGCAGCAGGAACGGCCAACGCATGCCGATCAGTCCGTGCCCGGCGACGCGTTCGCCCAGCCAGATCAGCCACGCGGTCAGCGGCGGCAGGTCGCTATAGCCCCAGGCCGGGTGCCGGCTCTCCAGCCAGTAGAACGCCTCGTCGCCAAACGGCGACATCGTGGCCGCCACGATGCACTTGAGAACCAGCAAGCCGACGAACGCGATGAGGAATGCGCCTCGCCAGCGCGCGAGACCGGCCGCTACACTCGACCGACCCTCCCCGCGTTCCGCCCGTGCTGACTGCCAGGAACCCATGTCCGCCACCACTCCCCTGTCCGAAGAAACGCTCCATCCGCGCCTGGAAGCGGCGATGGCCCAGGTCAACCGGGTGCTGCTCGGCAAGCCTCGCCAGGTGAAGCTCGCCTTTACCTGCCTGGTCGCCGGCGGCCACCTGCTGCTGGAAGACGTGCCCGGCGTGGGCAAGACCACGCTGGCGCATGCACTGGCCGCGAGCTTCACGCTGGACTTCCAGCGCGTGCAGTTCACCAGCGACCTGCTGCCCTCGGACATTATCGGGGTCAGCGTGTTCGAGCGCGAGACGGGCCAGTTCCGCTTCCACCCGGGCCCGATCTTCACCGGCTTGATGCTCGCCGACGAGATCAACCGCGCCACGCCCAAGACGCAGAGCGCGCTGCTCGAAGCGATGGCCGAGGGCCAGGTCACGGTGGACGGCCAGACGCACACGCTGGCGCAACCGTTCTTCGTGGTGGCCACGCAGAACCCGCTCGATCTGCACGGCACCTTCCCGCTGCCCGATTCGCAGCTGGATCGCTTCATGCTGCGCATCTCGCTCGACTATCCCGATGCCGCGGCCGAGCGCGCGCTGCTTGCCGGCAGCGACCGCCGCGACCTGCTCGCCCAGCTCACCCCGCAGCTGGACGCGCCGAGCCTGGCCGCCCTGCACCGCCAGGCGCAGGGCGTCACCGCCAGCAGTGCCTTACTCGATTACCTGCAGGCGTTGCTCGCGGCCAGCCGGCGGCACGCCGACATCCGCGTCGGCCTGTCGCCACGCGCCGGCATCGCCCTGCTCGCCGCGGCGCGCGCCTGGGCCCTGCTGAGCGGCCGCGGCCACGTACTGCCGGAAGACATCCAGGCGCTGTTCGTGCCGCTGGCCGCACACCGGCTGGTGCCTTCGCGCGGCGCCAGCGGGGATGCGCTGGCCCGCGCATTGCTGGCCGATACCGCGGTCGACTGACCATGCGCGACGCGCTGCGCCGCTTGCAGCAGCTGGCCGAGCGGCGGCTGCCCGCACTGACCCGCTTCCGCCGCCCGGAGCCGATGCCGATCGAGCTGAACCGGCGGCGCATCTACATCGTGCCGACCGGCTTCGGCATCGGTTTCACGGTGTTGCTGCTGGTCATGCTGGTCGGCTCGCTGAACTATTCCAACAACGCCGCCCTGCTGCTCACCTGCCTGCTGGGTGCGGCCGGCGCGGCGAGCATGCTGATCGCGTTCCGTGCGCTCGACGGTCTGGCCCTGGCCAGCGTTCGCGCGGGCCAGGCGGTCGCCGGCCAGCCGCTGGCACTGACGCTCGAATTCGAATCGACGCGGCCACGCAGCGCGATCCGCCTCGATCTCGGCGACGCCTGCCAGGCGTTCGCCATCGACGCTTCCGGTAAAGCCGATGTCACCCTGCCGCTGGCCACCCGCCAACGCGGCTGGCATCCCCTACCGCGCGTGCGGGTGTGGACGACGTGGCCACTGGGACTGTTCCGCGCCTGGAGCTGGATGCACCCGGAGCAGTCCGTGCTGGTCTGGCCGCGCCCGGAAAGCGGCGGCCCGCCGCCGCGGCTGCCCGCCGACGAAGGCCTGCGTCCTCGCCTGCACCACGGCGAGGACCTGGCCGCCCTGCGCGACTACCGCAGTGGCGATCCGCGCAAGCACATCGCCTGGAAGGCCAGCGCACGGCTGGGCCAGTTGCTCAGCAAGGACTTCGAGCAACCCGAGTCGCGTCCCGAATGGCGCCTGGACTGGCGCGAGCTGGAAGGCATGGACAACGAGGCACGCATCGCCCGCCTTGCCCGCTGGCTGGGCGAGGCCCATGCCCAGGGGCGGCGCCACAGCCTTTGGCTGCCGGGCCAGCCGATCGAGGCGGGAAGCGGCCCCGGCCACTACGCGCGCTGCATGAGCGCACTGGCGTCGTTGCCATGAGCGGCGCGAAGTCTCGCCCGAACGAAGCCACGCTGGACGGCCGCGCGTTCGACCTGCTCTGCCTGACCATGGCCTGCGTGCTCGGCGTGCACGCCTCACACCTGCCCTGGTGGCTGGTGGCCGGATTGGCGCTGGTGCTCGCACTGCGCTGGTGGCAGCGACGTCGGCACGGTGCGCGCCCGCCGCTGCTGCTCAAGCTGCCGCTGCTGGCCCTGCTGGCGGTGGCGGTCGTCTTCACCTACGGCACCATCTTCGGGCAGCAACCCGGTTCAGCGCTGGCCGTCGGCCTGCTGGTGCTCAAACTGCTGGAGAGCGAGGCGCCCCGCGACGCCAAGGTCGGCGTGAGCTTCGCCTGCTTCGGCTTGATGGCCGCGCTGCTGTTCGACCAGGGCCTCGTGGCCACCGTCGTGGTCGCGTTGGGCCTGTTGCCCGCCCTGGCCGCCCTGCGCGCGCTGGAACCGGCACAGGCAACGACAAACCTGCCACGCGCGCTGCTGCCAGGACTGGCCCTGCTTGCGGCCGCCGTGCCGTTGGCGCTGCTCGCCTTCGCGCTGGTGCCGCGGCTGAGTTCGCCGCTGTGGGGGGCGGCCAACAGCCCCGAGGCGCGGACCGGCCTCAGCGACCGCATGTCGCCGGGCAACTTCACCGAGCTGCTGACCGACGACCGCCCTGCCATGCGGGTCAGCTTCGACGGTCCCGCACCGGCACCCGAGCTGCGCTACTTCCGCGCGTATGTCATGTGGCTGTACGACGGGCGTACCTGGAAGCATGCCGATTTGCGCCGTGCCAACGGCCAGGCCCGGCCAGTGGAAACGCTGGAAGCGAGGACCACCAGCCGCTACGAGATCGACCTGGAGCCGACCCACCGCACCATCCTGCCCGCGCTGGACGTGCCGCTGGAGGCACCAGCGGACGCACAACTCAGCCCGGACCGCGAGGTTTTCAGCGACAAAACCGTGCGCGAGTCGCTCCATTACGCGATGCGCTCGGCGCTGTACTACCGCCTCCAGGCCAATCTGCCTGCGGGAGCCAGGCAACTCGCCTTGCGCTTGCCGCAGGGCTTCAACCCCCGCACGCACGCCCTGGCTGGGCAGTGGCGCGCACGCTACGGCAGTGACGACCAGGCCATCGTTCGGGCCGCACTGGCGTTGTTCCACGACGGCGGCTTCCGCTACACGCTGGCGCCGGCGCCGCTGGGCCGCAACGCCGTGGACGACTTCCTGTTCGGCACGCGCGAGGGCTTCTGCGAACACTACGCCTCGTCCTTCACCGTGCTGATGCGGGCTGCGGGGATTCCCGCGCGCGTGGTCACCGGTTACCAGGGCGGCTACTGGAATCCCCTGGGCAACTACCTGCTGGTGCGCCAGTCCGATGCACACGCATGGAGCGAGGTGTGGCTGGAGGGTAGCGGCTGGGTGCGCATCGATCCCACCGCCGCCGTACGCCCCGAACGCGTCAGCCTGGGCGCAGCGGCCGCCGCCGGCGACCAGCTCGGCTGGGCGGACACCAGCTGGCTGGCCTCGCTGCGCAACCGATGGGACGTGGTCAACCACTGGTGGGCCCAGGGCGTTATCGGTTTCGATGCGCTGCGCCAGCGCGGCCTGCTGACCCCGTTCGGCATCCGCGATACCGGCACGGCGATGCTGGGCATGCTGCTGGCGATCGGCACCGCGCTGTTCGTGGCGATCGGCACCGGCTGGGCGTTGTGGCGACGCGAACGGCCCGAACCGTTGCGCCAGGCGCTGCGCCGGCTGGAGGCCAGGCTCGCGCGCGCCGGCATCACGCGCCGTCGCAGCGAGGGGCCGCAGCATTACCTGCGCCGCGCCGCGCGGGCGCTGCCGGCGCAGCGCGGCGAGTTGGAGCAACTGATGAACCGCTACCTTGAACTGCGCTATGCGCACGACGAACCGCTGCCTGAACTGCTGCGGGAGTTCCAGCGGGCGGTACGGGAATTCCGGCCCCGCCGCGTGGTCAAATGACTATCCATGCGGCCGCCCGGGCGGCCGCTGTCCCAGGGAGAACCGCCATGTCCTTTCCTTACCGCCCTCTGGCCCTGGCCACCGCCTTCGGCCTGCTGACCGCCTGTGCAACGGTGCCCCAGCCGCTGCAGGGCACCTACTCCGACGTGAGCACGGCAGGCGCCCAGCAGGGCGGTGCCGGCGGCGCGAAGGTGCGCTGGGGCGGGGAAATCATCAAGACCGAGCCGGGCCCGCAGGAGACCTGCTTCTACCTGCTGTCGCGCCCGCTGGACAAGCAGGCGCGGCCGGAAACCGATACCAGCGGGGCGACCGAGGGCCGTTTCGTTGCCTGCCATGAAGGCTTCTACGACCCCGAAGTGTTCACCCGCGGCCGCGAACTAACCGTCACGGGCACGCTGCAGGGCACCGTGACCAAGAAGGTGGGCGAGTACGACTACGCCTATCCGCGCGTAGCGGCGGACGTGGTCTACCTGTGGCCCAAGCGCCCGGTGACGGTGCGCTACCCGCCGGGTTACTACGACCCGTTCTGGGGCCCGGGTTGGGGCCCCTCGTACTGGGGTCCGTGGGGCGATCCGTTCTGGAACCGCCCGCGCGTGATCATCGTGCGCCCGCCGCCGGCGCCGGCACCGAAACCGGCGCACAAATAAGCGCGCTTCGATCGCGAAAACGCCGGCCCTGGACCGGCGTTTTTGTTGCCATCAATACAGTGCTGCGCTCCTGCAAAAAAATCCGCTCAGCCCGGCGGCCAGCTCAGGCGGCGGCCGGCGAGCAGGTGCACATGCAGGTGAAACACCGTCTGCCCACCATGCTCGTTGCAGTTGATCACCGTGCGGTAGCCCTGTTCGGCAAGGCCTTCCTGCCTTGCGTACTCGGCCGCGGCGAGCTGCAGCTTGCCCAACAACTCGGCATCGCCGGGCGCGGCGTCATTGAGCGTGGGCAGCGCCTTCTTCGGGATGAACAGCACGTGCACCGGCGCCTGCGGGTTCAGGTCGCGGAAGCCGAGCACGTCGTCGTTCTCGAAGACGATGTCCGCCGGGATCTCGCGCCGGATGATCTTGCCGAAGATGGTGTCGCCCATGCCTGACTCCTCGCGTGGATTCACAGGCGAAGCAGCATACCCTGCGAGTGCGGGGCGCTCAGCCGGAAACCGAACTGCTCGTACAGCTTGGTCGCCTCGCCGTCGGCCAGCAGCGTGACGATCACGCCTCCGGGCGCGCGCCGACGGGCGTCATCCATCAACGCAGCCATGATCCGACGGCCAAGGCCGCGTCGCTGCCAGTCCGGCCGCACCGCGACGTCGACCACCTGCAGGAACAGCGCCCCGTCGCCGACCATGCGGCCCATGCCTACCAGCTCCTCGCCGTCGCGCAGGCTGACCGCGCACCAGCTGGCTGGCAAGCCGGCGACCGCCGCGACCTGGTCCATCGCGCTCAGGCCGGCGGCAAGGCGCAACGCGCAGTACTCGGCCGGCGTGGGCGCCGCGTAGGCCAGGCTTGGCCCGGTCATTCCAGCGCCTGTCGGCTGCCGAAGGCATGCGCCAGCGTGCCGCGGTCGACGTACTCCAGTTCGCCACCCAGCGGCACGCCATGGGCCAGGCGTGTCGGCTTCACGCCGCCGGCGTGCGCCAACTGCGCCAGGTAGTGCGCGGTAGCCTCGCCTTCGACGGTCGGATTGGTGGCGATGATTATCTCCTCGATTTCGCCCTCGCCCAGGCGCGCGCTCAGCTGCGCCAGGCCGAGCTCCTCCGGGCCCAGCCCGTCCAGCGGCGACAGGCGCCCGAGCAGCACGAAGTACTGCCCGCGATAGCCGGTGGCCTGTTCGATGGCGGCCAGGTCGGTGGGCGACTCGACCACGCACAGCACGTGACGGTCACGGCTGGCGCTGGCGCAAAGCGCGCACACCGGCTCTTCGCTGAAGTTGCGGCAGCGCGTGCAGTTGCCGATCCGTTCCATCGCCTCGCGCAGCACGCCGGCGAGCTTGAGACCCCGCGTGCGCTCGCGCTCGAGCAGATGGAAGGCCATCCGTTGCGCGCTCTTGCCACCCACGCCGGGCAGGCAGCGCAGCGCTTCGATGAGGTCGGCGAGAAGGGGGGAGCCTGTCATGGTCGGATGCCTGTACTGGAAGGAGCCCGCTTGCGGGCGATGCTCTTTCCCTCGAATGGGAAGCGCATCGCCCGCAAGCGGACTCCTACGACGATCGGTCGGTCAGAACGGCATCTTGAAGCCGGGCGGCAGGTTCATTCCCGCCGTGACGCCACCGAGCTTGTTGCGGCTGGCCTCGGCCACCTTGTTCACCGCGTCGTTGACGGCGGCGGCAACCAGGTCCTCGGCCATCTCCGGATCGTCGGCGAACAGCTTGCGGTCGATCTGCACCCGGCGCACTTCGTGTGCGCCGGTCATCAGCACGGTAACCAGGCCGCCGCCGGCACTGCCGGTGACTTCCATCTTGGCGATTTCCTCCTGCGCACGCTTCATGTCTTCCTGCATGCGCTGGGCCTGCTGCATCAGCTGACCGATCTGGCCTCTCATGACTGTCTGCTCCGCTCAACTTTCGATGGGTTTGATGGACTGCGGCACCACGCGGGCGCCGAATTCGCGCTTGAGCGACTGCACCAGCGGATCTTCCTCGATCGCCTGCTCGGCGGCGCTCTGCGCGCTTTCGCGGGCGGAGGCGGCGCGGGCGGCGGGCGTCTCGGACGCACCCTGGCTGTCCGCGACGAAACGCAGCTTGATGCGCTCGCCCAGCACGTCGCCGATGCGGTCGGCCATCTGACCGACCATCGGCTCGACGGCCAGGTGCATGTGCGCCGGCTGCAGCGCCAGCACCAGCGTGTTGCCGTCGCGTTCGCGCAATGCGGCGTTCTGCGCCAGCTGGCCGAGGGGGCCGCGCAGGCCGGCCTGTTCGATCAGCGCCTCCCAGCGCGGAAGGCCGCGGGCATCGGTGGCGATCGGCGTGCGCGCGGCGGGGGCCGCGGGGGCCTGGGTCATGCTGGCCGCGTGCGTGTGTTGGGCGCGCGGCGCTGCCGGCGCGGGTGCCGCGGCAGGTGCGCTGCGCGGCGGGGCGACCGCGGGCCGCGGTGCCGACGCCGGACGGACCGCGCGCTCGGCTGGTGCGGAATCGCCCGCCTCGCCAGGCTGGAACGCCAGCATGCGCAGCAGCGCCATCTCGAAGCCGGTGCGTGCATCGGGCGCCAGCGCCAGGTCGCGGCGGCCGGTCGTGGCGATCTGGTAGTAGAGCTGCACGTCTTCCGGCTGCATGCGCCCGGCCAGGCCGGCAAGGCTTTCCACATGCTCGCCATCGCCTTCAGCGTGATAACCGGGCACCAGTTGCATCAGCTGGATGCGGTGCAGTGTGGCGGCCAGGTCGTCGAGCACACCGCCGAAGTCGGGCGAGTACGAGGCGATGCGCTCGCACTCGGCCATCAGCCGCGCCCCGTCGCCGTCGGCCAGCGCATCGAGCACGCCCAGCACCTGACCGCGCGCGACGCTGCCGAGCATGGCGCGCACGTCGTCCGCCTTGAGCGCGCCGCCACCGTAGGCGATCGCCTGGTCCAGCAGCGACAGGCCGTCGCGCAGCGAGCCATCGGCGCCGCGCGCCAGCTCGCCGATGGCGGCGTCTTCGTAGGCGATCTTTTCGGCGTCCAGGATGTGGCGCATCTGGCCTGAGATCTGTTCCGGCAGCAGGCGCTTCAGGTTGAACTTCAGGCACCTCGACAACACCGTTACCGGCAGCTTCTGTGGATCGGTCGTCGCCAGCAGGAACTTCACGTGCGGCGGCGGCTCCTCGAGCGTCTTGAGCAACGCGTTGAAGGCCGGCTTGGAAAGCATGTGCACCTCGTCCACCAGGTACACCTTGAAGCGGCCGCGCGCGGGGGCGTACTGCGCGTTCTCGATCACCTCGCGCACGTCATCCACGCCGGTGTTGCTGGCCGCATCGATTTCGAGCAGGTCGACGAAGCGGCCGGCATCGACCGCCGTGCAGACGGCGCACTCGCCGCAAGGGTCGGCGGACTCGCCGCGCTCGCAATTGAGCGACTTGGCGAAGATGCGCGCGATGGTGGTCTTGCCCACGCCGCGCGTGCCGGTGAACAGGTAGGCGTGGTGCATGCGCCCGGTGTCCAGGGCATTGGTGAGCGCGCGCACCACATGCTCCTGCCCGACCAGCTCGACGAACTTGCGCGGGCGCCACTTGCGGGCGAGGACCTGATAGGACATGCGTTGGAGCCTGTTCTGCGGCTGGGCGGTGGCCCTTGAGTCAGCACTGACTTTGGGGCGGAAACCGATTGTGCCAAGTCGATGCCGGCAAGTCAGCCGGACACGTCGGGGCCCCGAAATGGCGGCGGCCCCGCCAGCCACACCCCGGCACCCGAATCATCCACTACCGTTGCTTCCTTCCGGACCTGGCGGAGTTTGCGGACTATCGTCGCGGAGGGACCGACGGGGCCACCATGGACGTGGGCCTGGAAGCCCTATTTGAAACTGGCGGAGAGGGCGGGATTCGAACCCGCGATACGGGGATAAGCCGTATACACACTTTCCAGGCGTGCTCCTTCAACCACTCGGACACCTCTCCGGATTCTCTTTGCCGGCCCTGGGGCTGGCAAAGAAGCGGAAGGATAGCGATCTCCCCCGGCCGACACAACCGGCAGAGTCAGCCGGCGTCCGGCTGCGGGGGTGATGGCGAGGGCAGATCGAGACCGCCGCCGGGTCGGGCGATCGCATAGCCCCGCGTGCGCAGCGCCTCGCCATCGGCGGCGCTGCCGTAGTGGTAGAGCACGAGCTGTCGGCGCAGCCTTTCGTCGTATTCGCGCTCCAGGTCGTCCACGCCGCTGTGCGAGGGATTGCCGACCAGCCCGCAGTCGTGCAGCACGCGCTCATCGCCTGCCGCGTACTGCGCCAGCATCTCGGGCACGGGCCGGGTATCGCCGGTGAAGACGAAGCTGCCATGCAGCGCCAGGCCGAAGGAGGTGTTCGGCCGGTGGTGCCGCGTGGGAAACACGTCGAACCACCATCCGTCCAGCCAGAAGCCACGGCTGCACGGCACCAGCCGGAACGCCTCCCAGAAGTTCACCCCGCCCTCGGCCAGCACGCCGGGGTAGTCCGCCACGCGCGTCTGCAGCCAGGGCACCAGCGCGGCGTGGACAAACACGCGCACGCCGCCACGCAGCGACTCGTCGAACCACAGCCGGGTGAACAGCCGCTCCATGCCGCCGACGTGGTCGAGGTGGGTGTGGGTGATGTAGATCGCGCGCGGCAGCTCGCCGTAGGCCGCCTGATAACGGTCCAGCGTGTCCGGACCGCAATCGATCAGCAGCATGGGCTTGCCGTCCCGCTCGAGCACCGCGGCCGAGGAACCCAGTTCCACCGCATGGGCAGCGCCGACGCCGAGAAAGCGCAACGACCAGTTCATGCGCCCAGCGTCCTTTCGTAGCCGTAGACCAGCGGCCCCCAGATGGCCGCCTGGAAGTCCGCAATGCGCTCGGTGGCGCCGAGCTTGACCAGCGAGCGACGCAACCGCGCCAGGTTCGCCAGCCGCCAGGATTCCGCCGGCGCGCGCAGGGCGCCACGGTCGAAGTCGATCAGGTACAGCGCTCCGGACGTGACCAGTACATTGTGCGCGTTGAGGTCGGCATGCCAGATCCCCTCGCGGTGGAAGCGCGCGACCAGCGCCCCGGTTTCGCGCGCCAGGTCCGCATCCAGCCGGCCGTCTTCCAGGCACTGAGCAAGCGTGCGCGCGTCGTCGATGCGTCGGGTGATCAGGTCCGCGGTGTAGAAAAAGCCGTGGCGGCAGAAGCGTGCGGCGACCGGTTCGGGCGCGGGAAGCTCCAGGCCGACGATATGCGCCAGCAGCCGGAACTCGGCGAAGCTGCGCGTGTGCGCAGCGCCGGTCCACAGGTAGCGGTCGCGGTTGAAGCGCCCGACCAGGCCGCCGCGATGGTAATGACGCAGCACGCAGGCACCGGCCGGCGTATCGATCATGGCCACGCCACCCCGCCCGCCGCCTTGCTGCTGCAGCGCGCCGCGGTTGCGCCAGAAACCCGGATCGAACCAGTCACCGTCGACGACGCCCAGCGTGGCATCGAACAGCACCTTGCCGCCGGCTTCCTCGCGGATCTGCTCCTGCATCATCATGTGCGGTTCGAAGGAGACGTTCATGCCGGTCGATTCTAGCCCAAGCCCCCTGCCCGCTCCCGCTTCGCTGTGCCTTTTGCGCACCTCGGCGATCGGTGATGTCACCCACGTCGTACCGCTGGTGCGCACGTTGCAGGAGGCTTGGCCGCAGACGGCGCTGACCTGGTTGGTGGGCAAGCTCGAGCGCAGGCTGGTGGGCGATATCGAGGGGGTCGAGTTCGTCACCTTCGACAAGGGAGCGGGCTGGGCGGGCATGCGCGCGGTATGGCATGCGCTGCGCGGGCGGCGCTTCGATGCCCTGCTGCAAATGCAGGTGGCGGCGCGTTCGAACCTGCTGAGCCTGGGCGTGCGGGCCGCACGGCGCGTGGGCTACGACCGCGCGCGCTCCAAGGACCTGCACAGCCTGGTGATCAACGAGCGCATTCCCGCGCGCACCGGCGAGCACGTGCTCGATGCCATCGGCAGCTTCTGCGAGCCGCTGGGACTGAAACAGACGCAGGTGCGCTGGGATATCCCGACACCGGAGGAGGCACGCGCCTGGGCCGGGGAACAACTACCGGGCGACACGCCCACGCTGCTGGTCAGCCCCACGTCCAGCCATGCCCTGCGCAACTGGTATCCCGAGCGCTACGCGGCGTTGGTCGATCACGCGCTGGCGCGCGGCTGGCGCGTGGCACTGGTGGGCGGTCCGTCTCCCGGCGAGCGGACCATGGCCGACGCGGTGCTGGCGAGCTGCAAGCGCCAGCCGCTGGACCTCACCGGCAAGGACACGCTCAAGCGGATGCTCGCCATGTGCGGTCGGGCGCAGCTGTTGCTCACGCCCGATTCCGGCCCGATGCACATGGCCAATGCCGTCGGGACCAAGGTGCTGGGGCTGCATGCGGCAAGCAACCCGAACCGCTCCGGGCCCTACTCGGACCGAAGCTGGTGCGTGGACAAGTACGACGAGGCGGCGCGCCGCTTCCTCGGCAAGCCGGCGAGCGAACTGGCCTGGGGTACGAAGATCGAGCGACCAGGCGTGATGGGCCTGATCGAAGTCGATGACGTGATCGAGCGGTTCGAGGCGTTTGCCTCCTCGCGTGGGCTGGTTTGACTGGCTTCCTGCGCCGGGCCGGGTGACCGCTCGGGTTTGAGGCAGGCGCTTCGACGTCGCCTGCGGGCTGCCCAGCGCGATCGGATCACTACAACCGACTGCCCCGAGCGTGGACGCGCGGCGCCGGCGTCGAACAGCTCAGGCAGACGGGCGGTAATCCTGGTAGGACTTCTCCTCCACCAGCTGCGAGCCGAGCTTGAGGTTGATCTCGCGCTTGACCGCCGCACGCACGTCGTTGCGGAAATACACCGAACGCGCCAACTCGATGAACTCCGCATCGAAGGCCTGCGCCTTCTCCTTGAGGCGGATGCGATCCTCGATGTCCCACAGGTCCTCGTTGACCGCCAGCAACCGCGCGCGCTCGTCGGCGATGTCGGTCTGCGACGCGGTGTCGTTGGCCCAGGTCACGTTGAGCAGATCCAGCTCGTTGCGCACGTTGGCCAGCTTGGCCGGATCGGTGATCTGGCGCGCCTTGATCTCCAGGATGGTGATCTTGTCGATCAGCTCGCCGTAGGAAACCGGGACTTGGATGAGGCTCATGGGAACTCCGTAAATCAGGGGTAAGCGACGACGTCGGACACCAGCCAGGGATGTGCCGCGGCGGCGAACGCGCGTTGTTGCTGCAGGTCGCAGATGGTTCGGATGTCCCCGTCCATCGCACGGTCGCGATGCATGAAGGCGATCCGCTCGCGCAGCAGGGCGTGGGCGGTCCGCACGGCGGTGCCGGCGTGGAAGTCCTCGCCCTCGGACAACGCCGCCATCAGTTGGCGCACTTCCTGTTCGAACTGGGCGTAGTGCGGATGGCCCTCGCGCGGGGCGTTGCCGATCTTGGCAGCGAGCGCACGCCAGTCGCCACGAGCGGCCAGCCGGCGCGCGGCGTCGAGCATTTCGCGGCGGTAGTCCAGCGCCTGCGCGGCGGTATAGAGCTCCAGCGCCAGCACGTGGCCGAGATCCTCCATCATCTCCAGCACGTGGCGCGCCTCGTTGGCGCCCATCGAGACGTGGTCTTCGGCGTTGGCGCTGGTCGGGATCGAATACACGCTGGCCGGGTGCGCACGGGTGGCCAGGTCGTTGACCAGCGCGGCGGCGGTGTACTGCACGATCATGAAGCCCGAGTCGGTACCGTCTTCATTGCCGGTGAGGAACGCCGGCAGACCGTCGTTGGTGGCCGGATCGACCAGCTTGTTGAGGCGGCGCTCCGAAATCGAAGCCAGCACCGGGATGGCGGCCTTGACGTAGCTCATCGCCAGCGCCAGCGGCATGCCGTGGAAGTGGCCGGCGGAGATCACCTGTTCC
Organism: Frateuria sp. GZRR35; assembly: GCF_051900415.1. NCBI lineage: Bacteria > Pseudomonadati > Pseudomonadota > Gammaproteobacteria > Lysobacterales > Rhodanobacteraceae > Frateuria > Frateuria sp. GZRR35. Next base: position 86,953 of record NZ_JBHZGL010000009.1, read on the forward strand.
TCGATGAACTGCGCGCCCTCGGCATCCGGGAAGATCAGCGGGTTGTCGGTGACCGAATTGAGCTCCACGTCGATCACGCGGCAGGCCTGCGCCCAGGCATCGCGCACCGCGCCGTGCACCTGCGGCATGCAGCGCAGGCAGTAGGCATCCTGCGGCTGGTGCTTCTTGCCGCCCTTGAACGGCAGGAATCGGTCGTAGAAGGCCTCGCGACCGTGCCGCTGGTTGGCCGGCACCCAGTCCCAGCCGATATCGAAGGACAGCGCCTGATCTTGCGGCAGCGTCCACGCTTCGGCCGACCACGGCTTGAAGCGCGGCACCAGGTGGTAGGGAATGTCGACCAGCGTGGAACCGGCCAGCAGTTGGCGCACGTGCGACGCCGCCTCGACCTGGCCCGGATGCGGGCGCAGCGCATGCACTTCCGGCCGCAGCGCGCCGCTGCGGCCGGCGAAGGCATCCAGTGTCATCGACGCGGCCAGGTCTGCCACGCCGAGCAGGTATTCAAGCTCGTCCAGCGCCAGCACCGCGGTGGCGAGCATCTGCGCGGTACCGTTGTTGAGTGCCAGGCCTTCCTTGAACGACAGGCGGATCGGCTCCAGCCCGGCGCGCTTCAGGGCTTCCCCGCCTGGCAGCCGCTCACCTTCGAAGAAGGCCTCGCCGCCGCCCAGCAGCACGATCGCCAGATGCGAGAGCGGCGCCAGGTCGCCGCTGGCGCCGACCGACCCCTTCTCCGGCACCACCGGCACCACGCCGCGGTTGAGCATCGCGGTGAGCGCCTGGAGGGTCGACACGCGGATGCCCGAATGGCCGCGCATCAGCGTGTTGATGCGGATCACCAGCATCGCCCGCACCACGTCCGGCGCGAACGGCTTGCCCACGCAAACCGCGTGGGTGACGATCAGGTTGTGCTGCAGCTCCTCCATGAGGCTCGCGCCGCCCTTGGGCGCATCCTGCAGCACCAGCTCGTCGCGCATGCGGTGCCCGCCCAGCAGCTTGTCGGCATTGCTGCCGAAGCCGGTGGTGACGCCATAGGTCGGCTCGCCGCAGCTGACCTTCTCGGCCAGGAAATCGGCTGCGTGGCGCACGCGTTCGAGTTGCGCCGGATCCAGCTCCACCGCCACGCCGCGGCGCGCCGCGGCAACCAGTTGCGCGCGGGTGAGGCTGCGGCCATCGAGAATGATCTTGTCCACCGGTGCTCCGTCGTGTTCGTGGGTGAGTCCGCGACTCACTGCCCCATCGCCGCTGCCTGTTCCAGTTCCACCCGCAGCGCCTTCACCAGTTCGCCGCGCGCCACCTCGAACTGGTCGCCGCGGCGCAGGTCCTTGACCGTCACCACGCCCTTGGCCAGTTCGTCCTCGCCCAGCACCACGGCAAAGCGGATGCCGGCGCGGTCGGCGTACTTGAACTGCTTGCCGAGCTTGCCGCTCTCCAGCACCGCCTCGGTGGCGATCCCGGCCGCACGCAGCTCGTTGGCGATCGCCAGGTAGGCCGGCAGCTGCGCCGGGTCCATCTGCGTCACCAGCACGTCCACCGTGCTGCGTGCGCTGCCCAGCAAGCCGGCATCGCGCAGTTGCCAGAACAGGCGGGTCAGGCCGATGGAGATGCCCACGCCCGGCAGCTTCGACTTGGTGTACTGGCTGGCCAGGTTCTCGTAGCGGCCGCCCGAGCAGATCGAGCCGATCTGCGGATGGTCGTTGAGCGTGGTCTCGTAGACGGTGCCGGTGTAGTAGTCCAGGCCGCGGGCGATCGAGAGGTTCAGCGCGAAATGCGTCTCGGGTACCCCAAAGTCGCGGATCAGCCCGAGCACTTCCTTCAGTTCGGCCCTGCCCTCCTCCAGCGCTTCGGAGCCGCTGCCCAGCGCGTCGAGTTTGGCGAAGGCGTCGTCCAGCGAGGTCGAGCGCACCTGGACGAAGTCGAGGATCTTCGCCGCGACCTCGGCCGACAGCCCGAAGGCCTCGCCGGTCAGCGTGTCGCGCACGTAATCAGGACCTCGCTTGTCGAGCTTGTCCACCTCGCGCAGCACCAGCATCTGCTGCTCGCTGTCGGCGATGCCCAGGCTCTCGAAGTAGCCCCGCATCAGCTTGCGGTTGTTGAGCTGGATGGTGAACGCGCCGATGTCCAGCTCGCGGAAGGTGCTGTAGATCACCGCCGGCAGTTCAGCGTCGTAGCGCGTGGTCAGGCTGTCCTTGCCGATCACGTCGATGTCGCACTGGTAGAACTCGCGGAAGCGCCCTCGCTGGGCGCGCTCGCCGCGGTATACGCGCTGCATCTGGTAGCGGCGGAACGGGAAGTTGAGGTTGTGCTCGTGCTCGGCGACGTAGCGCGCCAGCGGTACCGTGAGATCGAAGCGCAGCGCCAGATCGGGCTTCTCGCCCTGCTCCTGCGCGCCCGTCGACTGCACGAAGTACACCTGCCGCTCGGTCTCGCCGCCGGTCTTGGTCAGCAGGACATCGGCAAATTCGATCACCGGCGTCTCCACCGGCAGGAAGCCGAAGCGCTCGAAATTGCGGCGGATGGTGTCGAGCATGCGCTGGAACGCGATCTGGTCCAGCGGCAGCAACTCGAGCACGCCAGGCATGGTGCGGGCCGGGGTAAGCGCCATGGAATCCTCTGCTTGCGGGGTAACGGAAGCGGCGGCCGATGGCCGCGCGACGGCAGCCGCCTAGGTTAGCAGATGGGCACGCCCGCCCCGGCGCGCGATGCGCGAAAAAAAGCGGCGGGGATGTTGCCAAGCCTGCGCCGGCTCACTAAGATACGCGGCTCCACGGGGTGTAGCTCAGCCTGGTAGAGCGCTACGTTCGGGACGTAGAAGTCGCATGTTCGAATCATGTCACCCCGACCAAGGTTCGTGGAAAGGCCACCGCTAGCGGTGGCCTTTTTCTTTGGGGGTTTCCCGTAGGAGCGCCCTTGGGCGCGACCGTGCCGCCCGGTCGCGCCCAAGGGCGCTCCTACACGTCATCCCGCCAACGCAGCCAGCTGGTCCATTTCCTCAGCGTCGAAGCCGGCGGCCAGCCGTGCAGGATGGTTGAACGGCCCGCGCAGGCTGCCACCCATGTAATCACGGAGCAGTTGCACGAACGTCTCGCGCGGCTCCAGCCCGTCGCGTTCGCAGCACCAGCGGAACCAGCGCGTGCCTGCCGCCACGTGGGCCACCTCCTCGCGCAGGATCACTTCCAGGATCGCGATGGTGCGCTGGTCGCCGACGCCGCGCAGGCGCTCGATCATGCCAGGCGTCACGTCCAGGCCGCGGGCTTCCAGCACGCGTGGCACCAGTGCCATGCGGGCGAGGTCGCTGTGGGCGGTCTTGGCGGCCATCTCCCACAGGCCGTTGTGGGCGTCGAAGTCGCCGTAGGCGTGGCCCAGTTCGGCCAGCCGCTCCTGGAGCATCCGGAAGTGGCGCGCCTCGTCGTGGGCGCAGCTGGCCCAGTCGCGGTAGTAGGCGTCCGGGAAGCCGCGGAAGCGGTAGACCGCATCCCATGCCAGGTTGATCGCGTTGAACTCGATGTGTGCGATGGCATGGACCAGCGCCGCACGCCCCTCGGGCGTACCCAGGCCGCGTTGCGGGACCTGGCGCGCTTCGACCAGGCGCGGACGGAGCGGCCGGCCTGGCACCCCGATTGGCTCGGGAAGCGAGGCCTGCGGATCGGGTCGCAACTCGCCCGCCTGCAGACCCCGCCATGCTTCGTGAGTCAGGCGGAGCTTTTCCTCCGGATCGCTGGCGTCGAGGCAGCGGCGGGCGGCTTGGTGCAGGTCGGTCATGGGCCAAGTTTACGGTGTGGCTTGCGTTGCCATCGCCACGGAGCGACTGCATAGTGGCGCTCCACACTTTCCAGGGAACGGAACATGCAGAATTTTCGTACGGTCGAGATCAAGGCCTTCGTGCCGGCACGCGACTACGATCTGTCGCGACGCTTCTACGCCGACGCGGGCTTCGAGGAGAAGTCGAACTCCGATGGCGTGGCCTACTTCGCGGCGGGTGAATGCAGCTTCCTGCTGCAACGCTTCTACCAACAGGCACATGCCGAGAACTTCATGATGCACCTGCTGGTGGAAGACGCCGATGCCTGGCACCGGCGCCTGGTCGAGCAGGACATCGTCGGCCGCTATCGCGAGCATAACGTGCGCATGACCGCGCCAGCGGATCGCCCCTGGCGCATGCGCGACTTCCAGTTGACCGACCCGTCGGGCGTGCTCTGGCGCATCGCCCACAACATCGGCTGAGCCGGCATCAGGCGCTGCGGCGGGCGGCCTTGGCGTCGTCCGAGCGAAGCATCTCGATCTGCTGCAGGTACTCGCGGTCCAGGCCGGTGACGTACTCGCCGGAGAAGCAGGACGTGTCGAACTGCTTGAGCTCCTCGTTGCCGTCCTGCACCGCCCAGACCAGGTCGGCCAGGTCCTGGTAGATCAGCCAGTCAGCGCCTAGCAACTGCTCGATTTCCTTCTCGGATTTGCCCGCGGCGACCAGCTCGCTGGCCGAAGGCATGTCGATGCCGTAGACGTTGGGATAGCGCACCGGCGGCGCGGCCGAGGCGAAGTACACCTTTTTCGCCCCCGCATCGCGGGCCATCTGGATGATCTGCTTCGACGTGGTGCCGCGCACGATCGAGTCGTCGACCAGCAGCACCGTCTTGTTGCGGAACTCCAGGTCGATCGCGTTCAGCTTGCGGCGTACCGATTTCACGCGGTCACCCTGCCCCGGCATGATGAAGGTGCGGCCGACGTAGCGGTTCTTGACGAAGCCCTCGCGGAACGGCACGCCCAGCGCGGTGGCCAGCGAACTGGCGGCGGTGCGCGCGGTATCCGGGATCGGGATCACCGCGTCGATGCCATGATCGGGACGCTCGCGCAGGATTTTCTGCGCCAGCTTTTCGCCCATGCGCAGGCGCGCCTTGTAGACCGAGACGTCCTCGATCATCGAGTCGGGCCGGGCCAGGTAGACGTACTCGAAGATGCACGGCGCGTGCATGGCGCCCTCGGCGCAGCGGCGCGCGTGCAGCTGGCCGTCCACCGTGATGTAGACCGCCTCGCCCGGTTCCACGTCGCGCACGCGCTTGAACCCAAGCACATCGAACGCGACCGATTCGGACGCCACCGCGTATTCGCGCCCTTCCGGCGTCACCCGCTCGCCCAGCACCAGCGGACGGATGCCGTGCGGGTCACGGAAGGCCAGCAGCCCGTAGCCCTGGATCAGCGCCAGGCAGGCGTAGCCGCCGCGCGCGCGGGCGTGCACGCCGGCGACGGCCTTGAAGATCTGGTCGGGCGTCAGCGCCATGCGGTCCTGGATCTGCAGCTCGTGCGCGAGCACGTTGAGCAGCACCTCGGAATCCGAATCGGTGTTGATGTGCCGGCGGTCGTCCTGAAACATCTCGCGCCGCAGCGCTTCGGTGTTCACCAGGTTGCCGTTGTGCGCGAAGGCGATGCCGTAGGGCGAGTTGACGTAGAACGGCTGCGCCTCGTCGGCATTGTCCGAGCCGGCGGTCGGGTAACGGCAATGGCCGATGCCGATGGCGCCGCGCAGGCGGCTCATCGCGGTCTGGTTGAACACGTCGCGCACCAGGCCGTTGCCCTTGTGCAGGCGCAGGTGCGCGCCATCGACGGTGACGATGCCGGCCGCGTCCTGCCCGCGGTGCTGCAGCACCGTGAGTCCGTCATAAAGCGCCGATGCCACTTCAGTGGTACCGACGATGCCGATGATTCCGCACATGGTTTGATGCCCTGCTCTCGTTGAGCGTGATGTTGTGAGGCGTGTTCAGGTAAGCGTGGCCGCTCGCACGGCCGAAAGGACAGATTGCGCCGGCGCGGGTGAACTGCCCGGAAGTGCCGGCAAGGTGCCCGGCGGCAACGCGGGAAGCTGCGCTGGCGGATGCAGGTAGCGGCGCACGCTCTGTGGCACCCGCTCGCCCAGCCAGGCGGCCGCGCCGGTGAACTGCGGCAGCAGCAGCGAGTGCTGCCAACCGGCCTCGCGGGTCAGTGCGGTGAAGCCAGCCAGGAACACCACCAGCGTCACCAGCAGCACGCCCCGCGCAAAACCGAACAACATGCCCAGCAAACGGTCCAGCCCGCCCAGCCCGATCCCGGAAAGGATCCGCCGGGCGACAAACCGCAGCAGCGCACCGACGATCAGCACCACCGCGAAGCAAAGCCCGTAGCCCAGCAGGATGCGCGCCGCCGGCAGCGAGATGCTGTGCTCGAAGTGCGCCGCGACCACCGGTCCGAACGTCCAGGCGACCCAGAACGCGGCCACCCAGGCGACCAGCGACAACACTTCCGAAACCAGCCCGCGCCACAACCCGACCAGCACCGACAAGGCCAGCACGGCGAGGATGGTGAAGTCGATCCAGTTCATGCCTGCCGCCCCGCTGTCGCGCCTTACGGCACGCTCACCACGTTGCCGGCCATCCCAAGCTTGGCCTTGATCTGGTCGCGCACGCGCTCGGCATCCGCGCGCTGGATCTGCGGGCCAGCCCGCACGCGCCACAGGGTGCGGCCACCGCTGCTGACCGAATCGGTAAACCCGTCGAAGCCGGCCGCGCGCAGCTTGTCGCGCAGCGCATTGGCATCGGCCTGGCTGCCCATCGCCGCCACCTGCACCGCGTAGCCACCGGCACGCGACGGAGCCGCTGGCGATTTCGTTGGGGCGGCAGCGACGTCACCATGTTGGTCGCTGGCACCACTTTCAAGGTGCGCCGGCGCCCCCGGAATGCTCTGGGTGATCTTCAGGCGCGCGGCCTCGGCGGCCGTGCGCGTCTGGAACGGCCCGGCAGTCACCAGCGTGAGCGCGCGGCCACGCTGCCGGATCGGTGCGCCGCTGACCGGATAGCCCAGCGCGCGCACCTTCTGGATCAGCCGCTGCGCACCCTCGTTCGAGTAGGCGCTGAGGTTGAGCGTGAAGTTGCCGCGCGCCGCGGTGCCAGCCGTATCGGCTGGCGCGCTCGCGATCGCAGGCTCGTCGGCGGGCTTCTCGGACGGCTTCGGCGCCGCAGGCTCAGGCTTGATAATTTCCGGCTGGGGAGCCTGCGCGGGCGTGGCCGCGTCCGGCTCCATTTCCACGTCATGCGGACGACGCGAGGCGATGTCGACGGTGGCCAGGCGGTCCGACGATGCCGACGCGCTCGACTGGGTCCTCGCCGGAATCACCGGCGCCGTGGTGCCGCTGCTGGCGGGCGCGTTCGGGTCCAGGCTCATCGTGCGCGTCTGCAGGTCGCGATCGGGTGCCGGCGGGATCGCCAGGCTCACCGCCTGGTCGCCCGCGGCCGTGGGCGGCGTGCTGGAGAAGAACATCGGCACGAACAGCACCAGCAACGCGAACAGGACGAAGGCACCCAGCAGGCGTGTTTTCAAGACTGAAGCTCCAAGGCGGCACGGCATGCAACACGACGATTATACCTGCCCGCGCCGCCGGCACGGTTCGCTCAGGCGGTCGGTTCAGCCAGCACCGCACTGGCGACGAAGAACGAGCCGAACGCCAGGATGCACTCGCCTGGCCGCGCCTGCGCGCGTGCCGCGGCCAGCGCATCGGTGACACTGGCATGCGCGTCGTGGCTCGCCTCCGGCAGGGTCTGGCGCAGCGCTTCGACCAGCGCGCCGATGGGCAGGCCGCGGGGTGAGTCTCTGTCCAGTCCGGCCAGGTGCCAGTGGTCGACCCGCGGCCCCAGCGCACTCAGCACGCCCGCCACGTCCTTGTCGGCCAGGACACCGTAGACCGCGTGCACGCGCGGGAACTGACGCAGTTGCAGCCAGTCCGCCAGGGCGCGGGCCGCCTGCGGGTTGTGGCCCACGTCCACCACCACCGCCGGGTCGCCGCCGAGCGTTTGCAGGCGCGCGCGCACCTGTACGGCCTTCAGGCCATCGGCGGCGGCCTGGCCCAGCGCGATCGGCGCGGCCAATCCGCCGATCGCGTCGAGCGCGTGCAGTGCGGCGATCGCGGCGGCGGCGTTGGCGTACTGCACCGGTGCGGCGAGCGCCGGATCGGGCAGTTCGAAAGCGGTGCCGTCGCGGTGCTGCCAGCGCCATCCCTGCAGGTGCCGTTCCACGCGGAAATCACGCCCCGCCCGCTGCACCTGTGCGCCGCTGGCCGCCAGCGCCTCGAGCAGGCCGGCCGGCGGCTCGAGTTCGCCCACGATGGCCGGGCGCCCGCGCCGCGCGATACCGGCCTTTTCGCGGCCGATGCTGTCGCGGTCGTTGCCCAGCCAGTCCATGTGGTCCATGTCGATGGTGGTGATGATCACCGCGTCGGCGTCAACGATATTGACGGCATCGAGCCGGCCGCCGAGACCGACCTCGAGTACGGCGACGTCGAGGTCGGCGCGGGCGAACAGGTCGAGCGCGGCGAGCGTGCCGTATTCGAAGTAGGTCAGTGGGATGGCATCCGCGCCGCTGCCGCGTGCGGCTTCGATGCGTTCGAACGCGGCGACGAGGTCCTCGTCCGTCGCGTCATGGCCATCGATGCACACGCGTTCGTTGTAACGAAGCAGGTGCGGGGAGGTGTAGCAGCCGACCCGCCTTCCGGCGGCACCCAGCACGGCTTCGAGCAGCGCAACGGTGGAGCCCTTGCCATTGGTGCCACCAACGGTGATCACGCGCCGCGCCGGAGCTTTGGCGCCCATGCATTGCCATACCTTGTTTACCCGCTCGAGGCCGAGCTCGATGCTGTGGGGATTGACGCCTTCCTGGTAGGCAAGCCATTCGGCCAGCGTGCTTGGCATGGGGGGCCTTTGTGGTGGGGCGGCGCGCAGCTTAAGGCATCGAGGGGGGCGGCGCCTTTTGCTGGTGGTTTCGTTGGCGCTGATTCGTGGATGTTCGCGACTTGGCTTGCCTGCCGCGGGCTTTCGATCGCCTGCCGGCATTGAGGCGGAAGCGTGCAAAGTTGCTTTGCTCCCTCTCCCCTCCGGGGAGAGGGCTGGGGTGAGGGGCCGGGACTCGCGCGGATGGTCCCTACGGAGGTTGCTTGGTTGTCGCCCTTGCGTAGCCTCCCCGCGACTGGGCTCGCCTGCCGCGGGCTTCCGATCGCCTGCCGGCGCTCGGGTCACTTTTCTTTGCTGGCCCAAAGAAAAGTAACCAAAAGAAATGGCCTGCTAAGCCCGGTGAGAGATAAAAGCTAGGTGCCGCCTCGCCTTGATGGGTCAGTCACTTGCTCTTAGAGGAGCTGCCGCCGCTTTACCGCGGACGCTCGTGAGTTGGGGCGAGAGTGGGTTTGCGGCTGTGTGGAGCAGCTACCGATGGAGACTTCAGAGCAGCCGGTGGTTCTGGCGCACCGGCATGACCTCTCGGCTCGAAGGCACACTGTTCGTTTCGCTTTGTCGTTGCGAGCCCTACGGGCAGTCAATGACGAATGTACGCTTCGCGAGAGGAGAGTCACCAAACGCCGATACCAGCCAACCCGCGAAGTGCCTCCCTGGCCTCGGCTCCCGAGCGCCCGCGGTATAGCGGCGGCAGCTCCTCTAAGAGCAAGCGACTGACCAAGCGAAGCGAAGGGGCACCTAGCTTTTTAGTCACCCCGTGTTTAGCAGGCCATTTCTTTGGTTACTTTCTTTGGGCCAGCAAAGAAAGTGACCCGAGCGCCGGCAGGCGATCGGAAGCCCGCGGCAGGCGAGCCCAGTCGCGGGGAGCCCACGCAGGAACGACAAGCAAAGCCCCCTTATGCAGGAGGCGCCCCCGCGAGCCCCGGCCCCTCACCCCAGCCCTCTCCCCGGAGGGGAGCGGGCGCAAAGCAACTTTGCACGCTTCCGCCTCCATGCCGGCAGGCGATCGAAAGCCGTCGAAGCCAGCCACGTCGTGGACAAACCCCGCAAGAGCGGGATCAGAGACGGGCTCTCCGCAACCGCAGGGCGTTCGTCACCACCGAGACCGACGACAAGCTCATCGCCAGCGCCGCCACCATCGGTGAAAGCACCACGCCAAAAACCGGATACAACACCCCGGCCGCCAACGGCACCCCCACCGCGTTGTAAACGAAAGCAAAAAACAGATTCTGGCGAATATTCCGCACCGTGGCCTGCGACAACGCCCGTGCCCGACCGATCGCCGACAGCTCCCCGCGCACCAGCGTCACCTGCGCACTTTCCATCGCCACGTCCGTGCCACTCCCCATGGCGATACCCACGTCCGCGGCCGCCAGGGCCGGCGCATCGTTGATGCCGTCACCGGCCATCGCCACCCGTCGCCCCTCACGTTTGAGCCGCTCGACCACCGCCGCCTTGTCCGCGGGCGAGACATCGGCATGCACCTCGTCGATGCCCAGCTGGCGCGCCACCGCCTGCGCCGTGGTGGCGTTGTCGCCAGTGAGCATCACGATGCGCAGCCCCTCGCCTCGCAGCCTGTCGAGTGCTGCGGACGTATCGGCCTTGATGCGGTCCGCCACGGCGACCAGGCCAACCAGCGCACCATCGACGGCCAGGAACATCACCGTGGCGCCCTCGCCCCGCAGGCGTTCGGCCTGCCGCGCGACAGGCTCGCCCAACGCCACCTGCAGCTCGTCGAGCAAGCGCGCATTGCCCAATGCGACTTCGCGGCCATCCACTTGGGCCCGCACGCCACGACCGGTGAGCGAACGGAAGCCAGCCGCCGCCGGGATCGCCCCGCCCTCCGCCGATGCGCCGGCCACGATCGCGCGTGCCAGCGGGTGTTCGCTCGCCTGCTCCAGCGCGGCGGCCAGCGCCAGCAATTGCGCTCGCGAAAGATCGCCGAAGGCAAGCACGTCGGTCAGGACCGGACGCCCCTCGGTGAGCGTGCCGGTCTTGTCCACCACCAGCGTGTCGACGCCCTGCAGCGCCTCGATCGCCGCCGCGTCGCGGAACAGCACGCCCGCCTGCGCACCGCGACCGCTGGCGACCATGATCGAGATCGGCGTGGCCAGGCCCAGGGCGCAGGGACAGGCGATGATCAGCACCGACACCGCGGCGATGAGCGCGTGCGCCAACCGCGGCTGCGGTCCGAGCGCGGCCCATGCGGCGAACGCCAGCACCGCGACCGTGACCACTGCCGGCACGAACCACGCCGCCACGCGATCGGCCACCCGCTGCAGCGGTGCGCGGCTGCGCTGGGCCTGTGCGACCAGTGCGACGATCTGCGCCAGCATCGTCTCGCCGCCGACTTTCTCCGCACGCAGCACCAGCGTGCCGTCCTGGTTGACCGTGCCCGCGGTCAGGCGGTCGCCGGTGGCCTTGGCCACCGGCATCGGCTCGCCGGTGAGCATCGATTCGTCGACGTGGCTCTCGCCCTCGGTGGCGACCCCGTCGACCGGCACCTTTTCGCCCGGACGCACGCGCAGCAGGTCACCCACTTGCACCGCTTCCAGCGGCACGTCGTGTTCGTGGCCGTGCTCCAGGCGGCGCGCGGTCTTCGGCGCCAGCCCGAGCAATGCCTTCAACGCTTCGCCAGTACGGCGACGGGCGCGCAGTTCCAGCAGGTCACCCAGGCTGACCAGGGTGACGATCACGGCCGCCGATTCGAAGTACACGCCCACGCGGCCGTGCATGCGCAAGCCGGCCGGGAATAGCCCTGGCACAAGTAGCGCGACCACGCTGTAGAGCCATGCCACGCCGGTGCCCAGGGCAATCAGCGTGTACATGTTCGGCGACCACGGCCGCAGCGAGCGCCAGCCGCGGCGGAAGAACGGCGCGCCGCCCCACAGCACCACGACGCTGGCAAGCAAGGCTTCGATCCAGCCCAGCACGCCCGCCCAGCGCATCGGCCAGCCACGGCCGACCAGGTGCGGGCCCATCGCCACCACCAGCACCGGCAAGGTCAGCGCGACCAGCCAGCCGAAGCGGCGCGCCAGGGCACGCACTTCGCCGCCGTCGTCGGATTCCGCGCTGGGCGCGAGCGGCTCCAGCGCCATGCCGCACTTGGGGCAATCGCCCGGCCCGACCTGGCGCACCTCCGGATGCATCGGGCAGGTGTAGATGGCGCCGTGGTCGGCGGGCGGTGCCGGTCGCTCACCCAGGAATTGCCCGGGGCTCTCCAGGAAGCGTTCGCGGCAACGCGCGCTGCAGAAGTACCAGGTCCTGCCCTCGTGTTCGGCGCGGTGCCTGGCCGTGTGCGGATCGACGTCCATCCCGCAGACCGGGTCCTTGACGAGGTGCGAGGACCGCTCTGCGGGCGCACCGGTCGCTCCATGGCAGGCGGGGGCTGCCGCCCGCGCGGGCGCGTTGCCTGCGAACGCTTCAGGGGCGGCCAGGAAGCGCTCGCGGCAGCGCGCGCCGCAGAAGTGGTAGGTGCGACCGGCGTGGTCGGCATGATGGGGCGTGCTCGCCGGATCCACCGCCATCCCGCATACCGGATCCCGCTCGCCCGCTGTCGGGAATGTATGGCAGCAATTGCTCATGGCTGCTCCTCCCCGCCCAGCGCGCGCAGGATCGGGCAGGTTTCGGGCGCGCCATGGCCTGGGCAGGCTTCGACCAACTCGGCCAGCCCGGCGCGCACGCGCTCCAGTTCGGCGATGCGCGCCTCGATATCGGCCAGCCGCTGCTCGGCGCGCTGCTTGACCGCCTTGACGCCGCGCTTGCGGTCGGCGGAGAGCGCGAGCAGGTCGCGAATCTCCTCCAGCGTGAAGCCCAGGTTCTTGGCACGGCGGATGAAGCGCAACCGCGCGACCGTGCCCTCGCCGTAGCTGCGGTAGCCGGATGGGCGCCGCGTGGGCTCGGGCAGCAGCCCTTCCCGCTCGTAATAGCGGATGGTGTCGATGGCCACGCCGGCGCGCTTGGCGACGGCACCGATGGTAAGCGGCGTCTGGAGGTTCATGGCGCAAGTCTAGACCCTTGATTAAGGTCCAGAGTCAAGCCGCTGCTCTCAGGGCGGGCTCTGCTCACCGGCCAGGGGCGACGCAAGCGGCGGGCTGAAGCCCACCCCACGGGACGCTCAGCGTTTGAGGATGGTGTGCACCCACGCCACGTAGCTGTCGACGAAGCCCTGCAGGAACTTGTGCGTGCTGTCGACGGTGATGTTGCCATCGGCGTCGACCGGGCCGTCGTCCTTGAACTGCACGAACACCTCAGGCTGTCCCAGCATGGGGACATCCAGATAGGCGAGCACGTTGCGCAGGTGCTGTTGCGCCAGCGCGCTGCCGGTCGAGCCGATCGACGCGCCGATCACCGCGCCGGGTTTGCCGGCGAACGCATTGGTGCCGTACGGGCGGGAGGCGATGTCGATGGCGTTCTTCAGCACGCCCGGCACGGAACGGTTGTACTCGGGGGTGACGAACAGCAGCGCATCCGCCGCCTGGATCTGCTGCTTCATCGTCGTCCACGACGCCGGGTAGTTGCCGTCGAGGTCCTGGTCGTACAGTGGCAGGTCGCCGATGGCTACGTGTTCGAACACCAGCTCGTCGGGCGCCAGCTTCTCCACCGCGTGGGCCAACCGGCGGTTGAACGAGTCCTTGCGCAGGCTGCCGACCAGAACGGCCACTTTGATGCTCATGGGGAATCTCCGCGAGGCGCGCCCTGCCGGGCGTCATCGTTTCGTGAAAGGCGAGCGGTGTGACTGCTCGTATGGGTCCATAGCTACCCCACAGGGTCAGACACGGCCGCGATTCGGCGAAGCATGAGGCGCGCGCCGGCAAGGGCCCGTGAGTGCAGGGGGCCATCCGCGCCTTGGCACGGAGCCTGCTAGATCAGCCCCTGGCTCGCCTGTAAAAAGCGGGCGAAGGACCGGACGGTTCGCGTAGGATCGTCTTCAACGCAGGCGCGACGGCCAGGAGGGGGTCGCCGCGCCGGGGCAACGGGTGGGGGTCGCGGACTGCAGGGACGTGCAGCCGTCGCCAAGCGGGGACAAGGGGATGCGAACGCTGTCCGCAGCAAGGATCTGGCACCGATGCAGGCTCCCGTTGATCGGAAGCGTGCTCGGCTTGCTGTGGCTGTGGTTCGGCGTGGTGCACGCGGCCATGCTGCTGGATGGCGGCTGGCGCGAGGCGCATCCCGGCGACACCCCCGCCGCCGTGCTGCAACAGTTCCACAAGGGCCAACTTGCCTCGTTCGACCCGTCGCTGCTGCACAGCTTTCCGCGCGAGAACCTGGGCACTTGGGTGGTGCTGCGTCCGCAGCCCCCGTGGGTGAACGAGGAACGGGTATTAACCATCTATCCGCCTGCGCTGGGGCGGATCACGGTCTATGACGAAAACGGCCCTGTCAGCCATCTGGCGCTGGACGACATCGGCGGCCCGCCGCTGGGGCACGGACGGCTGGCCTTCCGCTATCCGGCCAGCGTGCCCGCCTCCGCCCTCATCCTGCTGAAGCTCGAACCGGTGGACGGGCTCTCGCCGCCGCTGAGCTTCCGCCTGGAATCGCTGACCGCCTTCCTCGGCCATGACGCGCACTGGCTTACGCTGTTCAGTGCCTGCTTTGCCGTGATGCTGACGATGGCGCTGATGGCGCTGTGTTTCGCGCTCATGCTGCGCGATAACACGTTCTTCTGGTATGCCGGTTACATCTTCTGTTATGCGCTGATCCAGAGCATCCAGACCGGTTTCCTGTTCCATCCGCTGGAAGCGACGTGGCTGGCGCCTTCGGCCAGCCTGCTCGAATCGACTTCGATCGCCCTGTCGGTGGCTTTTGCGGCGCTGTTCATGGCGCGATTCTGCGAGCTGCAGCGTTTCGCCCCTCTGTTGCGCGCGCCCGTGCTGGCGCTGGCCATCGGCATGCCCATGCTGGTGCTGATGCGCAGCAGTTCGATCGGGCTGCTGGTGGATGCCGCGCAGGCGCTGGTCGATCCGCTGCTGATCCTGGGCGCATTGTTGATGCTGCTCTCCGCCATCGTGGCCGCCTCGCACGGCTCCCGCCACGCATGGTTCTTCCTGGTCGGCTGGACGCCGCTTCTGGCGCTGACCGCGCTATCGACCGCCCAGCTAAGCGGTGCCCTGCCCAACATGAGCTGGACCAGCGACGCCAGCGTGGTGGCCGGCGCGTTCGAGGCGATCGTGTTGTCGATCGGCCTGGGTGATCGCGCGCTGACCATGCGACGCGACCGCGACATGGTGCGTGCGCTGGCCGACAACGATTCGCTCACCGGGGTACTCAACCGCCGCGCGTGGAACGAGGCGGCCGAGACGATGCTGGACGAAAGCACCGGCCGGCCGGTCGCGCTGCTGTTCCTCGACCTGGACCGCTTCAAGCTGCTCAACGACCAGCAGGGCCATCGCGCCGGCGACCGCGCGCTGATCGAGGTGGCCGAAGCGCTGCGCGCCGAGCTGCGCCCTTCGGACCTGCTCGGGCGCTATGGCGGCGAAGAGTTCATCGCCATGCTCGACGGCGTCGTCGAAGAACAGGCCATGCAGGTGGCCACCCGCCTGTGCCGGCGCGTGCACCGGCTGGAAATCCCGGTCAACGGTGAACTCATGCTCAGCGTGAGCATTGGCGTGGCCATGCGCACTCTGGCCGATACGGTGGAAACGCTGATCGAACGGGCCGACCAGGCGATGTATCAGGCCAAGGTAAACGGCCGCAACCAGGCACGTCTTTACGACCGGCCGCGGGCCATCACCGAGGGCGCGTGGCCGCGCGTTAGCGAAGTCGAAGAATAGGCCGTGTGGCGGCTTGCGCCATTCGCCCTTCGGGAGCCTCGCGGGCGCGGGGAGAAAACCTGAGCCGGAACCCTGCCTGGTGCGCCTTCCCCCCGTTCACGGGGGAAGGTGCCCGAAGGGCGGATGGGGGAAGCCTTGCCTCGAACTCTCCCGACCGGGCGCTTCCTCAGCCGGCCAGCCGCCGCGCCGCCGCCACCACATCCGCCTCGCCTGGCAGCACCAGGAACGCCGCCCCCGCCAGCGGGGTGAACGTGTCGGCACCGACGACCCGCTCCAGTGGCGTGGCGCCCAGGCCCGCCTCCACGATGGCGGTGATCACGCCCTCGCCCACGCCGGCGCTCTTGCGGCCCTCGTCCAGCACGATGATGCGTTTGGCCGTCTTTGCTTCCGATGCAATGAACGCATCGTTGAGCGGCGCCAGCCAGCGCAGGTCGACCACGCGCACTTTCCACTTCAATTCCGCCTCGATGGTGCGCGCCGCACGCAGCGCCATCGGCACGCCGTTGCCGAAAGTGAATACCACCAGGTCGTCTGCATCCTCGCCATAGACCCTGCCCTCGCCCAGGGCCATCGCCTCGCCCGGCGCCGGGTAGGCGAACTGCCACTGGCCGTCGCCGGCTTCGTAGAGGTCCTTGGTCATGTACAGCGCGATCGGCTCGAGGAAAGCGCACACGCGCCCGTCCACCTTCGCCATCGCGGTCAGCGTGCGCAGCATGGTTGCCGCGTCGTCACCGCGACTGGGGCAGCCGACGACCAGGCCGGGAATGTCGCGCAGCGCGGCGATCGAGTTGTCGTTGTGGAAGTGGCCACCGAAGCCGCGCTGGTAACCCAGCGAGGCCACCCGCATCACCAGCGGGTTACGGTACTGGTCGTTGGAGAAGAACTGCAGGCTGGCCGCCTCGCCGCGGATCTGGTCGCCGGCGTTGTGGAAGTAGGCCAAATACTGAATCTCCGGGATCGGCAGCATGCCCATGTTGGCGTAGCCCTGGGCCAGGCCCAGGATCACCGTCTCGTCCAGCAGCGTATTGAACACGCGCGTGTTCTTGAACGTCTTGTGCAGGCCCTTGGTGACTGTGTAGACGCCACCCTTCTGCGCCACGTCCTCGCCGAACAGCAGCGACTCGGGGTACTTGGCCATGATGTCGTGCAGCGCCTGGCCGATCTGTATGGCCAAGTGTCGCGGCGGCTGGTTTTCCGGCAGCTTGTCCTCGCTGCCGAAGGCCTTCAGGCGGGCGTCGGCGTAGTCGGCGCGTTCGGCTTCGGTCTTCACCTTGGCGGGCGTGAACGGTGCGAGCGGCGCCATCACGTCGTCCAGGCGCTCGAGCTTGGGCCGGCGATCGGCTTCCTCGGCGGCGGCGAAGCAGCGCTTGCGGGTCGCTTCGTACAGCGCCAGCAGCTCGTCCTTCGAGTACAGGCCCGACTCCAGCGCGATCGCGGCCGAGCGCAGCAGCGGATCGGTCGCCTCTACCGCACACAACTCCTCGATGCTGCGCCACTCGATCTCGAAGTCAGTGCCGGCGTGGCCCATCACGCGGGTGGTCTTCAGGTGCAGGAAGGTCGGGCGGCGCGTGCTGCGGCAGTGCTCGACCGCGCGCTGCACCTGGGCGTAACCCCCGGCCAGGTCCAGGCCGTCGGCGAAGAAGTAGTCGAGGTTCGAACGCGAGCGGTAATTGGCCGCGACCCAGTCGGTGGGCGTCTTCACCGAAATGCCGATGCCGTTGTCCTCGCACACGAACAGGACCGGTGCGGGAAGCTTCTGGTATGCGGTCCAGCCCGCGGCGTTGAAAGCGGTCTGCGCGGTGGCATGGTTGGACGACGCGTCGCCGAACGAACAGATCGCGATCGAGTCGTCCGGTACCGGCAGGGTGTGCCCGATGCGCCGCGCATGATCGATGGCGATCGCGGTGCCGAGCGCCTTGGGCAGGTGCGAGGCGATCGTCGAGGTCTGCGGCAGCACCCAGAGCGGCTTGCTACCCCACACCTTGTGGCGGCCGCCGGAAGCCGGATCGTCCTTGCTGGCCGCGAAGGAGAGCGCCGAATCCATCACCGGGTCCATGCCCGGCAACTTACGGAAGCGCTCGGCCATGAAGCCGCCAGAGCGGTAGTGCAGGAAGGCCGGATCGGTGTGGCGGGTCAGCCGCGCCACCATCGCATTGCCCTCGTGCCCGGACGAGCCGATCGTGTAGAACACCTTGTTCTGCACGCGCAGCACGCGCGCCATCAGGTCGAGATGGCGACTGATCAACTGGGATTCGAACAGTTCGCGGAAGCCCTTCGCATCGAGCGCGCTTCCCGGCAGCACCGGCTGGTCGTCGCGCGGTGCCTGGCGCACCTCGCCGTCCCACAGCTTCACGAACTCGTTGAAGTTCTGATCGACGATCTCGGCGCGATTGAAGCCTTTGTGGCGGGCAGTAATCGGAAATGGCAGGGACATGGCGGTATCTGTCTGAAAGGGATGTCTTTGTAGAAGTCCGCTTGCGGGCGATGCTCTTGCTTCGATGGCATCCATAGCATCGCCCGCAAGCAGGCTCCTACGACGGGGATGTGCTCAACGGTGCATGGGTGTATGCCCGGGTTGCGCCCGTACGCGGGCGAGCCAGGCCAGGATGTTCGGATAGGGCGCCAGGTCGAAGCCGCCGTCGGGAGCGCAATGGGTATAGGCGTACAGCGCGATGTCGGCCAGCCCGTAGCGCTCGCCCACGAACCACTCGCGTCCGGCCAGGTGTTGCTCCATCACCGCCAGCACGCCCTTGCCGCGCTCGATCAGCGCCGGCACTTCGGCATGGCGAGGATGATCGGGCGGCAGCCAGCCGCGGATGAAGCGCGCCACCGCGATGCACGGCTCGTGGCTGTACTGCTCGAAGAACAGCCACTGCAGCGTCTGCGCGCGCAGCCAGGCGTCCTGCGGCCAGAACGCCGTGCCTTCGGCGAGGTAGCAGAGGATCGCGTCGGACTCGGCCAGTCGGCGCCCGTCTTCCAGCTCCAGCAACGGCACCTTGCCGTTGGGGTTCCGGGCGAGGAATTCGGGCGTGCGCGTGGCACCGCCCGCGCTGTCGACATCCACCCAGCGATACTCATGACCGAGCTGGTCGAGCAGCAACTGCAGCTTGTAGCAGTTGCCCGAGGCGCGCATGCCGTAGATGGTGATCACGCCCGTGCCTTTTGCCGCGCGCGCCACTGCTCGCGGGTCTGGCCCCATATTTCGGTTGGCGAGTCCTCGTAAGGGGCCGGCAGTTTACCGGGGCCGCGGCAGGTGGAACCGAGCCGCTGTGCGAGCGCCTGTGAGGGCTTGTTGTCCGGGTGGATCGAGTGGATGACCTCGTCCCAACCCAGGTTGTCGAACGCCCAGTCGATCGCGGCGGAGGCCCCTTCCACGGCGTAGCCCTTGCCCCAGGCAGGGCGGGCCAGGCCCCAGCCGACTTCGGTGCCGGGCCAGCCGTCAGGGTGCCAGGGGCCAAGCCGGCCTACCCATTGGCCGCTGGCCTTCTCGATGACCGAGAACATGGAAAAGCCCTGGATCATCCAGGCGCCGGCCGAGGACAGAAAGCCGCGCCACGCCAGCGCGCGCGGCTGCTGCCCGCCGATGAAGCGGGCGGCCTCCAGGTCGGCCATGTTCGCCGCATAGGCATCGAAGTCCTCGATGCGCGGCGGGCGCAGGATCAGGCGATCGGTTTCGATGCGGATATCCGGAACGTGCAAGGCCTGGTCTCCTCGATAACCCGTTTTCCCGGGCCGCACGAAGCCTGGCCGGGCGTCATTCCGCGAAAGCGGGAATGACGGCCTGGGTGTAGGGGCCACCCAGGCCAGAGCGTCACATCAGAACGCGTTGATGCCGGTCAGCTCGCGACCGACCACGAGCTGGTGCACCGTCTCGGTACCCTCGTAGGTGATCACGGACTCGAGGTTGAGCGCGTGGCGGATCGCCGAATGCTCGGTCGTGATGCCGGCACCGCCGAGGATGTCGCGGCACTCGCGGGCAATGTCGATCGCCATGCGGCAGTTGTTCCACTTGGCCAGCGAGACCTGGGTCGGCTGCATGGTGCCGGCGTCCTTCAGGCGGCCGAGCTGCAGGGACAGGAGCTGGGCGGTGGTGATGCGCCGGGCCATGTCCGCCATCTTCAGTTGCACGGCCTGGTTGGAGGCCAGCGGACGGCCGAACAGGATGCGCTCGGCGGTGTAGTCGAGCACTTCCTTCAGGCACGCCTGCGCGGCACCGATCGGCCCCCAGGTAATGCCGTAGCGGGCCTGCGTGAGGCAACCCAGCGGACCCTTGAGGCCCTTCACATTGGGCAGGCGGTTGGCTTCGGGCACACGGACATTGTCGAAGAACAGCGCGCTGGTGACCGAGGCGCGCAGGCTCATCTTCTTGTGCACTTCCTGCGCGGTGAAGCCCTTGGTGTCGGTCGGCACGATGAAGCCCTGGATGCCGTCTTCGGTCTGCGCCCAGACGATCGCGATGTGCGCCAGGTTGCCGTTGGTGATCCACATCTTGGCGCCGTTGATGACCCAGTCGCCGCCGTCCTTTTTGGCATGGGTCTTCATGTTGGCCGGATCGGACCCGCCGTGCGGTTCGGTCAGGCCGAAGCAGCCGATGATCTCGCCTGCCGCCATCTTCGGCAGGTAGTGCATCTTCTGCTCTTCGGTGCCGTAGGCGTAGATCGGGTACATGCACAGCGAGCTCTGCACCGAGGCAAAGCTGCGCAGGCCCGAGTCGCCGCGCTCGAGCTCCTGGCAGATCAGGCCGTAACTCACGCCGTTCATACCGGCGCAACCGTACTTTTCCGGGATCGTCGCGCCGAGCAGGCCCAGGTTGGCGATCTCGGGAATCAGCTCCTTCGGGAAGCGGCCCTGGTCGAAGCAGTCGCCGATGATCGGCAGCACCTTCTCGTCGACGAAGCGGCCGACGGTGTCCTGGACCATGCGCTCCTCGTCGGACAGCAGCGAGCGGACGTCGTACAGGTCGAGCGGGTCGAGGCGGGCGGCCATGCGTGGGTTCCGTTGGAGGGACAAGCCCGGCATTCTACCGCCCGCGATGGCGGGAGGTCATGCCGGGGCGCCTGCCCACCTGCCGCCCTGCTCCCACCCTGACCGGACCATCCATGTTCAAGGGCGTACTACTCGGTTTTGCCTGCTACGCGGCTTATGCGATCAGCGACGCCTTCGTCAAATCGCTACGCGGCACGCTGCCGGCGTTCGAGGCGGTGTTCTTCGGGGCGGTGCTCGGACTCGTGGCGATTCCGTTCATCCGCAAACCGGGCGACCGCTGGCACGAGGTGTTCGTCGCCAACCGCCCGTCGCTGTGGTGGATACGCGCGGTGACCGGCGCGATTACCAATGTGTCGGCGGTCGTGGCGTTCACCCATCTGCCGATGGCGGAGACGTTCGCGCTGATCTTCCTGATGCCGATCTTCGTCACCCTGCTGTCGGTAGTGTTTCTCAAGGAGCACGTGGGCTGGCGGCGCTGGTCGGCCGTATTCGCCGGTTTCGTGGGCGTGCTGGTGGTACTGCGGCCGGGCTTTCGCCAACTCGGCGTGGGCCACCTGGCGGCGGCCACCTGCGGCATGGCCGGTGCCGTGTCGGTGGTGGCGCTGCGCATGGCCGGCGCGCACGAGAAGCGCATCAGCCTGTACGGCGCAGGCGTGATCGGACCGCTGGTGGTCGGCGGCGTGCTGATGCTGCCCTCGTTCGCCTGGCCGACCCTGCACCAGGGCGGGTTGTTGGCCGGCTACGGCCTGCTGGCCGGGCTGGCCGGCGTGCTGCTGATGCTCGCCACCCAGCTCATTCCCGCCAACCGCGTGGCCCCCACCCAGTACAGCCAGATGCTATGGGCGATCGGCTTCGGCTACTGGCTGTTTGGCGACACGCTGGACTGGCCGATGCTGATCGGCATCGCGCTGATCCTCGCCGCGGGGCTGTTCACGCTGGTGCGCGAGGACCAGGTCACCGGGTGGTGGCGGCGTACCCGGATGCTATGAGCCGACGACGCTAGCCCCGAACCAACCGACCGACTGCAGCAGAAGCATCACGCCAACCGCCACCAGCCCGCCGTGCACGCAAACCATGAAAACCGGCGCGCTGAGACGCCGGTTCGCCAGGCGCCCCAGGGGAATGGCCAGAAGCACTGCGGGGAGCGCCACCAGGTACTGGTGCGTGACGGCGGGCGTCCAGAGGCCGGTCATCCCGTAGCCCGCCATGGCCAGCACGCTCGCCGGCAGGAAGTAACCCTGCAGGGTGGCCCGAAAGTGCACGGGCGACCAACCGCGCAACGCGCCGTACATCACCAGCGGCGGGCCATTCATGCCATACGCGCCGCCGAGCACGCCGGCGCCAAGCCCGAACGTCCAGGCGTGCCGGTCGTCGGGCAGCAGCATCGGCCGCCGGCGCACCAGCGAGAAGATCGCGAACCCGGCCACGACCAGGCCCAGCCCCAGCTTGACCAGCCGGCCATCGAGCGCGTGAAGGCCCCACAGGCCGATCGGCGTTCCGATCGCGGTGGCGACGAAGAGCCTGCCCACGCTGTGGAAATGGATGTGTCGCCAGTCCCGCGCGACCGCGACGACCGCCACCGTGATCGAAACCAGCACGGCGACCGGGGCGGCCGTTTCCACCGGCATGACGAAGGCCAGCAGCGGAACGGCCACCAACGCCTCGCCGAAGCCGAGGGCCGAGCGGATGAAAGTGGCGAGGAAAAGAATCGCCAGTACCGAGGGCAGCACCCGATCTCCCGGTGATCGTTGGCGGTCGATTGTAGCGGCCACAATCCACGGCGGCCGCAGTCGAACCTCAGCGGTTGCTCACGCCGTGCGGCACGTGTCCGGTGGCGACGTGTTTACGGGCCGATTCCACGTTGGCGGGCGAATCGTCGAAGAAGATGTCGGCGCCGAAGGCGTCAAGGAACGGCCCCTTGTCGCGCCCGCCGAGGAACAGCGCCTCATCGATGCGCACGCCCCAGCGGCGCAGGGTGAGGATCACGCGCTTGTGCGCCGGCGCCGAGCGGGCGGTAACCAGGGCGGTGCGGATCGGCGAGTCCTCCGCGGGGAAGGCCGTCTGCAGTCGGTGCAGCGCGGTGAGGAATCCGCGGAACGGGCCGACCGAGAGCGGCTCGCCCGCCTGTTCGGTCTCGCGGCGATGGAAAGCTTCCAGGCCCTCCTCACGCGAGACGCGCTCGCCTTCGTCGCCGAAGATCACCGCGTCGCCGTCGAAAGCGATGCGCAACTGCTCGCTGGCGCGCGGCGGGGCGGTGCTGGGCAGGATGGTGGCGGCGGCCACGCCGGCGGCCAGTGCGCGGCCGACATCCTCGGCGTTGGCCGAGAGGAACAGATCGGCCTTGAACGGGGCGATGTAGTCGGAGGTGGGCGCACCGCTGGTGAAGGCCGCGCGGCTTATTTCAAGGCCGTAGTGCTGGATCGCGTTGAAGATGCGCAGGCCGGTGTCGCCGGAATTGCGCGAGAGCAGGATGACCTCCACCGGCGGCTTGTCGCCCGCCAGCTTGTTCAGGCCCAGCAGCTTCTGCACCAGCGGGAAGGCCACGCCGGGCTTGAGGAGCTGGTCCTCGTGCTCGATCTGGAAGCGGCGGTAGGCGTCCAGGCCATCGCGCTCGAACAGCGCATGGCTGTCGCCCAGGTCGAACAGCGCGCGCGAGGAGATGGCGACGACCAGGCGGTTGTCGGTGCTGGCGCCGGGGTCATGGGCACCGGGGTCGTGGGCACCGGGGGCGTGGGCGTCGGGGGTGGTCATGGGGGCAATCTAGCAAAGGCGGTGGGTGGGTGTGCGGCAAGGCCCCCCCATCCGCCTTCGGCACCTTCCCCCGCAAGCGGGGGAAGGCTCGCATTGTGGGATCCGGCGGGTTCTTGCCCTCACGAGGGCTCGCATCGTGAACTGACGCACTTCTCCATCCATGGGGGGAAGGTCCGGATCGGCAGATCCACCAGACCCTTCCTCCGCCTGCGGGGGAAGGTGCCCGAAGGGCGGATGGGGGAAGCCTTGCGGGGAACCGCCCTACTCCGCGGCGAACTGCTCGTCCAGGATCCGCTGCTCCAGGTTGTGCTCGGGATCGAACAGCAGCTTCACCCCGCACTCCTCCGCCTGGCAGATCTTCACCGTGCGCACGTTGCGCACCTCCAGGAAGTCGGCCGTCGCGCTGACCGGGCGCTTGCCCGGCTCGAGCACGCGCAGGGTCACCAGCGTGCGGTGCGGGAGGATGGCGCCGCGCCAGCGGCGCGGACGGAACGGGCTGATCGGGGTGAGCGCCAACACGTTCGCGTCCAGCGGCAGGATCGGGCCGTGAGCGGAAAGGTTGTAGGCGGTCGAGCCCGCTGGCGTGGCGACCATGATGCCGTCGCAGACCAGCGCGGGAAGCTTGACCTCGTCGTTGAGCTTGACCTCCAGGTGCGCGGCCTGGTTGGTCTGGCGCAGCAGCGAGACCTCGTTGAAGGCCAGCGCGAACTGCTCGTTGCCGTCGGCGTCGGTGGTGCGCATTTGCAGCGGATACAGCACGGCGGCGTGTGCCCGCTCGATCCGCCCGGGCAGGTCGTCGATCTGGTGCTTGTTCATCAGGAAGCCGACCCGGCCGAGCTTCATGCCGTAGACCGGCAGGTCGAGCGCGCGGTGCGCATGCAGGGTACGCAGCATGAAGCCGTCGCCGCCCAGCGCGATGATCACCTCGGCCTCCAGCGGCGGCAGGTCGCCGTAGCGTTCGGCCAGCTTGCGGCGGGCCTGCTGGGCGACGGCGGTGTCGCTGGCGACGAAGGCGAAGCGCATGGGCGTCCGGCGTGACGAGGGAGGCCTGGAGCTTAGCGCAGCGGCGGGCGAATGTAGGAGCGCCCTCGGGCGCGACTGCCATCTCCCATTGACGCGGAACATGGCGGTCGCGCCCAAGGGCGCTCCTACAGAGAAGGCCCGGCGTACCGGGCTCCGTGCATCAACCCACCGGCACCTGCGCCAGCTGTGCCAAACGACGGACGGCGACCGAGGCGATCGGGTAGTCCGCGTTCTGGGTCAGGATCTCGGCGAGCATGCTGCGGGTGTAGTTGAGCGTGGCATCGTCACGCTGCAGCCACGCCTGCACCGGCGAGGCGTCCTTGCGGTCACCGGCCAGCGCCAGCACCTGCTGGGCCAGTGCGCGATGCTGGTGGTTGAGCTCGTCCAGCAGCGAACCGCGCGCCTGCGCGTGCCAGTGACCTTCCACCGGCAGTGCCTCGATCTGGCCACGCAGCCATTCCAGGTCCAGCGCTTCGCCCAGTTCGTAGAACACGCGGGCGACGGTGGTGATCGGCTGGCCGCTCTGCTGGGCGACTTCGCACATGTCCAGCACCGCGCGCAGCACCGGCATGCGGGCCAGCCGCACGGCCAGCGCCTTCGGCACGCCCAAGCCTTCCCACTTCTCGCAGCTGAGCTCGAAGTCGGCCTTGCCGGTCTCGGTCAGCACATCGGGCAGGCCCTGGCGCAGCGCGGTGACGCCGGCCTGGTAGCGCTCGACGTTGGCAGCGATGTCCAGGCTGGCGCCCGGGCGGTTGAGCAGCCAGCGGGTCATGTGGCGCAGCTGCGACCATATCTGCATGATCGCGTCGATCTGGGTGTCCTCGGCGACCTTGCCGTCGAGCGCCTCGATCTCGGCCCACAGTTCGCGGGCGTCGAGGATCTCGCGCGCGGCGGTGTACGCCTTGGCGATCGCCGCCGGACCCTGCCCGGTGTCCTCCTGCATGCGCAGCATGAAGGTGGCGCCCATGCGGTTGATCGTCGAGTTGGTCACCGCGGTGGCGATGATCTCGCGCTTCAGGCGATGGCGCTGCATGTTGTCCGCGTACTTCTCGTGCAGCGGCTCGGGGAAGTAGCGCACCAGCTCCTTGGACAGGTACGGATCTTCCGGCACGTCCGACTCGAGCAACTGCTGGAACAGCTTGATCTTGTCGTAGGACAGCAGCACCGAAAGTTCCGGCCGGGTCAGGCCCTGGTGACGCGCCTTGCGCTCGGACAGCTCCGCGTCGGAGGGCAGGTTCTCGACCTGGCGGTCGAGCAGGCCCTGGGCCTCCAGCTCGCGGATGAAGTGCGCCATCGAACCCAGCCGCTTGACCGACTGGTGTTCCATCAGGGTGATCGCCTGGTTCTGGCGGTAGTTGTCCCACAGCACCAGTTGGCCGACCTCGTCGGTCATCGCGGCCAGCTGCTTGTTGCGGCCTTCCTCGGTCAGCTCGCCGCGGCGCACCGCGTCGTTGAGCAGGATCTTGATGTTGACCTCGTGGTCGGAGGTGTCTACGCCGGCTGAGTTGTCGATGAAGTCGGTATTGAGCAGCACGCCGTGCTGGGCCGCCTCGATGCGGCCCTTCTGGGTGAAGCCCAGGTTGCCGCCCTCGCCCACGACCTTGCAGCGCAGGTCGGCGCCATTGATGCGCAGCGCGTTGTTGGCGCGGTCACCGACGTCGGCGTTGGTTTCCTGCGAGGACTTCACGTAGGTGCCGATGCCGCCGTTCCACAGCAGGTCGACCGGCGCCTTGAGGATCGCGCTCATCAGCTCGTTCGGATTGAGCTGGGTCACGTCGTCCTTCAGGCCGAGCGCCTGGCGCACCTGCGGCGAGACCGGGATCGATTTGGCGCTGCGCGGATAGATGCCGCCACCCTCGGAGATCAGCGACTTGTCGTAGTCCTCCCAGCTCGAGCGCGGGATCTTGAACATGCGCTGGCGCTCGGCAAACGACTTCGCCGCATCCGGGTTCGGGTCCAGGAAGATGTGGCGATGGTCGAACGCGGCCAGCAGGCGGATGTGCTCGGACAGCAGCATGCCGTTGCCGAACACGTCGCCGGACATGTCGCCGATGCCGACGCAGGTGAAATCCTGGCTCTGCGAGTCACGGCCGAGCGCGCGGAAGTGGCGCTTGACCGATTCCCACGCACCCTTGGCGGTGATACCCATGCCCTTGTGGTCGTAGCCGTTCGAGCCGCCGGAGGCGAACGCGTCGCCCAGCCAGAAGTTGTGCTCGATCGAGATGGCGTTGGCGATGTCGGAGAACGTCGCCGTGCCCTTGTCGGCCGCGACCACCAGGTAAGGGTCGTCCTGGTCGTGGCGCACCACTTCGTGCGGCGGCACCACCTTGCCCTCGACCAGGTTGTCGGTGATGTCGAGCAGGCCGTTGATGAACATCTTGTAGCAGGCGATGCCCTCGGCGATCTGCGCATCACGGTCGGCGCCGACCGGCGGACGCTTGACGAAGAAACCGCCCTTGGAACCGACCGGCACAATGACGGTGTTCTTGACCATCTGCGCCTTGACCAGGCCCAGCACCTCGGTGCGGAAGTCCTCGCGGCGGTCCGACCAGCGCAGGCCGCCACGGGCGACCGCGCCGAAGCGCAGGTGGATGCCTTCCACGCGCGCGGCGGAGACGAAGATCTCGCGATACGGCACCGGCTTGGGCAGCTCGGGCACCTTGTGCGAGTCGAACTTGAAGCTGATGTACGGGCGGTAGGCGCCGTCCCACTGCTGGAAGAAGCTGGTGCGCAAGGTGGCGCGGATCACCCCCAGGAAGCTGCGCAGGATGCGGTCGTCGTCGAGGCTGGAGACGTTCTCCAGCAACGTGGCGATGGCCTCCTCCAGGGTCGCCACCTGCTCGGTGCGCGGACGCGAGAGCATGCCGACCAGGTTGTCGACCAGGGCCGGCTGCGCGCCCTGCACGTTGCCCGGGATCAGCACGCGCATCTCGGCGTCGAGCAGCTCGCCGGCGGTCTTGAGCTCGTCGGCCGAGAGGCTTTCGCGGCGCGGGTCGAACTTGGCGTTGAACAGCTCCACCAGCAGGCCGGCGATGGCCGGATAGCGGTTTAGCGCATCTTCCATGTACGCCTGCGAGAACGACACGCCGGTCTGCAGCAGATACTTGCAGTAACCGCGCAGCATGGCGACCTGGCGCCAGTTGAGCTTGGCGCCCAGCACCAGCCGGTTGAAGCCGTCGTTCTCGGCATTGGCGCGCCAGACCTGCTCGAAGGCGTCCTCGAACAGCGAGCCGACCTGCTCCACGGTAAAGGTGAGGTGGCCGACCGGCTGCACCTCGAAGTCCTGGATGAACAGCGGCGTGCCGCCGGTGCGCACGTCATAGACGTGCTCGGTCAGCACGCGCAGGCCCAGGTTCTCCAGCTGCGGCAGCACTTCGGAAAGCGCGATGTCGCTGCCGGAACGGTAGACCTTGAAACGCAGTTCGTCCGGCCGCTGCGGCGGGTGGTAGAAGGACATGCGCACGGCATCGTCGCCCTCGAGCTGCGAGAGCTCGTAGACGTCCTCGGCGGCGACCTCCGGGCTCACCTCGTCGACGTAGCCAACCGGAAGCGACTTCACGTAGCGGTTGGCCAGCACCACGCCCTCGTGGTCGCCACGGGCCTGGACCAGCGCGTCGCGCACGTCGTCGTGCCAGTTGCGCACGATGGCGGCGACGGACTGCTCCAGCGCGGCGGCGTCATAGCTGGCGCGATCCCCGATCTTCGGGCGCACGACCACGTGCAGGCGGGCCAGCGCAGCCTCGCCCATCAGCACTGCGGAGTCGACGTGCTCGCCGTGCAGCGCGTCGCGCAGCAGGTTCTCGATGCGCTCGCGCACCGTGGTGTTGAAGCGCTCGCGCGGCACGTAGACCAGGCAGGTGTAGAAGCGGCCGTAGCGGTCGCGGCGCACGAACAGGCGCGTGCGGGCGCGCTGGCGCAGGTCCAGGATGCCGCAGGAGATGCCGAACAGCTCGTCCTCGCTGCTCTGGAACAGCTCGTCGCGCGGCAGCGTTTCCAGGATATGGCGCAGCGACTTGCCGGAATAGGAGTCGCGCTTGAGCCCCGAGCGGCACATCACCGTCTCGACCTTCTGGCGGATCAGCGGCACGTCTTGCGGACGGGCCATGTAGGCGTTGGACGAGAACAGGCCCAGGAAGCGCTGCTCGGCGACCGGCTTGCCGTTGGCGTCGAACTTGAGCACGCCCACGTAATCCATGTAGCCCGGACGGTGCACATGCGAGCGGGCGTTGGTCTTGGTGAGGATGACCGCATCGGTCGAACCCGACTGCGGCAAGGCGGAAGCCGCCAGGCTGCGAAGCGAACGCGGCGCGACCGAACGCTCGCTGCCGCGCAGGATGCCCAGGCCGGAGTCGTTGATGGCGCGCAGCACTTCTTCGCCATCGGCCTCCGTGACTTCGTATTCGCGGTAGCCCAGGAAGGTGAAGTTGTCGTCGGCCAGCCAACGCAGGAACGCAGAGGCCTCGCCCACGGCGCTCTCGCCCACGGGCAGCTTGCGCTGCGGCAGATCGGTGGCGATCGCCAGCGCCTTGTCACGCATGGTCGACCAGTCGTCCACGGCCACGCGCACGTCTTCCAGTGCCGCCTCGACGCGTGCCTTGAGCGCGGCCTGCGCCGCCTCGTCGGCCACGCGATCGACCTCGAAATGCATCACCGATTCGGGCTTGCCGCCCTCGCCGCCCAGCTGCTTCAGCTGGCCCTTGGCGTCGCGCGCGGCGCTGACCACCGGATGGATCACGGCATGGATCTGCAGGTCGTCGGAGGCGACCATGCTCACCGTGTCGACCAAGAAGGGCATGTCGTCGGTGACGACCTCGATCACGCTGCGGCCGGCATGGCCGCGCTCGGGATTGAACACGCGCACCTTGGCGCGGTCCGGTTCACGCTGCTGGACGAAAT
This sequence comes from Frateuria sp. GZRR35, assembly GCF_051900415.1. Classification (NCBI taxonomy): domain Bacteria; kingdom Pseudomonadati; phylum Pseudomonadota; class Gammaproteobacteria; order Lysobacterales; family Rhodanobacteraceae; genus Frateuria; species Frateuria sp. GZRR35. The sequence goes on from NZ_JBHZGL010000009.1 coordinate 116,120, forward strand.
CCATCAGTCCGCCGATCAGCCCGGCCCACTCGGCCGGGGTATGCAGGTCCACGTCGCTGTGCGCCATCCGCGCGAAGAAGGCGCCGATAAAAAATTGCGCCTCATCAAGGCGCCCGGTCGCAAAGCCGCTTTTCTTCAGTTCCTCGAAGACAGCCGGGGGAACCGTGCTGTCGCTGGTCGCGCGAATGGCATTCATGGCATCTGCTTGTCAGTGGAAACGAGTGGTGCCCACGCTGGGGAGGCGTAAAGCCCGAAAAGGATACGCCTCGCGTCAGGGCGATTCCACCGATGAGGCCACTGTCGACGGGCCGTCGGGCACGCGCATACACCGTCAATTCAAGATGCCGGTGCACCCCCGTGCGTTGCGCACTTCACCGTGCGCCCGCGCACGGATGGGTCGTCCACGCGAACCATGCACGTGCCGCGGCTTTGTCCACATTCCCGTGCCATAAGCAAGTCTTGGCCGCGGCGGCTCACCATATGTAAACTGGCCGGTATAGTTGCGCTTCCCGGCCGGCGGTTGCCCCACCGCCGGCACGTCGTGTCACGACCACTGGCACTGGTCGGCCACGTCGACGCTCGTATGCTCGCCGGCTTCCCCGCCGCGTCCTCAAGAATCACGCCTCATAAGAATGGAGTTCCCATGAAGTCCACGACAACGCGCACCCTGGCCCTGTGCCTCGGCATGCTCGCCCTGGCCGCCTGTGGCGGCAAGGACCAGCCGCAGGGACAGCAGCAGATGCCGCCGCCGCAGGTGGGAGTGGTCACACTCAAGGCGCAGACCGTGCCGCTGAACAAGGACCTGGTCGGCCGCCTGTCGCCGTTCCGCAGCGCCGACGTGCGCGCCCGTGTGCCCGGCGTGCTGCTCAAGCGCACTTTCGATGAAGGCACCGACGTCGAGAAGGGGCAGTTGCTGTTCCAGATCGATCCGGCACCGCTGAAGGCGACGCTGGGCGCGGCGCAGGCCAGCCTGGCGCAGGCGCAGGCGAGCTACACCAATGCCCAGGTCAACGCCGACCGTGCGCGCGAGCTGGCGCCCAAGGGCTACGTTTCCAAGGCCGACCTGGACAGCGCCCTGGCCACCGAGCGCAGCGCCAAGGCCGCCGTGCAGCAGGCGCGCGCCTCGGTGCAGTCGGCGCAGATCAACCTTGGTTACGCCGACGTTCGCTCGCCGATCGATGGCCGGGCCGGCCAGCAGCAGGTCACCGAAGGCGCGCTGGTCGGCCAGGGTGAGGCCACGCTGCTCACCACCGTCGAGCAGATCGATCCGCTGTACGTGAACTTCAACATGAGCGTGTCCGAGCTCGAGCAGCTGCGCCAGGCGCAGGGCCAGGGCAACGTGTCGCTGGCGGTCGCCGGCAAGAGCGACAAGAACGCCAGCGTGCGCGTGACCCTGCCTGACGGCAGCACCTATGCGCAGCCTGGCACGGTCGACTTCTCCTCCACGTCGGTCGATCCGGCCACCGGCGCCGTGTCGCTGCGCGCGCGCATCCCCAACCCCGAGCACACGCTGCTGCCGGGCATGTACGTCACGATCGAGGCCTCGCTCGGCCAGCGCCACAATGTGTTCGTGGTGCCGCAGGCGGCGGTGCTGCGCGACACCGTGGGTGCTTACGTCTACGTGGTCGGCCCCGACGGCAAGGTTGCCCGCCATGACATCACCACCGCCTCCATGCAGGGTGGCAACTGGGTCGTCACCCGTGGGCTGAAGGCCGGCGAGAAGGTGATCGTCTCGGGCGTGCAGAACGTCAAGGAAGGCGCCCCTGCCAACCCGTCCCCGTGGCAGCCGCCGGCCCCGGCCGGCCAGGCTCCGGTTGCCGCCAAGGCGCCGGCCGCCGCCGCGACCGCGCACGGCAAGTAACGGAGCGACCTCATGCCGAGTTTCTTCATCGACCGCCCGATCTTCGCCTGGGTGGTGGCCATCCTGATCTCGCTGGGCGGCGTGCTGGCCATCCTCAACCTGGGCGTGGAGTCCTACCCGAACATCGCGCCGCCTTCGGTGACGGTGAGCGCCTCGTATCCGGGCGCCAGCGCCGAGACCACCGAGAAGGCGGTCACCCAGGTGATCGAGCAGCAGCTGACCGGCATCGATCACCTGCTGTACTTCAGCTCATCTTCCAGTGCCAGCGGCCGCGCCAACATCACGCTGACCTTCGAGAGCGGCACCGACCCGGACATCGCCCAGGTGCAGGTGCAGAACAAGGTCTCGCTGGCCACGCCGCGCCTGCCCTCGGAGGTGACCCAGCAGGGTGTGGTAGTGGCCAAGGCCAATTCCGGCTTCCTGATGGTGGTGGCGCTCAAGTCGGACAATCCGAACATCGACCGCGACCGGCTGAGCGACATCGTCGGCACGCAGGTGCTCGACCAGATCGCCCGCGTGCCGGGCGTGGGCAGCACCAACCAGTTCGGTTCCGAATACGCCATGCGCATCTGGCTCAACCCGGACAAGCTGCACGGCTACGACCTCTCGGCAACCCAGGTACTGGATGCGATCCGCGCGCAGAACGTGCAGTTCGCCGCCGGCTCGATCGGCGCGGACCCGGCGTTGCCCGGCCAGGGCTTCACCGCCACGGTATCGACCGAGGGCCGCTTCACCAGTCCCGAGCAATTCGCCGGCATCATCCTGCGCGCCAACCCCGACGGCACCACCGTCAAGCTCGGCGACGTAGCCCGGATCAGCTTCGGCCCCGGCAGCTACGGCTTCAACACCACGGTGGACGGCAAGCCGATCGGCGCCTTCGCGATCCAGCTGCTGCCCGGCGCCAACGCGCTCAACGTGGCCACGGCCGTGCGCGGCAAGATGGACGAGCTCGCTCCCAGCTTCCCGCCGGGCGTGACCTGGTTCAGCCCGTACGACAGCACCGCGTTCGTGAAGATCTCCATCGACGAGGTGGTGCACACGCTGATCGAGGCGATCATCCTCGTCTTCCTGGTGATGCTGCTGTTCCTGCAGAACATCCGCGCCACCATCATCCCGACGCTGGTGATCCCGGTGGCGCTGCTGGGCACTTTCCTGGGCATGCTGGTGCTGGGCTTCACCATCAACCAGCTGACCTTGTTCGGCATGGTGCTGGCGATCGGCATCGTGGTCGACGACGCGATCGTGGTGATCGAGAACGTCGAGCGCATCATGACCGAGGAGAACCTCTCGCCGAAGGATGCCACGCGCAAGGCGATGGGCCAGATCACCGGCGCGGTGGTGGCCATCACGGTGGTGCTGACGGCGGTGTTCGTGCCCTCGGCACTGCAACCGGGCGCCACCGGCATCATCTATCGCCAGTTCGCGCTGACCATCGCCGTGTCGATGGCGTTCTCGGCGTTCCTGGCGCTGTCGTTCACGCCGGCGTTGTGCGCGAGCTTCCTCAAGCCCGAGCACCACAAGAAGAAGAACGTCGTCTTCCGCAAGTTCAACCAGTTCTTCGACTGGACCACCCGCACCTATACCGGCCACGTCGGCAGCGCCGTGCGGCACGCGCCGCGCTGGATGTTCGTGTTCGTGCTGGTCGCGGTGCTGGCCGGCTTCCTCTACACCCGCCTGCCCGGCAGCTTCCTGCCCGAGGAAGACCAGGGCTACGCGATGTCGGTGATCCAGCTGCCGCCGGGCGCCACCAAGCAGCGCACCGAAGAGGTGATGGGCGAGATGCTGAAGATCCTGAAGAAGGATCCGGCGGTCGACACCGTGCTGCAGGTCGCCGGCTTCAGCTTCATCGGCTCGGGCGAAAACGCCGGCATGGCCTTCATCAAGCTCAAGGACTGGTCCGAGCGCGACGTCACCGCGGCGGAGTTCATCCAGCGGGCCAATGGGGCGCTGTTCCAGATCCACGATGCGCGCATCTTCGTGGTGAACATCCCGACGGTGCAGGGCCTGGGCCAGTTCGGCGGCTTCGATATGTACCTGCAGGACCGCGCCGGCTTCGGCCGCGACGCGCTGACCCAGGCGCGCAATACCCTGCTCGGCAAGGCCAGCCAGGACCCGGTGCTGACCGGCGTGCGACCCAACGCGCTGGAGGACGCACCGCAGCTGCATCTGGACGTCGACCGTGTGCAGGCGCAGTCGATGGGCCTGTCGGTGGGCGACATCTACAACGCAGTCGGCCTGATGCTGGCGCCGGTGTATGTCAACGACTTCACCTACGGCGGTCGCGTCAAGCGCGTGATCATGCAGGCCGATGCGCCCTACCGCATGAGCCCGGACGCACTGCAGCACTTCTTCACCCCCAGCAGCACGCAGAACACCGCCGCGGGTACGCCGGAGATGATCCCGTTGTCCAACGTGGTGCACGCCGACTGGCAGATGGGCTCGCCTTCGCTCAACCGCTACAACGGTTACGCGGCGGTGGAGATCGTCGGCTCGCCGACGCCGGGGCACGCCTCGGGTGAGGCGATGGCCGAGATGGAGAAAATCGTCACCAACGACCTGCCGCAGGGCTACGGCTTCGACTGGACCGGCCAGTCCTACCAGGAAATCCTTTCCGGCAATGCCGCCACGCTGCTGATGGTGCTGTCGATCGTGATCGTGTTCCTGGCGCTGGCGGCGCTCTACGAGAGCTGGTCGATTCCGGTCTCGGTGCTGCTGGTGTTGCCGCTGGGTCTGCTGGGTGCGGTGGTGTTCACGCTGCTGCGCGGGCTGCCCAACGACATCTACTTCAAGGTCGGCCTGATCACGGTGATCGGCCTGGCGGCGAAGAACGCGATCCTGATCGTGGAGTTCGCGGTCGAACAACAGCAACACGGCCGGACATTGCGCGAAGGCGTGATCGAAGCCTCGCGTCTGCGCCTGCGACCGATCCTGATGACCTCGCTGGCGTTCGTACTGGGCGTGTTCCCGCTGTTCATCTCCTCCGGCGCCGGCGCCAACGCCCGCCACGCGATCGGCACCGGCGTGATCGGCGGCATGCTGTTCGCCACGTTCCTTGGCGTGTTGCTGATTCCGGTGTTCTACGTGGTGGTGCGCCGCCTGCTGGGCGACAAACTCGATGGCAACGGTCCCGCGCAGCCAGGCATCGGCCACGGCCCGCACACGTTCGACTCCGATCCGCGCCGCGGACATTGATGCCTGTTCCCTCCTCCCCTCAGGGGGAGGACTGAGGCAAGAGGTTGGGGCACGCCTCAGTATCCAGAAAAAGAAAAAAGCCCGGGCGATGCCCGGGCTTTTCTTTGGGAGGCACAGGCGCCAAGGCGCAGCAAAACGCCGAAGAGCGGCCAAGCATCTGGCGTCACAGGCACCCCGCGAGCCCCGGCCCCTCACCCCAACCCTCTCCCCGGAGGGGAGAGGGAGCCAAGTGCGAAGCTCCCGCACCCGAACGCGCAAGCCCTCTTGCCTCAGCTCCCGAGCGCCCGCGGTAAAGCGGCGGCAGCTCCTCTAAGAGCAAGCGACTGACCAAGCAAAGCGCGCAGGCACCTAGCTTTTTAGCCACCCCGGGCTTAGCCGGGCCATTTCTTTGGTTACTTTCTCTTTGGGCCAGCAAAGAAAGTGACCCGAGCGCCGGCAGGCGATCGGAAGCCCGCCGCAGGCGAGCCAAGTCGCGAAGAGACCACGCAAGAACGACAACCAAAGCGTCCCAATGCGGGAAGCATGCCCGCGAGCCCGCCCCTTCACCCCAACCCTCTCCCCGGAAGGGAGAGGGTGGCAAAAACTCAGCGCAGGCCGGTCTCGTTGCGAGCGATCACGATGCGCTGGATCTCGCTGGTGCCCTCGTAAATCTCGGTGATCTTGGCATCGCGGAAGTACCGCTCCAGCGGCATCTCCTTCGAATAGCCCATGCCGCCATGGATCTGCACCGCCTGGTGGCTGATCCACATCGCCGCCTCCGACGCGGTGAGCTTGGCGATCGCCGCCTCGGTGCCAAAGCGGCCACCGTTCTTCTCCGCCTCGCCCTTGGCCCATGCCGCACGCAGCGTCAGCAAAGTGGCCGCGTCCAGCTTGCACTTCATGTCGGCGATCTTGGCCTGGGTCATCTGGAACGTGCCGATCGGCGCACCGAACGCCTTGCGGTCGCGAGACCACTGCAATGTGGCTTCATAGGCGGCGCGGGCAATGCCCACGGCCTGCGAGGCGATACCGATGCGGCCGGCATCCAGCACGCCCATCGCGATCGCGAAACCCTTGCCTTCCTGACCCAGCAGGTTTTCCTTCGGGCAGACGTAGTCGTTGAATTCGATTTCGCAGGTGGCCGACGCGCGGATACCGAGCTTGGGTTCGGTCTTGCCCGCGTGGAAGCCCGGGCGCTTGGTATCGATGATGAACGCAGACACGCCCTTGGCGCCGATGCCCGGCGTGGTGATCGCGAACAGCACGATGTAGCGCGCGACCGGACCGGAGGTGATCCAGCTCTTCTTGCCGTTGATCACCCAGTCGCCGTCGGCATTCCTTGTCGCACGCGTGTGCATGGCCGAGGCATCCGAGCCCGACTGCGGTTCGGTCAATGCGTAGGCGCCGATGGCCTCGCCCGAGGCGATGGCACGCACGTAGGTCTGCTTCTGCTCTTCGGTGCCGTGCTTGAGGATGCCGTTGCAGAACAGCGAGTTGTTGACCGACATGATGGTCGAGGTAGCGGCGTCGGCCGCGGCGATCTCGATCATCGCCAGCACATAGGCGATCGGGTCCATGCCCGCGCCGCCGTACTCGGTCGGCACCTCGATGCCCATCAGGCCAAGCTGGCCCATCTCCTGGATGTTCTCCAGCGGGAACTGGCCCTTGGCGTCCAGCTCGGCCGCCACCGGCGCGATGCGTCTCGAAGCGAAATCGCGGGCGATCGACTGGATCGAGAGCTGGTCTTCGGTGAAACGGAAATCCATGGGCGGCTCCAAGGCTTGGCGAAGCCCGCTAGTTTAGCCGAACCGGCATGCGCGCCCGTAGGGAGGCGCCACGTGCACGCGCTGACCTTGCAGGAGCCCGCTTGCGGGCGATGCTTTTGCCGCATGGGCAAAGAGCATCGCCCGCAAGCGGGCTCATACAGTGTCCGATCCGGGCCGGTCCCGCCCTTGACGTTCCCGATCCGGCCGCCTAGCCTATCCATCTCTGCATCGCGATAAAAGGATGAAAATGGATCTGGCGACCGCCTCCGGCGTCCTGCGCCTGCTGGCCGATCCCACCCGCGTACGCCTGCTCGCCCTGCTGGAGCGCGAGGAGCTGACCGTGGCCGAGCTGGCGCAGGTGCTGCACCTGGCACAGCCGCGCGTGTCCACGCACCTGGCCAAGCTCAAGGAAGCCGAGTTGGTGCGCGACCGCCGTGCCGGCGTGTCGGCGTACTACCGGGCCAACAACGAAGGTGGCTCGCACCAGCACGCGCTGCTCCATTCGCTGCGCGAGAGCATCGACGATGCCCTGCTGCGCGAAGATGCCGCGCGCCTGCCATCGGTCCTGGCCAACCGCGCCCGCGCCGAAGGTTGGGCCGACACCGTCGCCGGCGACATGGAACGCCACTACTCGCCTGGGCGCACCTGGGAAACCCTCGCCCGCTCGCTGCTGCAGTTGCTCGAAACCGGAGACGTACTGGACATCGCCTCGGGCGACGGCATCACCGCCGAGCTGCTGGCACCGCATGCCCGATCGATCGTCTGCGTGGACTCGAGCGAGCGCGTGGTCGCCGCCGCCGCGCAGCGCCTGCAGGCCTTCCCGAACGTGGAAGTGCGCGAAGGTGACATGCACGCGCTGGATCTTGGCAAGCGCCGTTTCGACCTGGTGCTGATGCTGCACGCGCTGACCTATGCCGAACGTCCGGCCCAGGCCGTGGCCGAAGCCGCGCGCCTGCTGCGCAGCGGTGGCCGGCTGCTGGCCGTGACGCTGGGCAGGCACGCCCATCCCACCGCGGTCGAGCCGTTCGATCATCGCAACCTTGGCTTCACCCGCGAGGAGCTGTCGCGCTTCGCCACTGACGCCGGGCTGACCGTCTCCAGTTGCGTGCGCCTGAGTCGCGAGCGCAAGGCGCCGCATTTCGAAGTGATCAGCCTGCTGGCCCGAAAACCGTAAAACCGCTCCTTCCCCGCGCACGGGGAAGTGCCCGAAGGACGGATGGGGGCAACCGCCTCACGCCCGCAAAGTCGAGAAAAACATGACCACCCTGCCCTGGCTCCACCCCGACCGCGTCGCCCGGCTCGAACAGGCCTTGCGCGAGCGCATCCTGATCCTCGACGGCGCGATGGGCACCATGTTGCAAGGCCATGCGCTGGACGAGTCGGGCTTCCGCGGCGAGCGCTTCGCGCACGGCCACGACACCCGGCATGACCATGCCCATCCGGGCGGCTGCGACCTGAAGGGCAACAACGACCTGCTCTCGCTCACCCGCCCGGAGCTGATCCGCGGGGTGCACGACGCCTACCTCGAAGCGGGCGCCGACCTGGTCGAGACCAATACCTTCAACTCCACCCGCATCAGCCAGGCTGACTATCACCTCCAGCACCTGGCGTACGAGCTCAACCTGGAGGGCGCCCGGCTGGCGCGCGCCGCCTGCGACGCGTACACCGCCAGGACGCCCGGCAAGCCCCGCTTCGCCATCGGCGTGCTTGGACCGACCAGCCGCACCGCCTCCCTGTCGCCGGACGTCAACGATCCAGGCTTTCGTAACGTGACGTTCGAGGAACTGGCGACCAACTACCGCGAATCGGCCGCCGGCCTGATCGACGGCGGAGCGGACATCGTGATGGTGGAAACCATCTTCGACACGCTCAACGCCAAGGCAGCGTTGTTCGCGCTATCCGAGCTGTTCCGCGAGCGTGGCGCACGCGTGCCGGTGATGATCTCCGGCACGATCACCGACCGCTCCGGGCGCACGCTCTCGGGCCAGACCGCCGAGGCGTTCTACTACTCGATCGCCCACGCCCGCCCGCTGGCGGTGGGCCTCAACTGCGCACTCGGTGCGGCCGACCTGCGCCCGCACGTGCAAACCCTGGCCGACATCGCCGACTGCTACGTCAGCACGCACCCCAACGCCGGCCTGCCCAACGCCTTTGCCGAGTACGACGAGACGCCCGAACAGATGGCGAGCGTGGTGGCGAGCTTCGCTCGCGATGGGTTGCTCAACCTGGTGGGCGGCTGCTGTGGCACCACGCCGGCGCACATCGCCGCGATCGCCGAGGCGGTGCGCGGTTGCGCGCCGCGGCGGTTGCCTGTGGCCTCGCGGGAAGCCGCGTGAATATCCGGAACCCGCTCCCTCTCTCCTCCGGGGAGAGGGTTGGGGTGAGGGGCCACTCTAGCGATGGTCCAGCACCAAAGCCCGCTCTTTTAGCCCTTCCCGCAAGCGCCGCCCCCTCACCCCGGCCCTCTCCCCGGAGGGGAGAGGGAGCACAAGAAAAAGCCAAAGCAGACGCATGACCACCATCCGCCACACTCGCCTCTCCGGCCTCGAACCGCTGGTCCTCACCCCTGACCTGCTCTTCGTCAACGTCGGCGAGCGCACCAACGTCACCGGCTCGGCGCAGTTCAAGAAGCTGATCAAGGAAGACCGCTACGAGGAGGCCGTCGAGGTCGCGCGCCAGCAGGTCGCCAACGGTGCGCAGATCATCGACGTCAACATGGACGAGGGCCTGATCGACTCCGAGGCAGCGATGGTGCGCTTCCTCAACCTGATTGCCGCCGAGCCGGACATCGCGCGTGTGCCGGTGATGGTCGATTCGTCCAAATGGAGCGTGATCGAAGCCGGCCTGCGCTGCCTGCAGGGCAAGGGCATCGTCAACTCGATCTCGATGAAGGAAGGCGAGGAAGCGTTCCTCGAACAGGCGCGCAAGGTGCGCCAGTACGGCGCCGCCGCGGTGGTGATGGCGTTCGACGAGGAAGGCCAGGCCGATACCTGCGCGCGCAAGGTGGAGATCTGCTCGCGCGCCTACGCCCTGCTTACCGGGCAGCTCGACTTTCCGCCCGAAGACATCATCTTCGACCCGAACATCTTCGCCATCGCCACCGGCATCGAGGAACACAACAACTACGCGGTGGATTTCATCGATGCCACCCGCGAACTGAAACGACGCTTTCCCGCCTGCCACATTTCCGGCGGGGTGTCCAACGTCTCGTTCTCCTTCCGCGGCAACAACGTGGTGCGTGAGGCGATCCACTCGGTGTTCCTGTATCACGCCATCAAGGCCGGCATGGACATGGGCATCGTCAACGCCGGTGCGCTGGCGATCTACGACGATCTGGATTCCGAGCTGCGCGAGCGGGTCGAGGACGTGGTGCTCAACCGCCGGGCCGACGCCACCGAACGGCTGCTGGAGATCGCCGACCGCTACAAGGCAAGGAAGGGCGAGGTGGTGGTGGAAAGCCTCGCCTGGCGCGCCAGGCCCGTGCGCGAACGGCTCGCCCACGCGCTGGTCCACGGCATCGACCAGTACGTGGTCGAGGACACCGAGGAAGCGCGCCAACAGTGCACGCGCCCGCTGGACGTCATCGAAGGTCCGTTGATGGACGGCATGAACGTCGTCGGCGACCTGTTCGGCGCCGGCAAGATGTTCCTGCCGCAGGTGGTCAAGTCCGCCCGCGTCATGAAGAAGGCCGTGGCCTACCTGCTGCCCTACATCGAAGCGGAAAAGGCACGCACGGGCGACACCGGCAAGAGCAACGGCAAGATCGTGATGGCCACGGTCAAGGGCGACGTGCACGACATCGGCAAGAACATCGTCGGTGTGGTCCTGCGCTGCAACAACTTCGACGTGATCGACCTGGGCGTGATGGTGCCGGCGCAGAAGATCCTGGACACCGCGATTGCCGAAAAGGCCGACATGATCGGCCTGTCCGGCCTGATCACGCCGTCGCTGGAAGAGATGGGCCACGTCGCCCGCGAAATGCAGCGCCAGGGCTTCAGCGTGCCGCTGCTGATCGGCGGTGCCACCACGTCGCGCGCGCACACCGCGCTCAAGATCGAGCCGCACTACAAGTCACCGTGCGTGTGGGTGAAGGACGCCTCGCGCGCGGTCGGCGTGGCGCAGTCACTGGTCAGCAAGGACCTGGTCGACGGCTTCATGGCAAAGATCCGCGCCGAGTACGCCGAGGTGCGCGAGCGCCACCGCCACCGCGGCCCCGGCAAGCAGCTGGTGCCGCTGGAAAAGGCCCGCGCGCAGCGCTTTACCTGCGACTGGGCGAACTACGACCCGCCGCAGCCGGCCCGCCCGGGCCTTACCGTATTCGACGATTACGACCTGGCGGAGCTGCGCGAGTACATCGACTGGACACCGTTCTTCCAGGCCTGGGAACTGGCCGGCCACTACCCGGCGATCCTCACCGACGAGATCGTGGGGCCCCAGGCGACCGAGCTGTTCAAGGACGCGCAGACGATGCTCGACCGCATCGTCGCCGGGAAGTGGCTGACCGCCCGTGCCGTCATCGGCTTCTGGCCTGCCACCCGAGTCGGCGACGACATTGAACTGGACCTGCTCCCTCCCCCCTCCGGGAATGGGGATAGCGTAAGGGGCCAAGGCTTGCCGGAAACTACGGCCGGCGCGGCCGCAGCAAAGGTCATGCTCCTCCACCTGCGCCAGCAGGCTGACAAACCCGTCGAGCGCCCGAACCTCTGCCTGTCCGACTTCATCGCGCCAAAGGAGCACGGCAAGCGCGACTGGATCGGCGGTTTCGCGGTCACCGCGGGCCTGGGCATCGAGCCGCACCTGGAGCGTTTCCACGCCGAGCACGACGACTACTCGTCAATCATCCTCAAGGCCCTCGCCGACCGTCTCGCCGAAGCCTTCGCCGAACGCATGCACGAACGCGTACGCCGCGAATTCTGGGGCTACGCCTCTGACGAAGCGCTGGACAACGAAGCCCTGATCGCCGAGAAGTACCGGGGCATCCGCCCGGCCCCGGGCTATCCCGCCTGCCCAGATCACACCGAAAAGACCACCCTGTTCCGGCTGCTCGACGCCCAGGCCAACGCCGGCATCGAACTCACGGAAGGCTTTTCGATGTATCCGGCCGCGGCCGTCTCGGGCTGGTACTTCTCCCATCCGGGCAGCCAGTACTTCGTGGTCGGCCGGCTTACCCGCGAACAGGTCGACGATTACGCCAAGCGCAAAGGCTGGAGCCGCGAGGACGCCGAGCGCTGGCTCGCATCGAACCTCGATTACGACCCGGACTAGCCCCCGGCGGGAGCGTACCTGGGCGCGACAGTACCCGGTCGCGCACGCGCGGCACCCGATTGCAGGAACGTACGCCCGCGTGACCCGTGTTTGCGTCTACCGTCGGCGTCGTGTCCAGGCGATCGCGCCCGCTTGCCGCCTCAGACCTCGTCGCCGGTGGCGCTGTTCCTGCGATGGCGCATGTGCACCACCAGGTTGTAGACCGACACGAACACCGGAAAGAAATTGGAGAGGATTCCAACCGAGTCGTTCTTGCCCACGGTGAAGTAGGCGAGCAACAGCGCGCTGCCGATCACCGACAGCCACCAGAAGGCCAGCGGCATCACGACCCGCTTGTACTTGCGCGTGTAGTACAGCTGCACGAACCAGCGGCTGGTGAACATGAACGTGCCGGTGAATCCGACCAGCTTCCACGGCGTCAGGTGGAACTGCTGCAACGCGTGCAGGATGGGAGCGAGAAGATCCATGAGGTCGGCGCCTGCCTGAAAGGCGGGCATTCTACCCAACGCCGTCCGCATGCGACGTGGGCATTGACCACGCCCTCGAGGGTCCGTATAGTTGCGCGCTCTCGGGCGATTAGCTCAGCGGTAGAGCACTGCCTTCACACGGCAGGTGTCGCAAGTTCGATCCTTGCATCGCCCACCACGTTCGAAAAAAAAACCCGGCCTTGTGCCGGGTTTTTTCCTTGGGGGCGCCGGCCTCAGCCGCAGCGGCCGCCGGCCTCGATTTTCCGGATCGACGCGCGCCCGGAAGTGGACAGCAACACCGCCGCGCCCTGCACCCGGTCGGTACTCTCGCCGACGGTATCGCCCTCGGACATGGGGCAAACCAGGAAGCTCAGCGGGGCATTACTGGTGGTCGAACCGTCCTGGCTGAACCCGACGTCGTTTACCGCCGTGCCGGTATCGTCTACCAGGCGGACGCTGATGCCTGACTTGGCCTGGGTGACGCGCAACACCTCGTCGGCCGAGGTAAACGTCGCCGCCGACCCCGGCGCGGTCTCCCGGTAAATCACCCAACCGGCCTCGAACGTGTTCGAACCGGTACATGCAGCACCGTCCGTGCTGCCGCAGAGCTCCGTGACCACCCGACGGGTGATGGCGTCGTTGCGCGCGTACTGCAAGTCGGCAAGCACGGCGTTGGACTGTGCAGTGACCGCGCTGCGGCGCATGAAGTCGCGGAAGTTGGGCAAAGCGATCCCTCCCAGGATCGCCAGCACGACCACGGTCACCATCAGTTCGATCAGCGTGAAGCCGCGCGATGGCCTGGACGCACGCGTGCTCATGGCTTGGTCCCCGTTTCGCAGAACTGGGTGATGCGATGCCTGGTGCGGAGCTTGGCCTGGTTGCGCTGTTCCGCATCGAGCTTGGTAGCTGCATCGGGGCTGTTGCCGCTGACCACCATGCGGTTCTTTTCGAGCACCGCCAGATCATTGCGTGCCGCGTCGCAGGCCTGCTTGCGGTAGGCCGCCTGTGCCTCCTCCAGTTGCGGCGTGGGCTCGGCTACCGACGCCGGCGGTGCGGGAGCGGCCTGCTCGCTGCCCTGCCCTTCAAGCGTGAGCGTCTCGGCCTTGTGGCCGGGCGGAGGTGAAGCACTGAAATGGACCGTGCCGCTGGCATCGGTCCACTTGTAATACGTGCCGTCCTGGGCCGTCGCGGCCAGGCACATGCACGCGGCGATACACCCGGCCAGGAGCTTTCCGCGCCTCATGTTCAGCGGCCCCAGCATTTGGGATCGTTGGCGGTCGATCCGGTCGACTCCTGGCGACCGGTCTCGTCGAGGCTGAGCGTCTGGCACTGCGTATCGTCGTCGTGCTGCGAGCCCGTCGCGGTGGCCACCAGGGTATAGGTGGTCGTGCTGGCGCTGGCCGGGTCGATGCTGACCGTGTAGTAGCTGCCGGCCATCGAACTTGTGCCACCCAGCTTGGAGACGCTGTCGGCGTAGGCGTTGTTGCTGTAGAGGAAACGCTCCTGCCTGGCCGCCAATTCGGTAAGCGCGCGCTGCGCATCCACACGATGGGAACGCACCACGTACCTGCGGTATGACGGAATCGCGACCGCCGCCAGGATGGCGACGATCAGCAACACGATCATCATTTCGATCAGCGTAAAACCCTGCTGCCTGCGCATGCGGCGCTCCTTACTTGTCCAGCGGTTCATGCCAGGATACCTCGCTGCTGAGCACCGACTTCAGGGTGGTGATCTCCTTGCAGATGATCGCGCCCGTCGAGGTCTGCACGCAGGCGGTGAGCTTGCGCTGGCCGGTGCCCTCACCCACGTGGAGGCTCGGCGGCGCCGGCAGGCCCGGCCCCATGTCGGTCGACTTGTTCACCCGTTCCTTGCCATCGACGCTGGTGGTGCCGAAGGGGTTGTCGGTCGGGTTGGCCGTGCCGCTCTTGTAGTTGAGGCTGTACAGCGCGCCACGTCCCACGTCCGTGCAGGTGTCGGTGCCGGGGAAGAACGTGGAGGTCAGCAGCACGCCGCCCAGCAGGCTCTGCGAGCTGACCACGCGCTCGGCTGGCGTCTTGTCGGTCGTGGTCGTCGGCGCGGTCAGCTTCTGGTACCAGCCCAGGCGCGTGTCCGTGTCGAAACTGCCCAGCAGCTTGTCGAAGGTATCGATGCTCTTGCCATCCGCATCGGTGCCCGCCCCCGACACCGAGGTGTCGGTGAAGACGTTGACATTCGTGACGTCGACCAGATCAGCCATGGCCAGCGGCAGCACCTTGTATTGCTGGTCGCTCGTCGACAGCAGCGAGGTGTCGATCAAACCCACGATCTTCTGTTGGGCTGTCGACGCCAGATCGTTCTTGGTATACGCACGGCCGGTGCCGAAGAACACCATGGGCGCACCGCGGTCATTGCGGCCGACCGTCGGACGAATGGTGACCGGCAGGTCCAGGTCCTTGAGTATGCGCAGCTTCGTCCAGTTGTTCGGGTCCGGATCGGCTGCGCCGTCGTAGATGAAGTTGAGCTTCCACAACGAGCCGCCGAATGCTCCCGTACCGGTGCCCTTGACGCTGCCGAAGTAGAGGCCTTCGGACCGGCCATCGAGGTTGTAGTCGGAGGCGATGAGATCGCCCGCGAAGCTGGTGGCGCCCGCGTCGGTAGCACCGATGTCCTTGAAATCGAACACCTTGGTTGGTGTGGCGGAAAGCGCCGCAAGATCGTAGGCACGGATCTTCAGCGAGGTGGATGCGACTGCGCTCCCGCCCTCGGTCGTGCCGACGCCGCCGTTGTCCGCCGTGCCCGAGCCGGTGAACAGGAAGAACTTGTTCGGGCTGCCCGAGGTGTTGTCGCGGAACATGGCCGCCGCCGGGATGGATGAGGTGTAGCTATCGACCACCTTGGTGATGTCCACGCACGACGGAGCGTTCAGCTTGTCGTCGCTGGCGCACTTGGCCGTGCCGTCCGACAACGCGGTGTTGGTCAGCTCGGCCAGCAGCTTGGGCGGATCTTCCGGATCGGTCACATCCAGCACGACGTAGGCGGAGAACGAGTTCTGCGTTGCCGTGGTGTTGTCGGTGGCGGTATTGACCGAGATCGGGCCACCGCCGAAGCGGAACGGCACGATCAGGATGGTGCCCCAGCCGTCGGGGTGAACCGTGTCTTCGGCAAAGATCTTCACGTCCTGGGCGATCGGGCTGCCATCGACGTAGAAGTTGTGCTTGTAAGCCGGGTCGGCCAGCCACCGCAGGTGGGGCAACAGGTTGCCTGGCACGTAGGCCCAAAGCTCGCCACCCAGCGGATCGGCCGTCGGCGTGAGGTCGGTGTCGGTCGGGGTCAGCTGCAGCCGATGCTCGCGGGCGTTGTAGAAGCCGCCGTTGAAGGCGTGCAGCATGCCGTCGTTGGCACCGACGTAGACGACCTGGCGACGGTTCCGGTACTTGTTCCTGAATTTGCCATAGCTGGTATCGCCGTATAGCAGGTCAAAGGCTTCCGACGGAGTACCCACGACGACAGGCGTGGAGTCGACGATGTCGCCCAGGCGCAGCACGCGCAGCGTGCCATTGTTGTCGTAGTCGACCGTCCGCGAGCGCCACAACGGGTTGCCCTTGGCATCCTTGTCCGTGAGCTCGTAACCACGGATCCAAGCGACGAGGCGCATGGCCACGTTCGGATCGGCGGTGTTGAGGTAGCGGAAGTTTCCGGTGGTGCTGTTGGTCTTCTTTTCGCCGTAGAAGCCCGCGGTACTGCTCTTGCCGGTGCCGCTGAACGCAAACGGCTGCTGCTCGCCGCTGTCGACCACGCCGTCATGGTCGTTGTCGATCCACGTGAAGATGTAGCGACCATTGCTGGAAAGCGCATCGTAACTGCGGTTCGCACTGGTCAGGTCGCTGCTGACGCCGGTGTCGAAACCGGTGCTCCACAGCTCCTCCTGCGCGCTCCACACTTTCCTCAGCTGATCCAGTTTCTGATCGGTGATGATGGCATCTTCTTTCTTGAAGACCGTCACGGGCGAGCCGTCAGCGTTGGCCGGCATGACCTCACGGTGGAACTTGGTCTGATTGTCGGTCGGATCGTAGAAGAACTCGATTACCGGATCGACGTCGTAGCCATCGAGCACGGCCGAGCCACTGGTGAAGCCGTTCCCGTTCTCCCGAAGGTGTCCAAAGCTGTCCGTCCAAAGGCCATTGAGCGTGCCGCTCCAGGCCGCGACGCGATCACTGGAATCCTTGCGTTCGGCCTGATAGAGCGCCTGGTAGACCAGGCCCACGCCCTTGGCGCTGTTGGCCACCACCGCAGCGGCCGTACCGGAGCCGGCGCGCTTGAGGATGGCATCGAACGTGCGCGAGAGCCGATCCTGCAGCTGGGCCGGGTTGCGGACCATGAAGTAGTTGTCCGGCAGCCCGTCCTGTCCGATGACACCCGAGTCGTTGACGATCGAGTCCCACTCGGGCGAGTCCGCCTTGTCCGGCTTGTTGTTCTTGTCCTGGTCGGTGAAGCCGCCGTACTTGGCGGCGTAGAACAGCGGATTGGGCAGCGGCAACTGCTCGGACGGACCGGTGCTCAGCTTGTCCGCGGACGGGCGGCTCCAGCTGTCGGCGTCGCCCTTGCTGCCGTACAGGAGACTGCCGTTCTTGTCGCCAGGCCTCAACACCGTGAACTTCGCAGCCTGTCCGGTGGAATTGTCCGCACCGGCCATGGTGTAGCCGATGCGCAGGGCATTGCCCGCATAGGCCGAAAGCGCCTGCACCCGGGTCACCAGGAACTGGCCGTTGCTGGTGTTGACCTTGCCGTTCTTGCAGATGTTGGAGTCGAGCGTGTCGACGCAGATGTCGTCGTAGCCGTCGTTGTTTCCGTCGTAGGAGCAGTAGGCACCCACGCAAAAGCTCAGCATCTCGACCACGTCGTTGTCGTGGTCGTTGCCCCATTGCGAGTCTTCCCACGTGATCGTAAAACTGCCGCGCACGGGGCGACGCTGCCCGTTGTAGGTCACATCCAGCGAGGGAAGGCCATAGACCTTGTAATTGCCCTTTGAGTCCTTCTGGGTCGTGGACGTCTTGGGACCCACGGTCAGGTTGCCCAGATAGCAACTGCGCCAGCCCGTAGTGCTCGCCAACCCTGCCGAGCCGTTGTTGTTGGCCTGGCATGCCGGCGTGATGGTGATGAAGTCGACCGGGCAATTCCCGATGTCGTTGCCGGTCTCGCACACCGGGATGGTGAAGCTCGGCAGCGACTCGGCCAGGGCGATCGCATAGGTCTGCACCTTCTGCGTTCCGGTCTTGTCCTTGCGCATGTCATTGGTCCAGGCCTCGTAGGCCAGACCCGCCATCTGGTAACCGCCTTCGAGCGAGGGCACGTCCGGGCAGATGCCGTGCGCCAGCGCGAGATCGTCGATCTCGTAAGGCGTACACACGTCCTGATACGTGGTGCCATCCAATGCGCCGTAGCGACCCACCAGATACTTCGGTGGCGAACCGCTGGTCTTGGAGCCGGCCAAATTCTCGTTGGTGCCGACCAGCGTAGTCGCCGCATCAGCCTGGGTCGGCAAGGACGCCACGCTCGGAATCTGATCGCTGTCGAACGAATTCAGGCCCGTGGTGATGACGATGATGCTGCAGTTGGCGCAGTACGCATTGCCGCCGTCTTCCGGCTTCCTGTAGGGGTCCTTCCAGGTCGCCAGCGGCAAGCCCGCGACGCCGTTGATGGACGCATCGCTGACGTTGAACAATGTGGTGGGTGCGCTCTCGCCGCCGATGTAGCGCAACGCCTCGGCATACATCTCCGCGAGCGGGTTGCCCGAATCCTTGCAATCGTACGCATCGGTGCCCGAAGCGCCCGGATCGTTCAGGTGCTTGGTACCCGCCGAGCCGCGCTGCAAGATGCCATAGGTGCCGCAATCGTCGTAATTGTCCGTGCTCGGATTCCATGACGTCAGGCGGAACCGGCTCAAGGTATTGACGATGCCTTCGTTTCCAGCGGCTACGTTGCAGAATTGACCGGTCTGCAGGTTGACTTCGTCCACCTTGCCGTTGGCCGGATCGTAGGTACAGCCGGTGGTGGCATTACCGGCAAACAGGCCGATATTGCGGCGCAGGACGCCGCCCGCACGGGGTTTGCTGTAGGTGCCGGTGATCAGTCCGAAACGCATGGAGCCGTTTTCACCGTAGCGCTGCAGCAACCCGGCGGGCTTCCAGTGATCGACCGACGTGCCGTCAGTGAGCGTTTCGGTGTACTTGCGGCAGAACTTTTCGCGATAGTCGGCCGCATTGCAGGCGAGCACGCGCACGGTGTAGACCGAGTTGCCCAGTCCGTCGCTCTTCTGCGGCGAGTCGGACTTGTTGATGTCGCTGCCCGACTCGGAAATGTCGTCGCGCCAACGGCATTGCTCGCGCGCGGTCGACGCCCACTCGGTATAGGAACCCTTCGCTACCCTCAATTGCGGAGCACCAGTGGTGCTGGGCGAAACGTTGCACATGGACAGACCCTTGCCACCCGTGCTTGTGGTGGTGAAGGGAGTGAACTTGTTGACGTCGGTGCCCAGGTAGACCTTGGACCAGGCATGCAGGTCGCTCGGGATGTAGGAGCGCTCCAGTACCGTGCTGGTCTTGGTATCGGTGGAGCGATTGCCGCCGTAGAGAACCAGCCGCAACACGTCGATACGGCTCATCGCGGCCCAGTTGAGGAAGTTGCCGCTCCACTTCGTGCCGTCGCACTCGTGCGCCTTCTCGTTGCCGTTGTCGTCCGTCGCGTCGGCGCCGGCAACGAACTGCCCGTTGTTGTAGCCGTAGCAGAGATTGGCGTCGAAATAGCCGGAGTAATCGAACCCGTCCTGATAGGTGGTGTCGACCACGCCATCGCCGTTGAGGTCGGTGTAGTCGGTGTACGCCTTGATGTAGAGCTGCTCGTCGCGGGACATTACCAGCATGACCAGCGGGGGCACCGAGCCGACGTTGAGCAGCGGGTAGGCGGTGTAGTTGTCCGCCGTCGCATCGCTGCCGTTGCTGGTGGTCGAGATCGGAGCATCCAGGCCGACGCCCGCGGTGATGCTCGCCGCGTGGGCGGGCGGCAGGTATGAAACACCGGAAACCAGCGTCAGCAGAGCCAGTGCGGTGACGTTGGAAAACAGTTTGCCAAGTTGCATGTTCATTCCCCTGCCCGCTTTAGTTGCGGATCGATTGGCGGTACTGGGCCATGGTGACGGCACGGCCGTCGCCCGGTACGGTGCCAACGCTCATTACTTCGAAATACATGCTGCCGCCGCCGGCCGCGGCACCGCCGCCAATGCCGCGGTAGCCGGCTGCCTGGGCGCCGCCGGAACCTTCCGCGAGCACCGTGCCGTCCGGGATGATCGATATCGTGGCCGAGACGTTGCGCGAGCAATTGCTGCTGGTCACGTCGCACAGGGACAGAATCGCGTCCGGATGCCAGGTGCCGCTGTCGTAGCGCTTCTCCTCCGGCAGAGTGCCGCAGGTCGGCTGCAGGTTGGCATAGAACAGATCGACCACGCCGTCACAATCCTTCTGCAGGCCGTCCTTGACCACGGCCAACATGTCGTCGGTGAGGCTGAAATCGAAGTCATCGTTCGGCAACGAGCCACCGAGATCTTCGGGCCAGCCACGCTGGAAGACGTGCTCGTCGAACATCGCAATCGGTACCGAGCGGAGGGTTTCGGAGGTCTCGAACGCCCGCTGGTGATTGGCCACGTTGGTGACCAGGCGCATTTCCATAAGGGTGCCGCGCATGGCGATCACTGCCACCAGCGAAAGCACCACGAGGAAGACGAGGCCGACAAAAAGCGCGATACCGCGCTGGCGTGAACGTGTCGCGGAAATGTTCATCGGGTTGCCACCAGCATGCGGATGCGGTTGCGCAATTGCACCACCTGGGTCAGTGGGGTGCGGGCGAATTGCCAAGGCTGGCTGCCGGCGACGGAGAAGCTGGCGCAGCCGGTCGTGGTCGTGGATGCGGTGCCGATGACGTAGGTGCAATTGCCGACGCTGAACGTACCTGTGTGCGGCATCGACACGTCGCGCTGTTGCGACACCGCCACCAGGCCGACGTTGACGGTAATCACGCGCGTCCACTCGTCGGCCGAGACGGTACTTGCATCCTCGTAGTTTGCCGGCACCAATTGGTTGATGTCCGTACCGGTAATGCCATAACGGAACTGCAGCTGTTCAATCCCCTCCACCAGCGGCTCCTCGGTGAGGTTGCCGGTGCTGTCCAGGCGCATGCGCATGAGCGTGGGGACCGGATTTCCGCCGTCGTCCGACGCGTCGCAATGGGACGCGTCCGAGCCACCGGACGGATCGCTGCAGGGCCGCAGGTAATACATGTCCAGGCGGTAGGGGTACACGTAACGACCGATGGCGGAGGCGGGCGGCGTGGTCGGCACCGAATCGCTGCCCAGGAACAATGCCGCCTGTTGCCCGATCGCCGACACCAGGTATACCTGCTTGGGTGCGGCGCCGATGGTGGTACTGGCGGCCGGGTCCATGCCGTCGGCATCGACGTAGCGCGTCACCAGTACATCGGAGCCCTTCACGTAATCCTTGTCGTCCACGCAGCCGGAAAGCGGGAACGCGGCACCGCCCTCGTAGCCGAAGACGCCTTCCCGGGTATCGAGGATCCAGGCTGCCTTGCAATCGCCGCGCGCGGTTACGGCGGGCGAACCGGTCACCACGCCACCCGCATTGCCGCCCCAGAAGTCGGCCATGCGCAGCGACCAGCCAATGCGGTCAGAGGCAAAGCGCACGTTCTGCTGCAGGATGTTGGTGCCCTGCTGCAACTGGTAGGACTTGCGATTCGCCAACAGCACCTGGATCAGGCCTGCGACAACGATAAGGCCCAATACCACGGCGATCATCATCTCGACCAGCGAGAAACCGCCGGCGGCGCGGCGGGAACGGCTCGATCCCATGCGTGGTGTCCTCATGGCAGCATGCTGAAGCTGTAGGTGCCGTTGTCGGCGGCGGTCAGCTGCTTGTCGCCGTTGAGATCCAGCCCGTTCCACGACACCGTGATGGTGAAGGTACCCAGGCTGGCGTCGCGCTCCACCTTGGCCGCCGGCACGCCCTTGGCGGCGATCGTGCTGTTCTTCAGGCTGTCCAGCCAGCCCTTGAGATCCCTCTTGGCCTGGGCGCACGGCGCATTGCTGGTACAGCTGGCCGGATCCGGTGCGACCGAACCGTCATAGATGTAGTAGCTGCTGCTGCCATCGGCCGGGTCGACGCCCTGCGGATTGGCGCGCATGGCATCGGCCAGGCTGCGCGCCTGGATGATCGCGTTGGTGCGCGAACTCGATTCCTTGGTGAACTGGGCGCCCTTGGTCTGCAGCAACGCCAGGCCAAGCATGCCGATGCCGAACACGACGATCGCGACCATCACCTCGATCAGCGATACGCCGCGCTGGCTGCGCGCGTAACGATTCATTTCCGTCCCCTACCGGATCACGCCGACTCCAGCATAGGCGGCCCCGCGGCAACCGCCAGACCCGGACGGACGAAAGGCGGCTTTTTTCCGACGAACGGCATCCACCGTCCGGCCGGATGAGGCATGCGTCACACCACCTGGGCGCGGCCGCCGACCTCCACGCGGTTGCGCCCGGCATCTTTGGCGCGGTACATCGCATTGTCGGCGCGTCGAATCAGTTCCGCGAGATCGTCCGCATCATGGTCGGCCATGGCCGCGCCGACACTGGCGGTGATCCGCAACCCCGGAGCGAGATGGGCCAACGGGAGGCATTCGACCCTCCGGCGCAGGCGTTCGGCGATCTGCAGGGCCACCTCCGGTGTGGTGTCCGGCAGCACCACCAGGAATTCTTCACCACCCATCCGCCCGATCATGTCGAAGCGGCGCAGCGCCTGTTTGCACGATTGCGCCACGCGCACCAGCACCTGGTCGCCGACGGCATGCCCGAAGGCGTCGTTCACCGCCTTGAAGTGGTCCACGTCCACCACCAGCACGCACAACGGCTCACCGTCGGCGCCGGCACGCGCCAGCGCCCGCTGGGCCAGTTGTTCGATATGACGGCGGTTGGCGATGCCGGTAAGCGGATCGGTCATCGCCAGCCGGTGCAACTTGCGCGAGCGCCGGAATTGCCGGGCCGCCAGCCATAGCAGCAGCACGATCAGCACGCCGCCCAGCACCAGCGCCAGGCGCTGCCAGTGGCGCACATGCTCGAGCGACTCCAGTTGCTGCTCCTTCAACGCACGATCCGCGGCCAGCCGGCGGTTCTCCTGGTCGCGCTGGGCGGTCTGGAACTGGTAATTCATCAGCGTGGCGTTGTCCGAGTGCGCCTTGCGATCCAGCGCCTCGTGCACCGAAACCAGCCGGCGCAGGTCCGCCACCGCCAGATCCAGATGGTCGAGCGCCTGGTAACTGCGCGCGCGGGCATCGAGCAGTTCCGCCAGGTAACGCAGGTTGCCGCTCTGCCGAAGCAGCTTCTCGGCCTGGTTGTATTCGTCGATCGCCTGGGCGTGCTTGCCCATGCCCGCATGCGCCTCGGCGGTCTGCAGCATGATCATGTCGCGATTGGAGCGATCACCAATGCGCGCGAAACCGGGCTTGGCCCGTTCCAGCTCCACCAGCGCTTCCTGGTGGCGCCCCTGCAGGTTGTCGACCTGGGCCAGTCCCAGATGAATGCTCGCGCCGCGCGAACGGCTGTCCACCTCGTGCGCGAGCACCAGCGCCCGGTGCAGATGCCGCTCCGCCGCCGCCTGGTTTCCCGCTTCGCTTTCGAGGAAGCCCAGCTCCATGTGAGCGCCGAGCTGCTCCGCGCGGTCATGACGCTGTTGGCCGATGGCGAGCAGTTTGTCGAGGTATGCGCGCGCCTGCGTTTCCTCGCCCAGCCGACGATAGGCCACCGCGATATTGAACAGGTTGTCCTCGCTCTCGACCGGGGCACCGCTGCTTTCGTAGAACTTCTGCGCCTCCAGGAAATCGACCAGCGCCAGCGCGTGCTCGCCCAACAGCGACTGCACGCTGCCGCGCCAGGTCAGGCCGTCGGCGACCAGCCGCTGGTCTTCGTGCTGGCGGGCCAGGGAGATGCCGGCGTCGTAGTCGGCCAGCGCATCTCGCGGCGTGGTCAGCGCTTCCTGGTTGGCGCCGCGGCAGAAATGGAAATTGACTTCCGCCTCGAAGTAACCGAGGCGCCGGGCGTCGGCAATGCCCTTGTCGGCGTACGCGATAGCCTGTTCAGGAGAGGTGTCCAGGCCAAGGACGCAGTACATGTAGCGGTAGCGCAACTCGCGCCGGGGATCATCCGGCGGCAGCAGGTTCTTCATGTGCTGCAACGCTTCGAGGACGCCCGCCTGGGTATCGGGCGAGATTTCGCCCCGCTCAAGTTGGCCTGCGTACTGGTCGAAGGCAGCCGCCTGGTCGGACGGCACGGCGGCGAGCGCCCGCCCCAGGAACAGCAAGGCGATCAGGATCGACACTGCCCGCAGCAGCGGTTTTGCTCTGGCTGTCGATTTGGGCAAGGTCGAGGAATCCGTTAGGTGCCTCTCCCTGGCGAGCTCTGGCTGCATGTCTCCCCCATGTAGCGGCAGAAGACCTGGAAACTGTAGTGGGCGGCGCCCCCTCCATCCATCCACCATCCACTGCAGTCCCCAAGCTTGCCACGGCTCGCGCGCTTGCGTGTGCCGCGGTCGATCCGTAGAATTTCCGTCTCTTTGCCGGAATAGCTCAGTTGGTAGAGCGGCGCATTCGTAATGCGTAGGTCGTAGGTTCGATTCCTATTTCCGGCACCAGCTCATGAAAAAGGCCCGCGCGAGCGGGCCTTTTTTCTTTTGTGAGAGCCACTTGCGTCAGAGGCTGGCAGGTACGTTGCCGCCATCCAGGCGCAGCTCGCGCGGCAGCGCGAAGGTGATGGTTTCCGCCTCGCCCTGCAGCTCGCGTACGTCCCCGGCACCCCAGGACTGCAGGCGGGCGATCACGTCGCGCACCAGTTTGTCCGGCGCCGAGGCGCCGGCCGTGAGGCCGATCCGGGTGACGCCATCAAGCCAGGCGCGGTCGATGTGCTCGGCACCGTCGATCAGGAAAGCGCGCACGCCCTGCTTTTCGGCCAGCTCGCGCAGGCGGTTGGAGTTGGAACTGTTGACCGAGCCGACCACCAGCACCAGGTCGACCGCTGCGGCCAGCCGGCGCACGGCGTCCTGGCGGTTCTGCGTGGCGTAGCAGATGTCGTCCTTGCGCGGCCCCTCGATATCGGGGAAACGTTCGCGCAGCGCGGCGATGATCGCCTTGGTGTCGTCCACCGAGAGCGTGGTCTGGGTGACATACGACAGCTGGTGCGGAAAGCGCGGCGCCAGCGAGGCGACGTCCTCGACCGACTCGACCAGCAGGATCTCGCCGCTGTTGGCCGGATTCCACTGGCCCATGGTGCCTTCGACCTCCGGGTGGCCGGCATGGCCGATCAGCACCACGCTGCGCCCGGTGCGGCCCAGCCGCGCCACTTCCATGTGCACCTTGGTGACCAGCGGACAAGTCGCGTCGAACACCTTCAGTGCGCGCTGGCCGGCTTCCTCGCGCACCGCCTGCGATACGCCGTGGGCGCTGAAGATCACCGTGGCGCCGTCAGGCACCTCGTGCAGTTCCTCGACGAAGATGGCGCCGTCGGCGCGCAGCTTTTCGACCACGTAGCGGTTGTGCACCACCTCGTGGCGCACGTAAATCGGCGCGCCGTAAGACTCCAGTGCACGCTCGACGATGGCGATGGCGCGGTCGACGCCGGCGCAGAAGCCGCGGGGATTGGCGAGCAGGATATCCATGGGCATTCGCAGAAGTGGAACAGGTTTCTGTAGGAGCGCACCTGTGCGCGACCGCCATGCATCCCGGTCGCGCACAGGTGCGCTCCTACAGTGGCCGCATTATCGCACGTCGGCCTTGCCGCTCCTGAAACCGAACAGGATCAGCAGCACTGCGCCCACCGTGATGCCGCAGTCGGCCACGTTGAACACCGGATAGCTCCACTGCCGGTAGTAGACGTGGATGAAATCGGTCACCTGCGCCGCGTGCAGGCGGTCGACCAGGTTGCCCAGCGCGCCGCCGATGATCAGCGCCAGCGGCAGCGCCGTGCGCCAGTCGCGGCGCGCGGTGCGCGCCAGCCACACGACCAATACGCCACTGATCACCAGGGCGAGCGCCACGAAGAACCAGCGCTGCCAGCCGTCGCTCTGCGCGAGGAAGCTGAAGGCGGCACCCGTGTTGAAGGCCAGTGTCCAGTTGAGGAAGCCCGGAATCACCGGATGCGGCATGCCGGGCGGCTGCAGGGCGTGCAGCGCCCAGGCCTTGGTGAGCTGGTCGAGGCCGATGACCAGCAGGGAGAGCAGCAGCCAGGGCAAGGCGTTGGGTTTGGGGTGCATGGGTTTCTCGCTTCGTTCCCTCTCCCGCCGGGAGGGGTGCCCGACAGGGCGGGTGAGGGCTCGGGCGGAGCGCGCTGTCGAGGCTCGCCCGGACCCTCACCTCACCCCTCTCGCTGGGAGAGAGGGGCTTTCAGGTCAGAACCAGCGGCGCTTTTCGCCCTGCCCCGCCACGTTTTCGACACAACGGCCGCACAGTTCGGGATGTTCCGGATGGCTGCCCACGTCAGGGCGGCGGTGCCAGCAGCGCACGCACTTGGGCGCGTCGCTGGCGACGGCCGAAACCCAGGCCTCGCCATCGGCCAGCTCCACCTTCGCCGCCTCGTCGGCGCGCGCCGCCAGCGGCGCCAGCGAGGCGTCGGACGTGATGAAGAAGAAGCGCAGTTCGTCCTGTGCCGGCGCATACCGCTCGACCAGCGCCGGATCGGCATGGATCGCCAGGTTCGCCTCCAGCGACGCGCCGATCTGCTCGGCCTTGCGCATGCCCTCGAGCACGCGCGCGCCGGCTTCGCGGATCGCCAGCAGGTCGGCCCACCAGCGGCGCTGCTCGGGCGAGCCCTGCGTCGCAGCCAGGCCGTCGTACCAGGTTTCGAACAGCACGCTTTCGCCACGCTCGCCGGGCAGCTGCTGCCAGATCTCCTCGGCGGTGAACGCCAGGATCGGCGCCAGCCAGCGCACCAGCGCCTCGGCGATGCGGAACATCGCGCTCTGCGCGCTGCGCCGGCCGTGGCTGTCGGTCGGCATGGTGTAGAGGCGGTCCTTGGTGATGTCCAGGTACAGCGCGCCCATCTCGTTGGTGCAGAAGTTCTGCACCCGCGCGACGACGTCGGGGAAGTCGTAGCGCTCGTACGCGGCGATGACCGCCTGCTGCACGTCGAACGCCTGCTGCACGGCCCACTGGTCCAGCGGCAAGGTCTGCTCCACCGGCAGCAGGTGTTTCGCCGGATCGAAGCCGTCCAGGTTGCCGAGCAGGAAGCGCGCGGTGTTGCGGATGCGCCGGTAGCTGTCGGAGACCCGCTTCAGGATCTCGTCGGAGACGGTCATCTCGTTGCGGTAGTCGGCCGAGGCCACCCACAGGCGCAGCACGTCGGCGCCGAGCGTGTCCATTACCTTCTGCGGCGCAACCACGTTGCCGAGCGACTTGGACATCTTGCGGCCGGACGCATCGACGGTGAAGCCGTGCGTGAGTACCTCGTTGTACGGCGCGCGGCCATGGATCGCCGAGGAGGTCAGCAGCGAGGACTGGAACCAGCCACGGTGCTGGTCCGAGCCTTCCAGGTACATCACCTTGTACTGCGCCGCGTCGCCCTGCTGCAGCTCCGGCCGCTGGCCGATCACGCAGAAGTGCGTAACGCCCGAATCGAACCAGACGTCGAGAATGTCGGTGACCTTCTCGTAGTCGTCCGCCACCTCGCCCAGCAACTGGCCGGCATCCAGCTCGTACCACGCGTCGACGCCGCCCTGCTCGACCCTCTTTGCCACCTGCTCGAGCAAGGCGACCGAATCCGGATGCGGCTCCTGCGTGGCCTTGTGCACGAACAGCGCGATCGGCACACCCCAGGTGCGCTGGCGGCTGATGCACCAGTCGGGGCGGCCGGCCACCATTCCGGCGATGCGCTCCTCGCCCCAGGTCGGCACCCAGCGTACGTCCTTGATCGCCTTCAGCGCGGTGGCGCGCAGCTTTGCCTGCTCCATGCCGATGAACCACTGCGGCGTGGCGCGGAAGATCACCGGCGTCTTGTGGCGCCAGCAATTGGGGTAACTGTGCTCGATCTTCGCGTGCGCGAGCAGCACGCCGCGCCCGCGC
Source organism: Frateuria sp. GZRR35 (assembly GCF_051900415.1). Taxonomy (NCBI): domain Bacteria; kingdom Pseudomonadati; phylum Pseudomonadota; class Gammaproteobacteria; order Lysobacterales; family Rhodanobacteraceae; genus Frateuria; species Frateuria sp. GZRR35. The sequence continues at coordinate 143,794 of NZ_JBHZGL010000009.1, forward strand.
AGCAACTCGACGATGGCGTCGTTGGCCTTCCAGATGTGCATCCCGGCCAGGGCGACGCCATCGGCGGCCGGCACGTCGTCGCGGTAGGCCCCACGTGGGCCGACATAATTGAGCGTACCCAGGCCGTTCTCGCGGCCGACGATGAAGTCCTCCATGCCGTGGTCGGGCGCGGTGTGCACGGCGCCGGTACCGTCCTCGGCGGAGACGTGCTCGCCGAGCAGGACCGGCACTTCACGCGGGTAGAACGGGTGGTGCAGCTTCAGGCCATCGAGGTCGGTGCCTTTGACGTGGCCGAGCACCTTCGGCGCATCGACGCCGTAGCGCTTGAGCGCCGGCTCGACTAGCGCACTGGCAACCACCAGCAGCATGCGCCGGCCATCGCGCGCCGGTCCTTCGACCAGTGCATATTCGAGATCCGCACCCAGCGCCACTGCCTGGCTGGACGGCAACGTCCACGGCGTGGTGGTCCAGATCGGCACCGCGACGATCGCATCGCCCGGATCGACGCCGAACTTGCCGGCCAGCGCTCGTGGATCGACCGCGTCGTAAGCCACGTCCACCGCCGGCGACTGCTTGTCGCCGTACTCGATCTCGGCCTCGGCCAGCGCCGAGCCGCAGTCGAAGCACCAGTACACCGGCTTGGCGCCGCGCACCACATGGCCGTTGTCGACGATGCGCGCCAGCGCGCGCAGCATGTCCGCCTCGTAGCGGAAGTCCATCGTCTTGTAAGGGTGCGACCAGTCGCCCAGCACACCCAGCCGCTTGAAGCCCGCGCGCTGGCCGTCGACCTGCTCCTGCGCGTACTCGCGGCACTTCTGGCGGAACGCACGCGCGTCGAGCTTCTCGCCCGGCTTGCCGTGCTTCTTCTCCACCGCGATCTCGATCGGCAGGCCGTGGCAGTCCCAGCCAGGCGCGTACGGCGAGCGGTAGCCGGCCAGCAGCTTGGACTTGACCACCATGTCCTTGAGGATCTTGTTGACCGCGTGGCCGATATGGATCTCGCCATTGGCATACGGCGGGCCGTCATGCAGCACGAAAGCCTTGTCGCGACCGGCAACCTTCTGCTGGATCTGCGCGTAGCGGCCGACCCTTTCCCACTCGGCAAGCCAGTGCGGCTCGCGCTTGGGCAGGTCGCCGCGCATCGGAAAATCCGTCTGCGGCAGGTTGATCGTGCTCTTGTAGTCGTGCGTCATGAGGAGCTGTCCGTGGGGCGACGCCGGCAAGGCGCGAAACGCGCCGGCGAACCGTTGAAAATAGTGGAAATTGCTGCGTTGCGGTAGAGGACGATTCGTGTAGGAGCGCCCTTGGACGCGACCGCCATGGTGGTCGCACCCAAGGGCGCTCCTACAAACAGCGACCAATCAAGCTTCTGCCAATCGCGGGTTCATGCCCAGTAGCTCGCGCGCCTGGCGGGCGTCGTCATGCATCTGCGCGGTCAGCGCCTCCAGGCCGTCGAATTTCTGCTCGTCGCGCAGCTTGGCGACGAATTCCACGGCCATGCGCCGGCCATAGAGATCGCCTTCGAAATCGAACAGGCAGGTTTCGAGCACCGGCTGCGCGACCTGGTTGATCGTCGGTCGTAATCCGAGCGAAGCGACGCCGGGCCAACTGCACGGGGCTTCTCCCAGCCCAACGCGCACGGCAAAAATCCCCTGGATGGGACTGACCCGCCCGCGCAGATGGATGTTGGCCGTAGGGAAACCCAACGTTCGACCCAACTGGTTGCCGCGCTCGACCCGCCCTTCGATCACGAACGGACGCCCCAACAGGGGCGTGGCGCCGGCGAACTCGCCGGCAGCAAGCAGCGCCCGCACGCGGGTAGCAGACACGCGTGCGCCATCGAGCAGTACCGGCGGCATCACCCGCGTGATGAAACCGAGCCCGGCACCCATGCGTTCGAGCATGGCCACGTCGCCCGACCGCTTGTGGCCGAAACGGAAATCCTCACCGACCCAAACCTCGCGCGCCGCCAGCCGGTCGACCAGCACGCGCCGTACGAAGTCTTCGGCAGACATCGCGGTCAACGCCTCGTCGAAGCGCAGGAGCAGCGCGTGCACCATGCCCGCCGCGGCAAAGCCCTTGAGTTTCTCGCGCACGCTGGAGAGTCGGGGCACGGGTTCGCGCGAGAAGTACGCCCGCGGCAGCGGCTCGAAGCTGATCACCGCCGGCGCTGCCTCCAGCGCCTGCGCGCGAATGCGCACCTCGGCCAGGAGGGCCTGGTGCCCGCGATGCAGGCCATCGAAGGCGCCGATGGCCACCACGCTGCCTTCGGGGGCCAGGCAGGGGCCCGCAAGGTCCCGGGAGAGTCTCGTCATCCGGCCAGTATAAGCGGACGTCCGTCGCGAGCCGTTCACGTTCCTGCGGGAGGCTAGACCCCGCGTAGCTCGCCCATACGAAAGCCCATGGCAAAAAGCGCGACGACGTATGTCAGGCCGCCGGCGCCTACCAGCACCGCCAGGTGCCAGACACGCGTGACGGTCGCCACCGAGGTCCAGTCCTGCCACAGCCAGCGCCCGAGCAGCAGCACCGCCACCATCGCCGTGCAGGCCACCGCCAGTCGCACGAAATGGCGCGCCCAGCCGTGCTGGCGCTCATACACCCCAGCCTGCTTGAGCCAGCGCCACAGCAGGCCCAGGTTGATGTAGCTGGCCAGCGCGCTGGCCATGCCCAGCGCCATGTGCAGGCCCGGCACCTCGGCCAGCGCCTGCAGCCATGGGGCCTGCTTCTGGCTCGGGGTCGCCCACAGCGCGAACAGCAGCGCCACGAACAGCACATTGAGCGCCATGTTGGCGATGAGCGAGGCCACGCCCGCCCGCACCGGCGTGCGCGTGTCCTGCCGCGCGTAGAACGCCGGCAACAGCACCTTGACCAGCGCGAACGCCGGCAGGCCGAAGCTCAACGCGGTGATCGACAGCGTTGCCATGCGCGTGTCGAACGCATCGAAGCGGCCATGCTGGAACAGCGTCGCCACCAGCGGCTCGGCCAGCAGCATCAGGCCAAACATCGCCGGCACGGCGATCAGCAGCGTGGTGCGCAAACCCCAGTCCAGCGCGCGCGAAAAGCCCGTGCGGTCGGTAGTGACATGGTGGCGCGACAGCGAGGGCAGGATCACCGTGCCCAGTGCCACGCCGAACACACCCAGCGGCAGTTCGAGGAAGCGGTCCGCCTGCGACAGCCAGCTCTGCGAGCCGGCAATCAGCAGCGAGGCGATCACCGTATCCAGCAGCAGGTTGATCTGCGCCACCGAGGAGCCGAACAGGGTCGGGACCATCAGCCGCATGATCCGGCGCACTTGCGGATGGCTCCAGCCCCAACGCGGCAGCGCAAGCAGGTCCAGCCCGCGAAGTGCGGGCAACTGGAACAGCAACTGCAGGATGCCGGCAGCCAGGATCGCCCAGCCCAGCGCCAGGATCGGCGTATCGAGCCACTTGGACAGCCACAGCGCGCCGGCGATCATGCACAGGTTGAGGATCACCGGCGTCAGCGCCGGCAGGCCGAACCTGTGGAAACTGTTGAGCGCACCGCCCGACAGCGCGGTCAGCGAGACAAACAGCAGGAAGGGGAAGGTCAACCGCAGCAGTTCTACCGTCAGCGCGAATTTCTTCGGCTCGTCCAGCGCACCGGGCGAGAAAAGCATGGTCACTTCCGGCGCGAAAATCAGCCCGATCGCCGTGACCACCAGCAGCACGCCACCCAGCGTGCCCGACACCCGCGCCATCAGCTCCTTGAGGTCGGCGTGGCTGCCCTTCTCCTTCACCTCAGTAAACACCGGCACGAAAGCGGTGGAGAACGATCCCTCCGCGAACAGCCGTCGCATGAAGTTGGGGATGCGGAACGCCACCCAGAACGCGTCGGTCGCCGCGTTGGCGCCAAAGGCCGAGTTGATCGCCATGTCGCGCACCAGGCCGAGCACGCGGGAAATCATGGTCATGCTGCTGAACGAGAGCAGCCCACGGAACATGCTGGGGGATTTCATGCGTGGAACGGAACCTGGCCCGGCCAAAGGCGCTAGTGTGACAGCCCCCCGGGGCGCGCAGGTAGCCGGGACATGGCAGCGGCGGGGAACCGCCGCTCGTAGGAGCACGCCCTGTATGCGACCTCGGCCTGCCGGTCGCGCACAGGGGGCGCTCCTACAGGGGCGTGTGCCGCCCTGCGCCCCCTAAACAGTTGACCGGCCAGCGCATTGCCCGCATAATTGCCCGTCTTTTTCCAACCCAAGCCTTCTCTGGAGTTCTACCTTGGCCAACATCAAGTCCGCGAAGAAGCGCGCGCGCCAGTCCGAGCAGCGCCGTCTGCGCAACGTCAGCGCCCGTTCCATGGTGCGCACCGCCCTGAAGAAGGTCGTCAAGGCCATCGAGGCGAAGGACAAGGCCGCCGCCGTGGAAGCCTTCGCCGCCGCCCAGCCGGTCATGGACCGCTACGCCGCGCGTGGTCTGATCCACAAGAACAAGGCCGCTCGCCACAAGAGCCGCCTCAACGCGAAGATCCGCGAGCTGGCGTAAGCCGGCCTCGCACATCACGGGTTGGTGGAAAGGCCGGCGCAAGCCGGCCTTTTCGTATGCGCGTAAGAAAGGCAGGCAGCCACCCGGCTGCGCCTCTGCTCCCGATCAGGAAAAGCTGGTCGTGTACACGCTGGGCGAGGCGAACAGGCCATCCTGCTTCTTCGCATCGCACACGGCGTAGGTGAAGCCATGCTGGATCGCGTGCGCACCCACGGCACCGTCGCGCCGCAGCGCAAGGAAGCCCACCTGCATTTCCTTCGCGCCGTCCGGGCGCTTCTTCACGATCCGCCGCACGGCCTCCTCGCAGGCCTCCTGCGGGCTGCGTCCCTGGCGCATCAGCTCGACCACCAGGAAGCTGCCGGCATTGCGGATCACCTCCTCGCCCACGCCGGTGGAGGTGGCGCCCCCCACCTCGCCGTCCACGTAGAGGCCCGCGCCGATGATCGGGCTGTCGCCCACGCGGCCGTGCATCTTCCACGCCATGCCGCTGGTGGTGCAGGCGCCGGCCAGGTGGCCATGGGCGTCGACGGCGAGCATGCCGATCGTGTCGTGGTTGTCGTGGCCGCCGGGCAGGCTGCGGCGATAGTCGAGGTTCTCGCTGTTGGCGACGGGCTTGTATTTCGCGGTTTGCAACCATTCGTGCCAGGCCTTCTCGGCCTCAGGCGTCAGCAGGTTTTCCTCGTGGAAGCCTTGCTCGCGGGCGAACTGCAGCGCACCGTCGCCGACCAGCAGCACGTGCGGCGTGGCTTCCATCACCCGTCGCGCCACCCGGATCGGGTGCGCGATGTTCTCCAGACACGCCACCGCGCCGCAGCGGCCATCACCGTCCATGATGCTGGCGTCCAGAGTCACGTGGCCGTCGCGGTCGGGATAGCCGCCCTTGCCGACACTGTGGTTGGCCAGGTCCGATTCGGGCACCTGCGCGCCCTGCTCCACCGCGTCCAGCGCCTTGCCGCCGCGGGCGAGCACGGCCCAGGCCACCCGGTTGGCGGGAACGCCGAAGTCCCAGGTGGAGATGACGCGGGCGCCGTCGGTGCCTGGCAGCGCTCCTTTCGAAGGCGTGGCACTCGCGGCTGCAAAGCGGGGCGCAGCAAGCGCACCAGCGGCCAGCACGGAGGTCTTCAGGAATTCGCGGCGGGACGGCATGGCGGGGCTCCTCGGACGGAAGTCCCGCATCATGCGCGAATCGGGCTGGGCAGGCGAATGCGGTTTCCGGCAAGGCTTCCCCATCCGCCCTTCGGGCACCTTCCCCCGTGGAACGGGGGAAGGAGACAGGTGCGGCGCCCCTCCTCAATGAGCCTTCCCCCGTCCCACGGGGGAAGGTGCCGACAGGCGGATGGGGGAAGCCTTGCGGGAAGCCGCCCTACGGCTCCCCACGCAGCCGCACGTCGCCCGGCTGCATATCGACGCGCTCCTCGCGCACCTGCCGCTGCGATTCGAAGAAGCGCTGCACCTGCTGGCAAACGGCCATGGTGTTGTCGCGCGCGATCGCCGACACAAGGAACCACGGCTCCTTCCATTCCAGCCGGGCCACGATGTCCTCGGCCACTGCCTGCCGCTCATCCTCCGGCAGCACGTCGGCCTTGTTGAGCACCAGCCAGCGCGGGCGCTCCAGCAGCTCGGGATCGAACTTGGAAAGCTCCTGCTCGATCGCCCGCACCTGCTCTGCCGGATCGGTGCCGTCGATCGGTGCGATATCCACCAGATGCAGCAGCAGGCGCGTGCGCGAGACGTGGCGCAGGAACTGGATGCCCAGGCCGGCGCCTTCGGCGGCGCCCTCGATCAGGCCGGGAATGTCGGCGATCACGAAGCTCTGGTCGGTACCCAGGCTGACCACGCCCAGGTTCGGGTGCAGCGTGGTGAACGGGTAATCGGCCACGCGCGGCGTCGCGGCCGAGACGGCACGGATGAAGGTTGACTTGCCGGCGTTGGGGAAGCCCAGCAGCCCCACGTCCGCCAGCAGCTTGAGCTCGAGCTTGAGCTCGCGTACCTCGCCCGGCGTGCCCGGCGTGGACTTGCGCGGGGCGCGGTTCACCGAGCTCTTGAAGTGGATGTTGCCCAGCCCGCCCTTGCCGCCTTCGGCGACCAGCAGGCGCTGGCCATGCTGGGTCAGGTCGCCGATCACCTCGTCGGTATCGACGTTGGTGACCACGGTGCCCACGGGCACGCGGATGGCGGTGTCCTCACCACCCTTGCCGTACATGTCCGAGCCCATGCCGTTCTCGCCGCGCTGTGCCTTGAAACTGCGCTGATGACGGAAATCGATCAGCGTGTTGAGGCCCTCGTCGGCGACCAGCCAGACCGAACCGCCGTGGCCACCGTCGCCGCCGTTGGGGCCGCCGAACGGGATGAATTTCTCGCGACGGAAGCTGACGCAGCCGTTGCCGCCGTCACCGGCCTGGACTTTGATGATCGCTTCGTCGACGAATTTCATGGTGGGAACCGGAACTGGGGAAGTAACTGGAAGATGGAAGCGGAAGGGTAACCGGGAAGCTGCATGTTCCCCGTCCCCCGCTCGCCGATCCTTGCTTCACAAAAACAAAAGCCCCGCCGAAGCGGGGCTTTCGCTTGAGCGTCGGGAGCGATCAGCCCTTGACGACGCTGACGAACTTGCGGTTGTTCTCGCCGCGGGTCTTGAACTCGACCACGCCGTCGGTCAACGCGTAGAGCGTGTGATCACGACCCAGGCCCACGCCGGTGCCGGCATGGAACTTGGTGCCGCGCTGGCGGACGATGATGTTGCCGGCCTCGATGGCCTGGCCACCGTAGATCTTCACGCCCAGGTACTTCGGGTTCGAGTCGCGACCGTTGCGGGACGAACCTACGCCTTTTTTATGTGCCATGACTTAAATCCTCGGCTGGTGTATCAGGCGTTGATGCCCGTGATCTCGACTTCGGTGAAATGCTGCCGGTGCCCCATCTGCTTCTTGTGGTGCTTGCGGCGGCGGAACTTGATGATGCGGATCTTGTCCGCACGACCGTGGCGGCGCACGGTGGCCGAGACGGTGGCGCCGGCAACGGTCGGCACGCCGACGTTGACCGAATCGCCCGAGCCGACCAGCAGGACCTGGTCGAAGCTCACGTTGGCGCCTTCCTCGGCATCCAGCAGCTCCACGCGCAGCACGTCGCCCTGCTGGACGCGGTACTGCTTGCCGCCGGTCTTGATGACTGCATAACTCATGGGATGGTCCCTTCTGTCGTTATTCTCTTGGGTCTCACCGCGCGCGTGACGGCCGTGGTGAACGGCGAAGTATAGCGGCACCCTTCGTCGCTGGTCAATCTTTAAGCAACCCGCTCAAGGCGTGGCGGACGAGCCCCCGGACGCCGGCGCCGCCAGCTTCGCGCCGGACGTGGCGGCGGGCGACGCCGGGCAGCGGCCCTGGGCGCCAATCCGCCCGCTTTTCTGCAGTTCGGCCAGCATCTCCTGGGCGCGTTCGCGGCCCCATTCCTGCCCCAGTTTCATGCCCTCGGCCATGGTCGCGGGCATCTCGATAACCACCTTCCTGCCCAGCGGCGATCGGTAGAACTCGAGCAGCCCCTGGATATCGGCCGCGCTGAAATGGCGCTGGTAGATCGGCACCATGCGCTCGGTCAGCTCCTGCGCTCCCTTGGCATCGATGAAGCCCTGCCAGTAGCTGGCCGGCACGCAAGGCAGCTGCTGCTGCATCATCGCAGCCATCTGGCTGTTCATCTGGCCCAGCATGCGGTCGACGCCGAACACGTCCATCAGCGCGCGCACCTGTGCCTCGCTGGGGGGCTTGGGCGTAGCCGCGAGCGCGGTTCCCGTCGCCAGCCACAGGGTCAGGCCCAGTCCGGTCCACTTGCGCATGTGAGTTCCTCATCGCGTCGCAGGGCTCGGCATTTGGCCACAGCCAGCGGCCGACGGAAAGCGCGGATCCGCGTCCTCGGGAGGCGGCGGAAGGCTGAAGCCCACCCTACCGAGTCTCAATTTCTGACCTTGGCAGGTTGGTATAGTGGCCGGTCTCCCCCATATCCCTGCGCGCATGGAAACCATACGCATCCGCGGCGCCCGCACGCACAACCTCAAGAACATCGACCTGGACCTGCCGCGCGATCGCCTGATCGTGATCACCGGCCTGTCCGGCTCGGGCAAATCCTCGCTCGCCTTCGACACGATCTACGCCGAAGGCCAGCGCCGCTATGTCGAGTCGCTCTCGGCGTACGCGCGGCAGTTCCTGTCGATGATGGAGAAGCCCGACGTCGACCATATCGAGGGCCTTTCGCCAGCGATCTCGATCGAGCAGAAGTCGACCTCGCACAACCCGCGCTCGACTGTCGGCACGATCACGGAGATCTACGACTACCTGCGCCTGCTCTACGCCCGCGTCGGCACGCCGCGCTGCCCCGACCACGCCATTCCGCTGGAGGCGCAGACGGTCAGCCAGATGGTCGACGCCACGCTGGCACTGGACCCCGACAAGCGCTGGATGCTGCTCGCGCCGGTGATCCGCGAGCGCAAGGGCGAGCACGTGCAGGTGTTCGACCAGCTGCGCGCGCAGGGCTTCGTGCGCGCCCGCGTCGATGGCGTGGTGTACGAGCTCGATGCGGTACCACCGCTGACCCTGCGCCAGAAGCACACGATCGAGGTGGTGATCGACCGCTTCCGCCCGCGCGAGGACTTGAAGCAGCGCCTGGCCGAGTCGTTCGAGACCGCGCTGCGGCTGGGCGATGGCTTGGTGATCGTGGTCGACATGGATGACGACAGCGCGCCCGAGCAGCTGTTTTCCTCGCGCTATTCGTGCCCCGTCTGCGACTACTCGCTGCCGGAACTCGAGCCGCGCCTGTTCTCGTTCAACTCGCCGATCGGCGCCTGCCCGAGCTGCGACGGCCTGGGCGTGACCCAGGTGTTCGACCCGGCGCGCGTGGTCGGCCATCCGGAGCTTCCGCTCTCCAACGGTGCGATCCGCGGCTGGGATCGGCGCAACCCGCACTATTTCCAGATGCTGCTTTCGCTGGCCGCGCACTACGGCTTCGAGGCCGACACGCGCTGGCGCGACCTGCCGCCGCACATCCAGCAGGCGATCCTGTACGGCAGCGGCAAGGAGAAGATCGCCTTCCGCTACCTCACCGAGCGCGGCGGCCGGGTGACCCGCGAGCATGCCTTCGAGGGCATCCTTCCCAATCTCGAGCGGCGCTACAAGGAGACCGAATCGAGTGCGGTGCGCGAGGAGCTGGCCAAGTACATCAGCGACCACCCCTGCCCGACCTGCGAAGGCCAGCGCCTGAACCGCTCGGCGCGCAACGTGTTCGTATCCGACCAGCCGCTGCCGGCGCTGACCAACCGTTCCATCGACGACGCGCTGGCGTTCTTCGAGGACCTCAAGCTGGCCGGCTGGCGCGGCGAGATCGCGGCCAAGATCGTCAAGGAAATCCGCGAGCGCCTGACCTTCCTCAACGACGTGGGCCTCAACTACCTCACGCTGGACCGCCAGGCCGACACGCTCTCCGGCGGCGAGGCCCAGCGCATCCGCCTGGCCAGCCAGATCGGCGCCGGCCTGGTCGGTGTGATGTACGTGCTGGACGAGCCTTCGATCGGCCTGCACCAGCGCGACAACGAGCGCCTGCTCGGCACGCTTACGCGCCTGCGCGACCTGGGCAACACCGTGATCGTGGTCGAGCACGACGAGGACGCCATCCGCATGGCCGACCACGTGCTCGACATCGGCCCGGGCGCCGGCGTGCACGGCGGCGAAGTGGTGGCCCAAGGCACATTGAAAGACATCCTCGGCTCCGAGCGCTCGCTCACCGGCCAGTACCTGTCCGGTACGCGCGCCATCGAAGTCCCTACCGAGCGGCGCAAGCCGGTCGACGAGGACGCCTGGCTGCGCCTCAAGGGCGCGCGCGGCAACAACCTGAAGAACGTCGACCTGGCGATCCCGGCCAAGCTGTTCACCTGCGTCACCGGCGTGTCCGGCTCGGGCAAGTCCACACTCGTCAACGACACGCTGTTCCGCCTGGCCGCCTCCGAGTTGAACGGCGCGAGCGCACAGCCGGCACCGTTCGAATCGGTCACCGGCATGGACCTGTTCGACAAGGTGGTCGACATCGACCAGTCGCCGATCGGCCGCACGCCACGCTCCAATCCGGCCACCTACACCGGCCTCTTCACGCCGCTGCGCGAGCTGTTCGCCCAGGTGCCGGAGGCGCGCGCGCGCGGCTACACGCCAGGCCGTTTCAGCTTCAACGTGCGAGGCGGACGCTGCGAGGCCTGCGAAGGCGACGGCATGATCAAGGTGGAGATGCACTTCCTGCCGGACGTGTACGTGCCCTGCGACGTCTGCCACGGCAAGCGCTACAACCGCGAGACGCTGGAGATCCACTACAAGGGTCACACCATTGCCGACGTGCTCGACATGACGGTGGAGGACGCGCTGAAGCTGTTCGAGAACGTACCGACGATCGCGCGCAAGCTCGACACCCTGCGCGCCGTGGGCCTGGACTACATCAAGCTCGGCCAGAGCGCGACCACGCTTTCCGGCGGCGAGGCGCAGCGCGTGAAGCTGTCGAAGGAGCTGTCCAAGCGCGATACCGGCCGCACGCTCTACATCCTGGACGAGCCGACCACCGGCCTGCACTTCCATGACATCGAGCAGTTGCTCGACGTGCTGCACCAGTTGGTCGACCAGGGCAACACCGTCGTGGTGATCGAGCACAACCTGGACGTGATCAAGACCGCCGACTGGATCGTCGACCTCGGCCCCGAGGGCGGCGCGGGCGGTGGCCGCATCCTGGTTGCCGGCACGCCGGAAGAAGTGGCTGCGTCGCCCGAATCCCACACCGGACGGTTCCTGGTGCAGCACCTCAAGACGCCGGCACCTGTCGAGAAAAAGCCGGCGGCCAAGCGCGCCAAGAACACGCTCAAGCACATTGCCTCGGCGGACAAGCACCGACCCATGCCGCGCAAGAAGAAGAAGACGCCATGAGCCCGCGCAAGTCGGCGACCAAGAAGGCGGCCAAGGCCGAAGCACCTGTCGAACAAGCGGCCACACCCACGCCGCTGTTCACCGCAACCCTGCCGGTGCGCTGGCGCGACCTGGACGCGTTCAACCACGTCAACAACTCCAACTACCTCACCTACCTGGAAGAGGCGCGGCTGCAGTGGCTCAGCCACGTACCGGGCCCTTGGTTCGACGACCACGCCATGCCGGTGATGGCCGCCGTCCAGCTCAACTACCGCCGCCCGATCGAATGGCCTGCGCAGATCCGCATCGAACTCTTCTGCGAGCGGCTGGGCAACAGCTCGATGACCATCGGCCACCGCATCCTCGACGCCGAACATACCGACCGCCTGTACGGCGACGGCCACGTAGTGATGGTCTGGATGGACCCGGCTACCGGCAAGCCGGTACCGCTACCCGAGGCAATCCGCGAGGCGGTCGGCGGTCACTCGTAACCTTGCGCAGGAACCAGTGTAGGAGCCCGCTTGCGGGCGATGCCTTAACCGGGATGAGCGCAACCATGGCATCGCCCGCAAGCGGGCTCCTACCGTTTCGAGTCGATGTTCGTGTAAAGGTTCAGCCCGTCCGCACCGTGCCTCTATGATGGCCCTTCCCCACGAAGGAGCCCGTCATGACCCTGCCCCCTCGCCGTGCCCTCGCATTCGCCTGCGTTGCCGCCTGCCTGGCCCCCGCCGTACAGGCAACCGACACCGAACTGACCCTCTACCGCAGTGACAACCCCGCGCTGTACACCGCCGCGGGCGACGGCAGCGTGGCCGAAGGCCATGCGGTGGCGCGCGAACAACGCACACTGCAGCTGAAAGCCGGGACCCAGGACATCACCCTGGGCGACCTGCCGCTCTACCTCGACCCCGAAGCCATCGCCCTGTCCTTCGCCAACGACCAGGCCCGGGTGATTTCCCAGCGCCTGTTGCTGGGACAGGGCAACGAGGCGGCGCTCGCCGGTCTGGTGGGGCAGGACATCACCGTGCTCGGCGGCAACGGCGAATCGCTGGCGCAAGGCACGCTGCTGCGCGCGGGCAACGGCCTGCTGGTCAAGGGCACGCTCGGCAACACGCTGGTGCGCGACTATGCCGCGGTGCGCAGCGCCGGCGGCGACTTCCCCACCGGCGCGAGCCTGCGCCTGCGCGTGGATGCCGCACGCGCCGGCAACGCCACCGCCACGCTGAGCTATCCCACCGCCGGCCTGGGTTGGCGCGCCGCCTACGTGGGCACGCTCGAGCCGGGCAATGCCTGCCGCATGCAATTCGAATCACGCGCCAGCATCGCCAACCGTAGCGGGCGGGACTGGCACAACGCCACGCTCAAGCTGGTCGCGGGCGAACCGCGCTTCACCAAGCCGGACGCGCCCCAGCCGATGATGGCGATGGCACGCGCGTACAAGGGCGAAGCCACCGACATGCCGCAGCAATCTTCCCTGGGCGATTACCGCCTCTACACCCTGCCCCAACCGGTCGACCTGCCGGACGGCAGCGTAAGCCAAGTGCCGCTGTACACGCCACGGACGCTGGCTTGCGAACGGACGGCGCTGTACGAGAACGGCAGTGCGTGGTCGCCGCGCGAGCCGATGCTCTCTCCGGATTTCAATACAGGCGGCGGCAACTCCATCGAAAGCACCCTGCGCTTTACTGCCTTCGACAGCCTGCCGGCCGGCTACCTGCGCGTGCTGGGCAACGACAACCGCGGCACGCCGCAATTCCTGGGCGAAGGCCGTATCGAGGACACGCCCAAGGGCAGCGATGCCACCCTCACCCTGGGTACCGCGTTCGACCTGCGCGCCGAGCGCGAGCGCACCGCCTTCAAGGTGGACAAGGCCGCCCGCACGATGGACGAAGCCTTCCGCATCACGCTCACCAATGCCGGCGAATCGGCGCGCGTGGTGACCGTGCGCGAACACCCCAGCCGCTGGCGCGAATGGATGCTGGCGTCCTCGTCGGCAAAGCCGAGCAAGCAATCGCCGGACGTGCTGGAGTTCAAGGTAAATGTGCCGGCCGGCGGCAAGGCGACGCTGGACTACGCGGTGCACTACCGCTGGGCTCAATAGGCGGGTCCGCGGCAAGGCCTCCCCCATCCGCCTGTCGGCACCTTCCCCCGCGGAGCGGGGGAAGGCTCGATCACGGACTGCCACCCACTGGTCCTTCCCCGCCCTGCGAGGGAAGGTGCCCGAAGGGCGGATGGGGGCAAACTTGCGACAATCCCACCAGCTTGCGCCGACGAACCAAGGAATCCCCATGCTCGACATCCTTCCGCACGACGGCGACATCGCCGAGATCCGCCTGGCCCGCCCACCGGTCAACGCATTGAACGTGGACCTCATCGCCGCCCTGCGCGATGCCCTAGCCCAGGCGCCACGCGACGGCGCGCGCGGCCTGGTGATCTCCGGCGCCCAGGGCTTGTTCTCCGCCGGCGTGGACGTGCCCGAACTGCTCCAGCGCGACCGCGCCGGCGTCCGCGCCTACTGGCGCGCGCTGTTCGACCTGTGCGCAGACCTCGCCTACCTGCCGATCCCGGCGGTCGCCGCGATCACCGGCCACAGCCCGGCGGGCGGTGCCGTGCTCGCCTTGTTCTGCGACTACCGCGTGATGGCGCAGGGCCCGTTCCGCATCGGCCTCAACGAGGTGCAGGTGGGCCTGATGGTGCCCGACTGCATCCAGCTCGCACTGCGCCGCGTGGTCGGCACCTACCGCGCCGAACGGCTGCTGGTCGCCGGCGCCATGATCGAGGCCGAGCAGGCGCTGGCCTGTGGCTTCGTGGACGAGCTCACCGGCGTGGACCAGGTGGTCACCCGCGCGGTCCACTGGCTCACCGAACTGCTGGCGCTGCCTCGCCACGCCATGCTGGCGACGCGCGAACTGGCCCGCGCCGACCTGCGCGAGGCGTGGAAGGATGTCGATGCACTGCCAATGGACAGCTTTCTCGAGGCGTTCTTCAACAGCGAGACGCAGGCGACCCTGCACGGCCTGGTGGCACGCCTGAAGGCCAAGAGCAGCTGAAGCCCCTCTTCCTGTAGGAGCCCGTTTGTGGGCTCCTACAAATCAGCGGACGGGCGAGGCCGAACCCTGCGACGGGCTGGTCAGCCGGTGGCGATCGGCCGCGACGGGTCGCTCACCCAGCCGCTCCACGAGGGCGCGTACAGGCGCGAGCCGTGCAACCCGGCATGCTCCATTGCCAGCAGGTTGTGGCAGGCAGTGACACCCGAGCCACACATGTGCACCACCTTCTGCGGCGGCGTGTGGCCCAGCACCGCCGCGAACTCCTCGCGCAAACGCGCCGGCGGCTTGAATCGGCCGCTGGCGTCGAGGTTGTCGGCAAAGGGGCGATTGAGGGCACCCGGCACGTGGCCGGCAGCACGATCCAGCGGTTCGGTCTCGCCGCGATAGCGCGCGGCGGCGCGGGCATCCAACAGCACCGGCGCCGGATCGGCGTGCAGCGTGGCGTGGTCGGTAATCGCCTGGTGGGGATCGAAGTGCAGTTCGGCCTGGCTGGGCGTGCGTTCCACGGTACCGCTTTCAACCGGCAAGCCGGCTTCGCGCCAGGCGGCGAAGCCGCCATCGAGTACCGCAACCTCACGCACGCCCGCCAGCCGCAGCAGCCACCAGAGCCGGGCGGCCGCCAACGCGCTGCTGCCGGCATCGTAGGCCACGACCTGCAGGCCCGGACGCCAGCCCCAGCGGCTGAGCACGGCGGAAAACGCCTGTTCCAGCGGCAGCGGATGACGTCCCAGCCCCTGCCCCTCGCGGCGAAGATCGGACAGGTCGTGTTCCAGGCTGGCATGCACCGCGCCGGGGATGTGCGATTGGCGGTACTCGCGCTCGGGCTTGTCCGGATCGGCCGCGCCGGCGCCGGCAGGATCGGCCCGGCAGTCGACGATCAGCACATCGTCCGGAGGCAGCGCGGCCAGCGTGGCCGCATCGATCAGCGTGGTATGCAGGCTCATGCGTCTTTCATCCTTTCGAGGAGGTTGAGCAGCATCGCGGCGGTGGCGCCCCATATGCGATGGCCGCCGTGCACGAATTCCACCATCGGCCGCTGATGCCCGCGGTAGTCCATCACATAGCGTTTGAGGTTTGCCGGTTCAAGGAAGAACGCGAACGGCACTTCGAAAACCTCGGCCACCTCCGCCGGCGTCGGGTAGAGCACGGCGCCCTCGTCGATGCGCGCGACCACCGGAGTGACGCAGTAGCCGCTGATCGTCTCGAAACAGTCGAGGAAGCCCAGCGGCTGCACCAGCGCGCGCTCCAGCCCGATTTCCTCCTCGCTCTCGCGCAGGGCGGTGTCGATCGCGTCGACGTCCTCCGGGTCCTGCCGGCCACCCGGAAAGGCGACCTGCCCCGCGTGCGACTGCAGGTGGGCGGTGCGCACGGTGAAGACCAGCCGCGGCTGCACGCCTTCGCGCACGCCAATGAGAACCGCCGCAGGACGCCTGGGCGTGTCGCCAAGGAGGTCGGCCATCTGGGCATGGTTCCATCCGGGGGCCGCCGGTGGATCGGAAAGCGAACGCAGGGCCTGCGGCAACCCATCCAGCAGCCTTTGGAACGGTCGCTCGGGCGCGCCGTCCATCACGTCCTCGCGCGCGCGGGCAGGATCTCGCGCATGTAAAGCAGGCGCTCGGCGTCGTCCATGGACCGCCAGCGGGCGATTTCCTCGCCGCTGCGCAGGCAGCCCTCGCACCAGCCGCGCGCGTCCAGCCGGCAAATGCCGATGCAGGGCGTGAGTGGCGCGGCGGGGACAAGGGGATCGTGCGGCATTCGTGCGATTTTAGCCGATGTGCACAGGGGTGGCTGTGCGAATGGCCGCGACATCCGCTTCGACTTCGCCCCCCCCGGGCTGCGCTTGGCGCGAACGGTCTTGCCTCTCGTGCGCGAAGGACTCGCCTACTTCGCGATGTCGAGCAATTCGATCTCGAACACCAGCGCTTCGTTTGGCCCGATGCGCGGCAGCTGGCCGCGTTCGCCGTAAGCGAGCCGGGGCGGGATCACCACCTTCCAACGATCGCCCACGTGCATGCGCGGTATCACGTCCTGCCAGCCGGGGATGACCTTGTCGACCTGGAAGGTGACCGGCGCGCCGTGTGCCCACGAACTGTCGAACTCGGTGCCGTCCACCAGCATGCCGCGGTAGTTGACCGTCACGGTGCTGGTGACCCTGGGACTTTCGGTCCCCTTGCCCGACGCGATCACCGCGTACTGGATGCCCGAAGGCAACTGGACCACACCGGGGCGCTTGCGGTTCTGCGCCATGTAGTCGGCGCTCTTGCGTGCGTTGGCTTCGGCGATGTGCTTGAACTCGGCCACGGCGTTGGCGTGCAGTTGCTGCTCCAACCGCTGGAGCTGGGCATGCATGTCCTGCATCGAGACGGCCGGATGGCGCTTGGCGTACGCATCGGTCATGGCCTTCTGCACGGTGGCCAGGTCCACGTCCGGCTCGCCGCCGGCAAACTGGCTGCCGATCTGGTAGCCGATCGCGTAGGACAGCTTGTGCTTGTCCAGCTTGACCTGCGACGTCGGCGCGTCGGCGCGGTCCTGCGCATGCGCGACGCTTCCCAGCAGCAGCATGCCAAGCGCCAACCCACCCAGTCGTGTCATGCCTTGCCTCCAACGTCGACGGTACCGCGACATGCTATGCGCATTGGCGACGCCATGCAGCGCCGCAACCGGCGTTTGCTTCGAACCCGCACAGCCGCAAAGGTTCCCGCGCTACCATGCGCGTTTACCTTTCGCCGGAGCGCTTGTCATGGCCTATCGCAACCTGGAAATCGCCAACCGCGGCGCAGTGCGCGTCATCACCGTCAACCGCCCCGACAAGCTCAACGCGCTCAACCGCGACACGCTCAATGAACTGACTCTCGCCTTCACCCAGGCGGCGCAGGACGATGCGGTGCGCGCGGTGGTACTCACCGGCGCGGGCGAGAAGGCGTTCGTCGCCGGTGCGGACATCGCGGAAATGAATGGCTACACGCCGGTGCAGGCGCAGTCGTTCTCGCGCACCGGGCAGCGCCTGATGAGCACGATCGAGCGGCTGGGCAAGCCGGTGGTCGCGCGCATCCAGGGCTTCGCGCTTGGTGGCGGCATGGAGCTGGCAATGGCCTGCCACCTGCGCGTGGCCAGCGAGAAGGCCAGGTTCGGCCAGCCGGAGATCAACCTGGGCCTGATCCCCGGCTTCGGTGGCACCCAGCGCCTGCTGCGGCTGGCCGGTCGCAGCGCCGCGCTGGAGCTGTGCCTGACCGGCGCACCGATCGGTGCGGCGCGGGCCTACGAGTTGGGGCTGGTCAATCGCGTGGTAGCGCCCGAGGCGTTGGACGAAACGGTCAACGCGCTGGCCGACCAGTTGGCCGCCGCTGCGCCGCTGGCCGCCGCCGGCATCCTCGATGCGATCCTGCTTGGCGGTGAAACGGCGCTGGACCAGGGCCTGGAGTTCGAAACGCAGGGCTTCGCGCTGGCCTTCGCCACCGAGGACATGCGTGAGGGAACCCAGGCGTTCCTGGAAAAGCGCAAGGCCGCGTTCAACGGCCGCTGATTTTTTTGTAGGAGCGCACCTGTGCGCGACCGCCATGCATCCCGGTCGCGCACAGGTGCG